>JBAXWR010000352.1:0-6887 GCA_037128295.1 Mariniphaga sp.
GCAGCATACCCTGGCCCAACGGCAACGCCTTGGGAAAAGAGAAAAACAAAATTGTGAGCACTGAATTGGTTAGGAAGATCCTCCTCCATGAACTGTCATTGCGAATCAAACGACAATGAATTAACTGGTTAGCAGATTCAATTTGTTTGATGTGGCAATCCCATAATTTGAAGCACCGTAGAACATTTTTTTGGCACAGTGCTTCTTAGTTTGGGATTGCTTTTCCGATGGATCCCCGAAAATCACGGCAGGCAGGAACAAGTTGTCGTGCAGGTGATTATCTTTCAGATTCAGATTATGCCGCACTACGCGTCCCGAAATTTCGGGAACAGGTCCTGAGGGTGAAAGTGCTGAAAAGTTGTTTGGTATCTTCATGCAACTTTTGAAAACTTTGTGGCGCAATCCAAAATTTTGCTTGTTTTCCCAAGGCGTTGCCATTTGGTTTTGGTTCATCGTTTCCCAAGGCGTTGCCATTGGGCTAGGGCATGTTAGGCCTTCAGCCTGTTGATTGTGCCGGGATGGTGATCGTGCTTCAAAATGTGCTTGGAATATGCAAAACAGATCATGATTAATGATTCGATTCATGATCCGAGCTGGGTCATCGCCACGCAGTGGCAGCATACCCTGGCCCAACGGCAACGCCTTGGGAAAAGAGAAAAACAAAATTGTAAGTGCTGTTGATGTGATTTCACGGAACTTTTGAGACTGTGAGGCTCAAATTCGCCAAGAAATTATTACAGGCAATTTGTTATTCTTCAAATTTTAGATGGATATAAAATGCCGCTAATGGTAAAATTACTCCCAACTCTTAAATCGCATTCAAAAGAACTTCTCAATAATACAGAGACCATCTGTCAATCAGGTTTGCCAGATGGTTCCTCTTTGAAGGGCAGCCAGTCGCCAGCAACCAGCCGCCATTTGCTAGTTTACTTCTTCTTCAGCCACATTTCCTCCATTGCCTCGAGTGTTTTTCCTTTTGTTTCAGGAACCATTTTCCAGACAAACACAAAAGAAAGGAGTGACATAACTCCATAAAAACAATAAGTTACACCTCCGCTAAATTCCATCATCGCGGGATACGTTGAGGAGATGAAATAGTTTGCAGCCCATTGAGATGCAACAGCAATGGCTATGGCCCTTCCCCTGATTTTATTAGGGAAAATTTCCGAAATCAATACCCAGCAAATCGGACCCCACGACATCATAAAGGAAGCAGTATAAATAACAATAAAAACAAGCGTGCTGATTCCTATTACCTTCATAAATGCCAGTCCACCAATAGCAAACATACCAACAGCCATTCCAATTGATCCGATCATCAGGAGCGGTTTTCTTCCATATTTATCAACAGTAACAATGGCAAGAACGGTAAAGATTACATTGACCAAACCCATCACAACTGTTTGTAACATTGATGCATCCTTGGCAGCACCCATACTTTCAAAAATACGGGGAGCGTAGTAAAGTGCAACGTTGATTCCTACAAACTGTTGAAATACCGACAATAAAATTCCTATAATAATGACCAGTTTGCCATAAGCCAATAACTTTTCGGATGAAGCTTCAACTGATTTTTTAATGTCCTGAAGAATCGCCTTGGCCTTTTCTATGCCATTAATTTTAGTAAGAATGGCCAATGCTTTTTCATCATGATTGTTGAGGGCGAGGTACCGTGGTGTTTCAGGTACAAAGATCAAAAGGAGTGCAAAAATCCCCGATGGAATAGCGGCAGAGGTGAACATCCAACGCCAGCCTATGGTGTTGATCCATTCAATGGTTTGACCATGGGCAATCCCATAATTGACAAAGTAAACGACCAACATGCCGAAAATAATTGCAAACTGATTGAAGGAAACCAATCGTCCACGTATTTCTGCGGGAGCTATTTCTCCAATATACATTGGACAAACAGCAGAAGCTATGCCAACTCCGACTCCTCCAATAATCCGGTAAAAGTTAAACATGAGCAATAAGCCCATCGTGGGCTCACCTTTGGTGAAGAATAGAAATTCTGGCCAACCTGCTCCAATCGCAGAGATGAAGAACAGGACTGCTGAAAGAAGCAGTGAATTCTTCCGTCCCAGTTTTGAAGCAACCAACCCTGAGAGCATTCCGCCAATAATGCATCCTATGAGGGCACTTGAGATCGTTGCCCCATGAGCCAACGATCCAAGTCCCAAACCATTGATTAAATAAATCTGGATTGACTTTTCGGCACCCGAAATCACCGCAGTGTCGTATCCGAATAAAAGTCCACCCAATGTTGCCACCATCGTGATTCCGACAACATAAAACGAGCTATGCTCCTTCATAGGATTAAATATAGCAATTGATGAGTTGTTCAAGCATCTCCTGTTTCCCACTAACCTGTTTCGGTTCACCTGCCTCTTTAGCAACATTGTACAGATCGGTTAGGTTCAATTTGCCTGCCTCAAATTCGGCACCTTTACCACTATCATAACTGGCATAACGGGTTTTCCTCAGTTTAAGGTAATCCGAGTCTTTCAGGATACTGTCGGCAATGACCAGGGCACGGGCAAACACATCCATCCCTGAAACATGGGAGATGAAGATATCTTCCATATCGGTTGAATTGCGGCGGGTCTTGGCATCAAAGTTTACGCCACCATTTGTAAAACCACCGGCCTGAATGATTTCCATCATCGCTTCGGTAACCTCGTAGATATTGGTAGGGAATTCATCTGTATCCCAACCGTTCTGGTAATCGCCCTTGTTGGCATCGATCGAACCTAACATGCCCTGATCGGCAGCCATGCGCAATTCGTGCGAGAAGGTGTGGCCTGCCAAAGTTGCATGGTTCACTTCAATGTTCATCTTGAAATCGTTGGCAAGTCCATGAGCCTTAAGGAATCCAATAACAGTTTGTGTATCAAAATCGTACTGGTGTTTCATTGGTTCCATTGGTTTTGGCTCGATCAGGAAAGTCCCTTTAAATCCTTGAGCGCGTGCGTAATCGCGTGCAGTGGCAAGAAACATTCCCATATGTTCCAATTCGCGTTTTACGTCGGTATTGTGGAGGCTCATATAACCTTCGCGGCCGCCCCAGAATACATAGTTGGTACCTCCTAATGCAATAGTAGCTTCCATTGCATTTTTAACCTGAACTGCTGCGTTAGTCAGAACATTGAAATCAGGATTGGTAGATGCCCCGTTCATATAACGTGGATTGGAGAATACATTGGCTGTGCCCCAAAGAAGTTTTACCCCTGTGGCTTCCTGACACTCTTTGGCATAATCGACCATTTTAACCAATCGCTTTTCGATTTCGAAAACGGTTCCATCACCAACAACATCGGTATCGTGAAAGCAATAGAACGGTGCACCGATTTTTGTGATAAATTCAAAAGCTGCATCCATTCTTTCCTTTGCAGCATCCATTTGGTCGGCTGCCCCAACCCATGGGAATATTTGGGTTCCTGGTCCAAATGGGTCGCCACCATCGCCACAGAAGGTATGCCAGTAAGCAACCGCAAAGCGAAGGTAATCTTTCATCGTTTTACCACCCACTACTTTATTCGCGTCGTACCATTTGAATGCCAACGGATTTTTGGATTGCGGCCCTTCATACTTAATTTGGTCAATACCTGGAAAATACTCTTTGTTTCCTTTAAAAGCTGTCATAATGTTTAATTTAAATAACTGTTTTATAATGATTTGAATTTCAGTGTGTTTATTTTAGACTAGATATATTTATCAAGTTGAAGTTTCCAATTTTGATAAGCATCTTCATACTCCGATTTCCTATTCGTATCGGGAAGTACAATCTCTAGTTTTTGAAGGCTTGCAAATGCTTCATTTGCTGAAGCATAATATCCTGAACCAATACCCGCGCCACGCGCAGCACCGATTGATCCGTCGGTATTGTACAATTCAATGGTTGCCCCTGAAATACCTGCAAGTGTTTCGCGGAAGATGGGGCTCAGAAACATATTGGCTTTCCCCGCACGGATTACCTGAGCTTTGATACCAATCTCTTCCATGATTTCCATACCATATTTAAAAGAGAAAACAATTCCTTCCTGGGCAGCACGGAAAAGATGGGATTCGGTATGGGTGTTGAACCCAAGACCTGAAATTTGTGCCCCGATATTCTTGTTTTGGAGCACCCTTTCTGCACCGTTACCAAAAGGGAGAATGCTTAAACCTTCGGAGCCTATGGCAATCTCAGCAGCTTTTCGGTTCATCTCTTCGTATGAAAAAGCTTTATTTCCGATTGTTTTATTCAGCCATGAATTGAGGATACCCGTACCATTGATACATAACAATACACCCAGGCGGGTTGAGGTTGCTGTATGGTTCACATGGGCGAAAGTGTTGACCCTTGAAAAAGGATCATATTTTACTTCACCGCTCACGCCATAGACAACTCCTGAAGTCCCAGCCGTGGTGGCAATTTCACCTGGATTCAATACATTGAGAGATAGGGCATTATTAGGTTGATCCCCTGCTCTGTAACTGATTTTGGTTCCTTCGGCAAGTCCTGTCTCAGCGGCAGCTTTTGAGTTCACTACACCCTGAACTGAAAAAGTTGGAACGATCTCCGGTATAAATGATTTCTCAAAGCCATAATAGTCGATCAACATGTCGGCAATGTTGTTTTCTTTGAAATTCCATAATATCCCTTCCGACAAACCACTTGCAGTTGTCTTTATTTCTCCCGACAATTTCATGGCAATGTAATCGCCAGGAAGCATTATTTTGTAAATGCGCGAATACAATTCAGGTTCGTTTTCTTTGACCCATTTAAGTTTTGATGCGGTAAAATTCCCCGGCGAATTGAGCAGATTGGCCAGGCAAACTTCTTCTCCGATTTCTCCAAATGCCTTATTCCCATAAACTGCCGCACGACTGTCGCACCAAATGATCGATGACCGCAATACCTCATGGTTTTTATCCACAACCACAAGGCCATGCATTTGGTAAGAAATACCGATTGAGTCAATTTTGGTGGGTTCAATTTTTGATGCTATCAACACGTCGCTGATTGCCATTTTCAGGTTTTCCCACCATTGCAGAGGCTCCTGCTCTGCCCAACCAGCTTTTAATGCTACGATTTTCATCTCCTGTTTGGGATAAAAAGCCGACGAAATACAATTTCCACTTTGTCCATCTATCAACGATGCTTTCACCGAAGAACTTCCAATGTCAATTCCTAATAAATACATATCGTTTAAAATTCAAAATTTATTAATAAATCTGTTCTGTTGTGTTATGATCCTTAGAGTGAATCCCGGATGATCAATTCTGTTGGAACCAAAAAATCCTGCTTCGAATTGCTCAATGCAAATTCGGCAGCTTTCTGCCCCATCAACTTAAAATCGGTGGAGATTACAGTTATTCCCTGGGCAATGAACTTCTTCATGGGGGTGTCGTTGTAGGATAAAATCCCAAAATCGTCCTTGAGCCTGAATTTCTTCTGGTTAGCCTGTTCAAGGATCGCGGCAAGGTCGATATCTTCAAAAACCAAATAAACCTTACCAACCTGAATATCAAGCTCTGACACATCATATATCACACTGAATTTCAGTTTATGGTCATTACAAAACCTTTTGACATTTTCGACAGAGTCGATAGGGTGAAAGGTATATTCGGGATAAACGCAAACAACTTCACTATATTTTCGGAGCAAATGCCATCCTGAGTTTAAACAACGGTAAACTGATTCGCCAAAATCCTGATATACTTTAGATTGCCCTTCCTTTGAATGGATCTGCCAATCGATGAGCAGTAATTTTTCCTGATCTATCTCATTGATGATCCCAGGTATTTCGGGATGGTTAAAATTCATAATGATATAGGAATTGAACTTTCCAATACTATTACGGATCGTGGACTCGAACAAATCGAAATTGTAGTGGTGAAAGTTAATGTCAACCATCACGTTACGTGGTAGGTTCTGCTTGAACGAATTGTACAACACCTCTTTATAAGCTTTAAAGGTATCGAGGAAAAGGAAAACCTGTTTTTGTGAACGTGTCACAAAATAGCCCTTATTGGGAATACCCTCTGCAATCCCACGTCTTTTTAGTTCCGCGTAACTTTTAAAAACCGTATCGCGCGACAAACCCGATTCTTTCATCAGATCGTTTACCGAAGGTAGTGCATCCCCTTCACGTAGCATCTTAAAATTGATGGACCGGATCAAAGCGTCAACAAGCTGCTGAACTTTTGATGTACCAGAGTCTAAATTGGTCTTAAAATTGAATTTGTTCATTTGAAAATTTGGTATCTTATCTGTTCTGATCCGTTCTGCAAACATAAGCTTTTATTCATGTCTGTGATTAAGAAATTTTGATGTTATAAAACATGTATTTTAAATATTGACACACCTCTATTTTTCATATATTTAAAGATGATTTCGCATGTCAGCCATGTGATGTTGTAATTTTGGTATGTCAACCTAAAAATATAAAACGATGAGAAATTTGAATCTATTACGATTAACAATTTTTTCCCTGATTATTTGCTGCATAGTTAGTTCTGTCAATGGGCAGGAGAGCAGAGTTACAAAATCGGTTTTCATTACAGGAATGGTTTATGACAGTAAGACCCAGGAACCGATGGGAAATACCAATTTCAGGATCAACAAAAATACGGGTTATGTGACAAATGAGTTAGGACGGTTTTCATTTTTGGGCGTACCGGGCGATTCAGTCATTTTTTCCTATGTTGGATACCATACCAACAGGCTGGCCGTTCCTGATACTTTAAAATCGGATGAATACGTAATGGGGGTTTTTATGCACGAGGAAACTGTGAAACTATCGGAGATCATTATCTTTGCCAGGATTCCTACAAACTCAATCATGGTTAACCAGGTTCAAACCGACGAGAATGCTAAAAATATAGCGCAGAACAATATTGAC
>JBAXWR010000353.1:0-6858 GCA_037128295.1 Mariniphaga sp.
TCAACTTATTTCAACTTATTTCAACTTATTTCAACTTATTTCAACTTATTTCAACAATATATCATGAAAACCATAAATATCCCGTTAAATATCCCGAACTTTTTATCGGTTTTCAGACTTTTTTCGTTTCCGTTTGTGATGATCTTTATTTTTCTGAGACACGAACAGTTGTTTGTTTTTTTTCTTTGCTTCAATTTATTTACTGACTTTCTTGACGGATGGATCGCACGAACTTTTAATCAGGTGACCGAAATCGGCTCGGCCATTGATTCATTGGCAGATACGACAACCTATTTCCTGGCTCTTGCTGGCCTTGTCGCCTTTAAATGGGACGATTTCAAACCTTATACTGCAATAATCTGGATATTTTTCGGGCTTCTGGTGGTTGTTGACCTCTATCCGCTTATTAAGTTCAGGAAGTACCACAGCTATCACACCTATTCAGCAAAGATAGGTGCGTATTTGAAAGGAATGTTTTTCGTTGTTTTGTTTGTCTGGGGATTCTATGAATGGTTTTTCTATTTTATCATGATTACAGGGGTTCTGATATTTCTGGAGAGTATTGTGGTCACATGGGTTATGAAAGAATCACGGTCGGATGTAAAGGGTCTCTGGTGGGTATTAAAAGAGAAAAAGCAGAATCATTAAACGATGAAGGAAGTATTCATTCTTATCGGGATTTTATTCGTTTTGGGGGGAATTGGTACTATCCTCAATAATAGAAAGTTAGATTCATCTGGCCGGAAGGGGAATTGGGTTAAGTATATCTTTTACTTTTTCATTGTTTTAACTGTAATTGCCTCTGTCCTTTTTGACAGGAAACTGTTTGCTGCCCTATTCATCCTGGTGAGTTCTGTAGGGGTACTCGAAATGATGGAAATCAGTAATAAAAGCGAACCTTCCGAATCACGCAAAAAGACACTTGTTTTGTCATTGTTTGCTTTCAACTTGATTTTTTCACTGTTCATAGCTTTTGTATTATTGCCTGAGAATGTCATCATCTACACCTACACAATTGTGTTAACCTTCGATGGAGGTGGTCAGATCTTTGGACGGCTTTTTGGAAAAAGGAAAATAACGCCAAAAATTAGTCCCAACAAAACCTGGGGAGGGTTCATTTACGGCTCAATACTGGCGTTGTTATCTGCATTTTTAATAAGAGACCTAGTCTATTATTCATGGTGGGAATCGTTGGTTTTTGGTGTAGTTGTTTGTCTTTCTGCATTTTCCGGGGATATTCTTGCCTCAGCTTTTAAGCGGGCTTTTGGGGCTAAAGATTTTAGTGCACTCCTTCCGGGTCAGGGTGGCATGTTCGACCGCTTCGATAGTTTCCTCTTTTCAGGGGCAATCATTGGTCTGTTTGGAATTATTTATCTCTCTGCTAATGTATTTGATAAAGATGTCTTATTGTACATGTCGTTAACAAGCCTGTTTTTGTTTATCCTGTTGATTGGGGAATTTTTATACCTCTTCCTAAAAATGAAACCCGAATTTGCCCGGATGATTGCCCATGTTCTGGCGGGGTTATCGTGCTTATTGTTGCTGAAGAAATTCTCATCGGAATATTTTGTTCTGGCACTTTGCATTCAGTCTGCCATAATTCTATATATGACAGACAAAATGGGATTTTTAAAATCGCATCACGATGTTGCAAGGAAGACAAATGGAAGCCCACTATTTTTTGTTGGAATACTGCTATCTTACTATGTATCTGTTATCTATTCAGATAAATGGCTATTTATACTTCCGCTGGTAATCCTCACTTTATGTGACCCGATTGCGGCATATGTTGGAATGACCTATAAATCAAGCAATTGGAAAAATCCATTTTCAAGAACGAAATCTCCCAAAACATACTTTGGCTCGGGTGCATTTTTTATTTCAAGCTTTATGATATTGCATTTGGGATTATCTTTTTTCATAAATTCCAGTGTCATGACCAATGTAATCCTTTCAGTAATCATTGCCTTGGTTGTTACACTGACAGAAACGATAAGTTCCTCTGGATACGACAATATTTCAATTCCGGCAATTGTACTAATCCTATTGTTATTGGTAAAACATTTTAACTGAATTCCTTTATTGCAGGCAATTCAGAATCTCGGGTAAAAGCGAAATTTTGTTTACAAAAACCTTGACCGAAGAGCCACCTTGTTTACTTTCCCAACACTGGTTTTATCAATTTTATCTGCCCTTAGAACTTTCATCAAAATGGCTTCACGTGGCAGAACGCCAGAATCTACGCTCATCTTGACAATTTGTATAATATCCCTATCATCGAAAATTACGCTCTCTTTGGGGACAATAATCGCCAGAGGAATTTCTCCCCAAGCCAGGTCAGGTGAGCCGATTACAGCGACTTCCGAAATGCCTTCATGTTTGGCAATTACATCTTCTATCTCCAATGAACTGAGCCATTCGCCCCCAACTTTGATCACGTCTTTTGTGCGGTCGGTAATCCGGATACTGCCCGATTCGTTCACACAAGCCACATCGTTTGTATGCATCCACCCACCTTCCCAGAGTTTTTCCGAATGAACATGGTCTTTAAGGTAACCCTGTGTCAGATAAGGGGAACGCACAATAATTTCACCAACCGTCTTATCATCCTGTGGCACATCCTTTCCATCTGGGGTGACAACCCGCATCTGGGCCAATCCAATTGGGAATCCTGTCCGGCAGCGGAGGTCTGCCTGCTCTTCGATCGACAGTTCCAGCTCTTTTTCGGTGAGTTGCGAAAGTGACAGCACCGGGCAGGTTTCCGACATACCATAACCACCAAAGACATCGATTCCTCTCTTCATGGCTTCAATGGCAAGACTTCGGGGCAGTGCTGCACCCCCAATAATACAAGTCCAACGCGAAAGGTCACAATCTTTGGAAGTCGGGTCTTTTAACAACATATTTAAAATAGTCGGTACACAATGGCTGAAAGTAACCTTATGGGTTTCAAGCAGTTTCAATAACATGGCAGGAATGTACTTCCCTGGATATATCTGTTTGATTCCCATATAAGTAGCAATATAGGGTATCCCCCAGGCATGGACATGGAACATAGGGGTCAGTGGCATATAAACCGACTCCCTGTGAAACCGTCCTTGAACCGAAGTTGTAGCAAGTGCTGCTACTGTTGAAAGGGTGTGTAGGACAAGCTGTCTGTGAGAGAAATAAACTCCTTTAGGAAGCCCTGTAGTTCCTGTAGTATAAAAAGTTGTCGCCCTGGTATTTTCGTCAAATTCAGGAAAATCAAATATGGGGGATGCTTCGGCAAGCAGATTTTCGTAAGTGCCTTCAAATTGGAAGTGATGCCTGACTACCTCACCGCCTTCATCAATCAAAATAAATTTCCGCCCTTCAGCAATCCTTCCCCTGATTCCTTCCAATAAAGGAATAAACTCCGTATGGCATATAATCACATCATCTTCTGCATGTTCTATCGTATAAACCATTTGTTCCTGCGAAAGCCTTACGTTGATCGTATGAAGTACCGCACCCAACATTGGAATGGCATAATAGGCTTCAAGGTATCGATGCGAATCAAAATCCATTACAGCCACTGTGTCGCCCGGTTTAACCCCGATTGATGTGAGGGCATTCGCAAGACGATTAACCCTTTCCTTCCAGGTCATATAATTGATTGTCAATAGATCACGATAGACAATCTCCTGTTTTGGATTGTAACTCAGGGGAGCCAGGAACAATTGTTTGATCAGCAATGGATATTCATAAGCTGACCTTGTTTTTTCGATTAAATTGCCCATAGAAGTAATTTTAAAGTGTTTGAATTTGGACGGAAATCTGAGAGCGGCCAAATGTAATAAAATTGATGAATTTAGAAACTCCGAAATCTAAAACAGCGGTAAAATCGCCCTTTTCACAGATAGAATCAGTCTGTTCACCGATTTTTCTTTATTCTGGAAAACAAAGAAGCTTACTTCAAAGTTCAAAATTGATATGTTGACAATGCTATTATTTAATTATTATCACCATTTTATTGATGCCATATTTTTAATGAAACATAAAGCAACCAACTGTTTCGACAGTTCATCTAGTCATATATTTAATCATGTAAAATGACCAAACGATTATTTACAATTATATTATTGTCTTTATTTCCGCTTTTCCTTAAAGCTCAGACAGTTGAGAATTTTAAACTCCCCAAGGATTACATTGGAACACTTGATGAAATTTTGCTCAACATCGGGACCGATTTGAATATCCGTTTTGTTTTTGACCCGGTTTACTTACAAAACTACAAAACCTCTATAATGGTTGACAACGAAAGGACGGTTGGGGGCGTTTTGAAAATGATGCGGAATTCGTGGGACATGGTCACCTTGCTGGGGCAGGATGGCTACATTTATGTTGCCAAAGACAAGGAACATCTTGACCTACTCACCCAATTGAAGGATGAAGAGAAAAATGTGAAATCGGCATCCCGGAAAAAATTGGTTCCTGTAAAAAGAAATTTCCTTCTTTCAGGTGAAATTGTCGATTCTGCCAATGGGGAGCGGATCCCGTTTGCGACGATCAGGGTTGAAGGGACCAATAAAGGTGTTCTGACAGATCAGAACGGCCATTTCGCGTTGGAAAATGTTCCGGCAGATACTGCAACGATCATGATTTCTTACATCGGTTATCACACCAAAGAGATCGGATTGGAGCCAAAAAAGGACAATTCCCCATTGCATATCGAGTTAAAACAACAAAGCGTTGGGATTTCGGAAGTATTCATCTATGGTAGAAAGGATGACAAAGCGCTGCAACAGGCTACTTTGGAACAAAAAATCAAGATGTCACCCATCGCGTTAAAAGTTTTGCCCAATGTTGGTGAAAAGGATATTATGCGAGGATTTCAGTTAATGCCAGGGGTTAGTGCTGCTAATGAAGGGTCAGCAGGTATGTACGTCAGGGGGGGGACGCCCGACCAGAACCTGATCATTTACGATGGTTTTACTGTTTACAATGTAGATCACCTTTTTGGGTTTTACAGTGCATTCAACTCGAATGCCATAAAGGATGTTCAGTTGTACAAGGGTGGTTTTGAATCGAAATATGGTGGAAGGCTTTCAAGTGTGACTGAAATTACTGGTAAGGATGGGAATTCAAAGAAATCAACAGTTGGAGCTGAGGTTAGTTTATTAAGTATGAATGCCTATGCTGAAATTCCTTATAAAGACGTGATTACTTCTGAGTTCGCCTTCCGAAGGTCTTATCAGGGATATTTGTACGATAAAATAAGTGGGATGAACCAAACCACGACTTCCTCACCCAGGACATTCAGGATGGGGACGGGGAACACACAGGCTAATTCTTATTTTTATGATTTTAATGGGAAAATCACCTACAATGCGTCAAAAAAAGACATCCTTTCGCTGAGTATTTTCAATGGAACCGATTATTTGGACAATTCTCCGCAGTTTGGAAGACGTGAAGGTGGAGGAGGCCCTCCGGGCGGTGGTGGTATGGCTCCGATCGGCAACATTTCGATGGAGAACAGTGATTATACCCGATATGGGAATGTTGGGTCAAGTCTAAAATGGACAAGAAAACTTAGTGAAAAATTGAGTTCCTATTCATTGATCAGTTTTTCAGACTTTTACAGTACACGCGACCAACGGCGCTCGATTTCCGTAGTTAAGGATGATGTATCGACTACGATGAAAAGCGGTATCCTTGAGGACAATAACCTGATTGATGTGAGTGTCAAAAACGATTGGAAGTACAGTTATGACGGGAAGAATATCCTGGAGTTCGGAGCATATGGTACTTATTACGATATTGCCTATACCTATTCCCAAAATGATACGGTCACGGTTCTTGATAAATTGATAAAATCAACCCTTATTGGTGCGTATGCTCAGGATAAGATGTTGTTTTTTAATAATATGCTGACTGTCACAGCGGGTCTTAGAGCCAACTATTTTGGAGCTACTGGAAAAATTTACCCTGAACCACGTTTAAAGGCCAGTTATCAGATTACGCCAAAGATATCGTTCAACACTGCAACAGGACTTTTTTACCAGTTTGCAAACAGGGTAGTGCGTGAAGATGTCATGTCGGGGAACAGGGATTTCTGGCTACTTTCTAATGGAAAGGAAATTCCGGTAAGCTCGTCAGCGCATCTGAATCTTGGCCTTAATTATGATCTGCCCGATTACCTGATGAGCATTGAAGGTTTTTACAAGCGCAACCAAAATGTGACTGAATATTCGATGCGTTACAGGTCAGTACCCCAACCCGGAAGCAGTGTCCAATCGACGGAACAATTTTTTGTTGGAAACGGCTATTCAATTGGAATGGAGGTACTGGCTCAAAAGAAAGCCGGGAAATTTAACGGATGGATCAGCTACTCCTTGGGTCAGGTCAAGAACCGATTTCCTGCAATTTCAGACAAGTATTACTATGCCAATCACGATGTTACGCACGAGTTGAAAATCGTGGGTATTTACAAATGGGGCAATTTCGATTTCTCCGCTTCATGGATTTATGCCACCGGAAGGCCATATACCGCACCTCTTGGGGCTTATTCCTTAAAACTGATTGATAGGACAACAGGCAGCTATTATGCGGTCAGCGACAAGAACTCGATGAGGCTGCCAGATTATCACCGGTTTGATATGGCTGCCTCCTATCGTTTTAATTTTTTCAGGCAACGTGAAAGACAGAACACCTTAAGTTTCTCTGTGTTCAACCTTTACAATCGGCAAAATGTAAGTTCCAAACAATTCCAGGTAGTTGACACTGTTATATTGGACAGCAACATCAGTTATCTGGGGATTACGCCAAATGTTTCACTTTCAATTAAGTTTTAGGTTATGGAAAGAATATTACTGCTTTTGTTAATATTTGCAATGG
>JBAXWR010000354.1:0-6815 GCA_037128295.1 Mariniphaga sp.
AACCGAACGTGCAGAATAATCGACACGTTTACCCAACAAGTTTTGACGGAACCGGCCCTGTTTTCCTTTCAAGGAATCGGAAAGTGATTTTAACGGACGGTTGTTATCTGTTTTAACAGCATTCGATTTACGGCTGTTATCAAACAGTGAATCAACAGCTTCCTGTAACATCCTCTTCTCGTTGCGAAGGATAACTTCAGGAGCCTTGATTTCGATCAATCGTTTCAAACGGTTATTGCGGATAATCACACGACGATAAAGGTCGTTCAAGTCGGAAGTTGCAAAACGGCCACCGTCCAAAGGAACCAAAGGACGTAAATCAGGAGGTATAACCGGGACAACTTTAACAATCATCCATTCGGGTTTATTTCTTCCTTTCGAGGCACGGAAAGCTTCAACAACGTTCAACCTTTTTAAAGCTTCATTTTTACGCTGTTGTGATGTTTCATTTCCAGCCTTATGTCTCAAATCGTAGGATAATTCATCGAGTTCGAGCCTTTCCAGCAGTTTATGGAGCGCGATCGCACCCATATCCGCAATGAATTTATCAGGATGCTCATCATCAAGTGCCTGATTGTCTTTTGGTAAAGATTCCATTATGTCAATGTACTCTTCCTCTGTCAGAAAATCGAGGTACTTAATCCCATCGTTACGTTTGATCCCGGCATTGATTACAACATAACGTTCATAGTAGATAATAGTGTCGAGCTTCTTAGTGGGCAATCCCAATAAGTAACCGACTTTGTTTGGCAGTGATTTAAAATACCAGATGTGGACAACAGGTACAACCAGTGAAATATGTCCCATCCTTTCGCGGCGAACTTTTTTCTCTGTGACTTCGACCCCACAACGGTCGCACACGATTCCGCGGTAACGGATCCGTTTGTACTTACCGCAATGACATTCGTAATCTTTCACAGGCCCGAAAATCCTTTCGCAGAAAAGACCGTCACGTTCGGGTTTATAAGTTCTGTAGTTAATCGTCTCAGGTTTAAGAACTTCCCCATGAGAACGCTCAAGTATTTCCTCGGGTGACGCCAGACTTATACTGATTTTGGTGAAATTACTCTTAACCTTATTATCTCTTCTGAATGCCATAATATTTTTGAAAAAAATGTAAGAATATCAATAATTTTATTCTCAACTTAAATTTTAACTGGTCAAAACGAGCTTTAACCAGTTAAAATTTAACTAACTATTCCAGGTTAACGCTTAATCCCAGACCTCTTAACTCGTGTAACAACACATTTAGTGATTCAGGAATTCCCGGGTGAGGAAGTGGATCGCCTTTTACAATCGCTTCATAAGCTTTCGCACGACCAATCACGTCATCCGATTTCACAGTCAGGATTTCCTGAAGAATATTTGCAGCACCGAACGCTTCGAGTGCCCAAACCTCCATTTCACCAAAACGCTGACCTCCAAACTGGGCTTTACCACCGAGTGGTTGCTGCGTGATGAGGGAATATGGACCAATTGAACGGGCGTGCATCTTATCTTCAACCATATGACCCAATTTCAGCATGTAAATAACACCTACAGTTGCCGGTTGGTCGAAAGGATCACCAGTTTCCCCGTCGTAAAGATTAGTTTTCCCGAAACGAGGAATTCTTGCTTTGTCAGTATATTCAGAAATTTGAGTCAGTGTTGCACCATCAAAGATAGGAGTTGCAAATGTAAGACCCAATTCTTTTCCGGCCCAACCAAGTACAGTTTCATAAATCTGACCCAGGTTCATACGTGAAGGCACACCAAGAGGATTCAGAACGATATCGACAGGTGTTCCATCTGCAAGAAAAGGGAGATCTTCGTCGCGAACGATGCGTGAAACAATACCTTTGTTTCCATGCCGTCCGGCCATTTTATCCCCAATCTGAAGCTTACGTTTCTTCGCAATATAGACTTTTGCCAATTGAAGGATACCTGCGGGGAGTTCATCCCCAATGGTCACATTGTAACGCTTGCGACGTGCAACAGCCTCTGCCTCTTTGTATTTCATGATGAAATTATTCACCAATGCAGAAATCATATCGTTTTTATCCTTGTCGGTAGTCCATTTATTTGGATTAACATTCAGATAATCAACACTTTGTAGTTGTTTTAAAGTAAATTTATTCCCTTTGGTGATTAAATCGCCATTGAAATAGTCTTTAACACCCTGTGATGTTTTCCCATTAACGAGGTTGAAAAGCTTATCAATCAGGATTTCACGAAGCCTTCCGGTTTCGAACTCAAGTTCGTGATCGATCTGCTCAAGAAGCGGTTTTGTTGCGGTTTTGCCCTTTTTCTCCTTCATTACACGGGAGAAAAGTTTTTTGTCGATAACAACACCATTCAAAGAAGGGGATGCTTTTAAAGAAGCATCTTTCACGTCACCGGCCTTGTCGCCAAAAATTGCACGCAAAAGCTTTTCTTCAGGTGATGGGTCAGATTCACCTTTAGGGGTAATCTTTCCAATTAAAATATCACCGGGTTTAACAATTGCACCGATCCTGATCAATCCATTTTCATCCAGATTGCGGGTGGCCTCTTCGCTAACATTAGGAATATCAGAGGTAAACTCTTCAGCACCCCTCTTGGTATCACGAACTTCAAGCGAATATTCATCAATGTGTATTGAGGTGAAAATATCATCCCGCACAATGCGTTCGGAAATAACAATGGCATCCTCATAGTTATAACCCTGCCAAGGCATGAAAGCCACTTTAAGGTTACGTCCCAGGGCAAGCTCACCTTTTGCTGTGGCATACCCTTCTGTCATGATATCACCTAGATCCACCCTCTGTCCTTTACGAACAAGTGGCTTCAGATCGATACAAGTACCCTGGTTGGTTTTCTTGTATTTAGCAAGATTATATGTTTTCAGGTCAGAATCGAAGCTGACATAACGCTCCTCATCTGTCATATCATAACGAATGACAATTTTGGTAGCGTCAACAAACTCGACAGATCCGGGACCTTCGGCAGTAACATTGATACGGGCATCCCTGGCAATGTTGCTTTCGAGGCCAGTTCCTACAATTGGTGCCTCAGGGCGCAATAACGGAACCGCCTGGCGCATCATGTTCGATCCCATCAAAGCGCGGTTAGCATCGTCATGCTCAAGGAAAGTAATCAACGACGCAGCAATAGAAGCGATCTGGTTCGGACCAACATCCATCAAATTGGCATCTTCCTTATTGGACAAAGGATAATCGGCGTCAAGGCGCGCTTTTACACGTGAATTGATAAAATTGCCTTCAGCATCAATAATGGCATTAGCCTGTGCGATGATTTTGCCTTCCTCCTCTTCAGCAGTGAAGTAAGCCACATCATCATTATTCAAATTGACTTTGCCGTTAGTTACACTCCTGTAAGGAGTTTCGATAAAACCAAGATCGTTGATTTTAGCAAAAACGCAAAGTGAGGATATTAACCCAATATTAGGACCTTCAGGTGTTTCAATCGGACAAAGACGGCCATAATGTGTATAGTGCACGTCCCTGACTTCAAAACCTGCACGTTCACGTGAAAGACCGCCTGGCCCTAATGCCGACATACGACGCTTATGGGTCATTTCAGCCAAAGGATTGGTCTGATCCATAAACTGAGAAAGGGCATTCGTTCCAAAGAAGGAATTAATAACGGAAACCAAAGTTTTTGAATTGATCAGGTCAATTGGTGTAAATACTTCATTGTCCCTTACATTCATCCGTTCGCGAATGGTACGGGCCATACGGGCCAGACCTACGCCAAACTGGGTGAACATTTGTTCGCCTACTGTACGAACGCGACGGTTCGATAAGTGATCGATGTCATCAACGTCGGTTTTCGAGTTGATTAATTTAATCAGGTACTTAATAATCTCGATTATATCCTGTTTTGTAAGTACCCTGGTCGTCATATCAATATTCAAACCTAATTTCCGGTTAATACGGAAACGGCCAACTTCACCAAGGTCGTAACGTACTTCAGAGAAAAACAGTTTGTCGATGACATCACGGGCCGTTGCCTCATCAGGTGGTTCTGAATTGCGGAGCTGCCTATAAATGTGAAGAACAGCTTCCTTTTCAGAATTACAAGGATCTTTTTGGAGAGTATTATAAATGATCGCAAAATCTCCTGAGCCTGCCTCTTCCTTATGAAGGAGTATGGTTTTAGCCCCAGATTCAAGAATTTCGTCAACATGGTCGTTTTCGATAATGACCTCACGGTCAACGATCACTTCATTTCGCTCGATTGAAACGACTTCACCGGTATCTTCGTCAACGAAATCTTCTACCCAGGTTTTGAGAACGCGGGCTGCAAGTTTCCGGCCTACATATTTCTTTAATGCTGTTTTGGAAACTTTGATTTCGTCAGCAAGGCCAAATATTTCAAGAATATCTTTGTCACTTTCGTAACCAATGGCCCGAAGTAGTGTTGTAACCGGTAATTTCTTTTTACGGTCGATGTATGCAAACATGACATTATTAATGTCTGTTGCAAACTCGATCCATGAACCTTTAAAAGGAATTACACGTGCTGAATACAATTTGGTTCCATTTGCATGTACGCTTTGTCCGAAGAAAACCCCGGGAGACCTGTGAAGCTGCGAAACCACAACTCTTTCGGCACCATTGATAACGAATGAGCCGGTAGGGGTCATATAAGGTACAGTGCCCAGATAAACATCCTGTACAACCGTATCAAAATCTTCATGTTCAGGGTCGGTACAAAAAAGCTTAAGTTTTGCTTTTAAGGGGACGCTATAAGTTAGCCCACGTTCGATACATTCATCGAGGCTGTAACGTGGGGGATCGACCTGATAGTCGATAAATTCAAGAACGAAGTTATTTCTTGTATCTGAAATCGGAAAATTCTCCTGAAAAACCTGGTAAAGATCTTCATTCTTTCGATCTTCCGGAGAGGTTCCCAACTGGAAAAATTCTTTAAAAGATTTAATCTGTACCTCCAGGAAATCGGGGTACTCAAGTTTGCTTCGGGTGGACGCAAAACTAATCCTTTGATTTATGTAATTTGAGGACATTATCAGCCAAATTAAGGAACCAAAATATAAACATGAAAAGGTTTAGAATCCCTTGACGGGATTCTAAACCGCATATAACCTTGTAGTACAGGTATAAATCCTATTTGATTTCAACTTCAGCGCCAGCTTCTTCAAGTTGTGCTTTCAGAGATTCTGCTTCTTCTTTGGAAACTTTTTCTTTGATTGCCTTTGGAGCGCTATCAACCAGGTCTTTTGCTTCTTTCAGACCTACGCCAACAAGTTCTTTCACTAATTTAACAACAGCTAATTTTGACTGGCCACCGAATTTGAGGATGACGTCAAATTGAGTTTTTTCAGCAGGTGCTTCAGCTTCGGCTGCTGCAACCGGAGCAGCAACAGCAACTGCAGCTGCAGCTGGTTCAATACCGTACTCTGATTTAAGGATACCTGCAAGCTCGTTAACTTCTTTAACAGTCAGGTTAACAAGTTCTTCTGCAAGTTTTTTAAGATCTGCCATTTTACTTGAAATTTAAATATTAATTGATTCTTTTTTACTCTAATAATTCTAATTATGCATTACGCTCTTCCAAAGTCTTCAACACGCCAACGATAGTTTGTCCACCTGATTGAAGCGCGGACATAACATTTTTGATCGGTGATTGAAGGGTAGCAATAATACCGCCCAAAAGTTCTTCTTTTGATTTTACATTGATTAACGCCTCCAGTTGATCTGCACCTATATAGGCACACTGCTCAACATAAGCTCCTTTTAGTACCGGTTTTTTATTTTTCTTACTAAACTCTTTGATCAGTTTAGCAGGAACGCTACCGTTGTTAGAAAAAAGGACAGACGTATTGTTTACCATTACATCATAAAGTTCAGTGGAATTCTTTTCAGATTTTTCCAAGGCTTTACGGAGGATTGTGTTCTTAACTACAACCAGTTTAACTTCCCGTTTGTTGCATAACCTTCTCAGGTCGCTTGTAACCTTAGCATTAAGGTTTGAGATATCGGCAAGATAATAATGGTTGTATGAATTGATCTCTTTGGTCAATTGGTCAATTACCTGTAATTTATCTGATCTTTTCATTTCAACTATGATTACTTATTCCAGACAGGTTTTTGGTTCTACCTGGATGCCGGGGCTCATGGTACTTGATACATAAACGCTTTTTATGTAAGTACCTTTTGCAGCAGCGGGTTTTAATTTCTGAATCGAGTGAACAAACTCCCTGGCGTTTTCCACAAGCTTTTGCGGGTCAAACGATACTTTTCCAACGGAAGTATGCACAATACCAAACTTGTCAACTTTGAAATCGATTTTTCCCATCTTGACTTCTTTGATGGCTTTACCGATTTCCATAGTGACAGTTCCACTTTTGGGGTTAGGCATAAGTCCACGTGGACCTAAAATACGACCTAACGCCCCAACTTTACCCATAACCGGGGGCATAGTAATAACGACATCTACATCAGTCCAACCATCTTTGATTTTTTGGATATAGTTGTCGAGACCTACGAAATCAGCACCTGCCTCTAAAGCTTCGGCTTCCTTATCAGGAGTGACCAACGCGAGGACGCGTACTTCTTTACCGGTACCATGGGGCAAAGTTACTACACCACGAACCATTTGATTAGCCTTACGAGGATCAACCCCAAGCCTTACATCAATGTCAACTGAAGCATCGAATTTGGTAAAGGTGATAGTCTTTACAAGTTCTGTAGCTTCAAATAAACCATAGATCTTTCCAGCTTCGAGTTTTGCCAATGCAGCTTTCTTATTCTTGGTAACTTTTGCCATTTCAACCTTAACTTTAATTAGTTAATAAACGGTGATTTGCCTGT
>JBAXWR010000355.1:0-6810 GCA_037128295.1 Mariniphaga sp.
CGGCAGTATGTCGGAAATTCCGACATACTGAATCCTCGACCAATTCACCTTCACCAAAAACATTTTTAATGTGTTCGGTAATCGTTACCCGGCTTTTCTCAAATAACTCAGCTATTTGTTTCTGACTCAGCCAAACTGTTTCGTCTTCAAGCCTGACCTGAAGTTTTGTTTTACCATTATCAGCAGTATAAAACAATATTTCCGATTGATTTTCCATCGCTTCTACACGTTATTATCATCCTCTTTATGATACGCTGCATTTTTTTCTGCTGCTAATCTAATCTCTTCCAGATCAGCATATTCCGGTTTGAGCGTTTTCTCGAAATCATCGCATATCTGGTTGATGATTTCCTGTGATTCTTTAAGGAAAAACTCGCCCAAATCTTTATTCCGACGAATAAATTTGCGATAGATCTTCCCAAAATCGCTATAAATTTCTTCCGAATCAAAGGCTAAACCTCCAGCTTTTATTTTGGCTATTAGCCGTTTACCCGAATCATCTGTTCTGACATACTCAAATAACAATTCAATTTTGGCCTCAAATTCTTTGATCAATTCCTCAATGGCCTCTTCTTCCTTGTTCCGCTTCTCGATCAATCGAAGGATATCAAATTTATACCGGGTTCCTCCGCCACCGGGTGGATCTCCTTTACCCCCTGGTTTTTTTGGACCTTTTAGATCAGTTTCCGGAGGTGCAATAATTCCAATCTTATTGTCAAAATAGATTTCCACATCATCAACAGGATCAACATTTTTGTTAAGGTTATTGTATTCGTTGTTGAACCTGCGCCAAAATTCCAAAAAGATTGGTTGACTGAATTTTACGTCAAGTTCGATCACATACTCGATCAGGTTAAGGATTCTAAAAAAATGATTGATCTTGCTTTTGAGCTCTTTTGCATCCTTGGATCTGGAATTGATAAAATCTACAAAACCATTTTCCATTTCCATAATAACCGAAATATCGGAACCTATGGTCTTGTATTTAGTGAATAGTCCAAAATACCGCGTAAATAATTCATTATGGATCAAATCGTTATAAAATAGCTCAAGGCGTGATTCATCCCCAATCGGATCAAAATCGCTGACCACCACATTGCTAAAATGCTCGAAAGCCACCTTAATATTCTGGACATTGATATTTTTGTACGAAAAGTCGATGATCTTGCAATCGTTCTTGTATTTTATTTTCCTGTCAACCCTCGAAATAGTCTGAATGGCGTTGATACCCCTGATCTCTTTGTCGAGGAACAACGTATGCAATTTGGGTTCGTCAAATCCTGTTTGAAGCTTGTCGACAACGATCATGAGACCGTTCTTCTTCACCGCAAAATTCTGCAGTATTTTTTCTTCCGAAAGGTTATTGTTTAACGAACCACAACTTACATAATCGGGATTGTCGGAATAGATGATGTAAACTGGCGAATCTTTAAACCGCTCATATTTAGGCTCTTTCACTGCTGCTTTAAAATACCCGTCAATATAACCTTTGTATTTAATGGCCGATTTGATGGAAGATACTGCAAGCATTGCCTTGGCAGTACCCCTGATGTTGTGAAACACAATAGAAACCAGTCGGTCAACGACAAATTTGGAAATGGCCTGGATGCGTTTTTCGTTCTCGTAGATTTTCCGTTTGCGTATTGCATATTTTTTGCCATACTCGTCTGTTCCGGTATCGGGATCGTCAGGGGCAGGATCATAACCATGATCGTTCTCAAATCCTTTCAATTCATTTTCGGGTATCTCGAAAAACATCTTTGCCGATACCGGGACGATACCTTTTATTGGATTCAGGATATATCCGTCTGCGATGGCCTCTTTCATCGTATAACTATCGAAAGGTATCCAGATCGGCATATTTTCGGCAAAATGGCTGAACTCCCCAAAACGGGCGAGCGAATGGTCGCTTGGTGTTGCCGTGAAACCTACGATCAGGTTTTTCCTTTTCTGCTGTTCCTTGTATTCTTTGTTGTTGTCGAAACTGGACTGAAGCTCATCGAAGAGTGTCACCATCTCCTCGTGCTGTTCACCTGTATTGGAACGATGGATTTCGTCAATCAGGAATGCGATCCTTAAAGTGGCCAATTTCTGAACGATTTCAGGAGCCAACACGTCTTTTATCGTGCTGAATTTCTGTAAATTGACCACAATTACCCGGATGTCGCTTTTCAGGGCATCTATGAAAGTTTTCTGATTGGTAACCTCTATAAATAGCTTGTTGCTGATGTTCATGTTGAACATTTTGGTGTCGAGCTGGTCGCGCAATTGTAACCGGTCAACTACCAACATCACCTTATCGTACACGTACTTACCTTCTTTGCGAAGGTCTTTTAATTGAAGCGCCGTCCAGCCAATGATATTGCTTTTCCCAAAACCGGCAGCATATTGCAGCAGCAGCGAGTAAACATTCTTGTTGTTCTGGTATTTCTGGCGCCTATGGATCAATTCTTCAATTTGAACATTACCAACACCCATCGATTTCAGTTCTGCCTTAAGTTTTGAAATAAAGTAATCGGGCTCGTTCTCATGTTCGAGAAACTCACCTATTTTGCCCAGGATCTTATCGGTGCCAAATTTCTGTTTTGGGCGCGGACTGATCAACCATCCGTCGTTGTGCTTGTATTCTTTGGTTTTGCTTCCCTCCTTTTTAACGAAATCCCTTTCGATGAAATTGTAATAAAGGATCTCTTTTTCGATCATACGCTTATCATACAGGGCTTTAAATACCTCCTCAAAACGTTCGGTCTTGCTTCCGTTCGGCTTTCTTAACGGATATATCTTAAAATCATTTGACAATTTTTTCTCATACTCTTCGAAGTCGTAACTATTATTGGCAGCAATACCTTTGATTTCATCGAATGAGGTTGAAATGTTCCTGATTACAAAAGTGTCGTTTACGTCGGTAGTGGTGATATGGATTGCCTTTTCAAATATTTTGAGGAACTCTTTTCGGATGCTTTGCGAAATATCGTTTCCATCGGCAATGGTCAAATACTCCTGTACCGCAGACAAATAATCCTTTGAGACTTTCTTCCGGCCATTGTTCTTTGCATTCTGGTTGTTATAGTTGCTTTTCAATTCGCTATATCCCAAATAGATACCATTCAGGAAGAACGATAGGTCGGGGCGGAAGGAGTAAAGTTGTTTTCCTTCGTGCCTGAATGTGTAAGGCAACTCCTGTACAACTGAAAATATATTTTCGTTAAAAAGCTGGTCTTCTTTGAATTCGGAGCCTGAAGGGTAAAACAGATAAAGGGTCACCCCTTCAAACGTGACCGTTTTGTTGCCGTTGATAAAGATCGCCATGTTCATTGACGATTTTATGCGGACATTGATAAATTCCATAAAGGCATCGAGCAACTTTTTTTCGCTGTCGAACTTTCGCAACAATTTGCGGTAATTGTCTTTATTTAAGGACGTTTCACTTATAAAATGTTTCAGGTCTTCGACAATCAGGAATTGGCGCGAAACCGTATTTGCCTTTACCTCTTTGTACAACAATCCATCCGGTTGCGTACACAGGAAGTTGATCAGGTATTTGTCTTGCAGGTCGAGTTCGTTCATTTTGGAATATTATTTTTTCTAATTTGTATTTAAAAATCCATAAATTTGTACCCGGGTTCATTCTTCATCCGAAGGAAGGAAATCGAAAAACGCAAGCCTAGAAGTTCTGCGTTTTTTGCTTTATTTTTGAGGGTGTCCAAAAAGGTTTATTTTACCGCAAAGACCGCTAAGATTTCGCAAAGATACGCAAAGCTATAATACGGTGATTTAGTACTTTGCGTACCTTTGCGAATCTCACTTTGCGTAACTTAGCGGTAAATATTTCATACTTTTTGGACACCCTCATGTAGCCAATGAATAACTAACTTAAAGTCAATCTGATGTTTGCACTTTAGTACTCCGTAACCGTATTTTGCCAATTCTGCTTCTGTTTTGGAAATTATTCTAGTTTTTTCTTCTCCTTATTTTCGATTTGCTTAATGTTTTCTTCAGTTGGCAGGTTTTCAGGCATGGTGCCACCCAACTCCTTAATGGTTTGCCGAACCTTCTTGCCTACCTCAAAATGGGTTTGATTGGCTTTCGTTTTACCCCTAATATTTTCCCTGCGCAATTTGTCTTCAGTTTGTGTGGCCCGGAATAAATTGGCAGCCAGTTCGGTACTGCCCATGTGGTCGAGTATATGCTGGCTCTTTTTAAGCCCTTTCCGCTCGTGAATACCTTTGGCATCCAATCCACCATATAACCCTTTATAACCGTGATTTTGGAAGATCGCATAATCGACAGGTTCAATTACTCCATCATCAAAAGGTCGCTCAGCACCAGACCCGATCTTGACCATTTCGAGGATTACCTCGAAATGGTTTTCGACTGGTTGCCCACTGTTTCTGCAAGCCTCCCTGGCTTTTTCGATGACAGGTTTAAAATGTCGGAACTCGCTGTATTCCAGAATCTTTCCCAGTTCACGCCCAGACCAATACTCATTATTATTTTCGTCAACCCTTCTTGTTTGCTCAAATATATTCTGAGCTTTTTTTGATAATTCGTTTGCCATATTTTTGAGCTTTATCCTGTTTTATCATATCAACTCATTCATGTTCAGACCCTTATTTTACCCGTCACCACATCGTTAATCAATGTCTTCCTCAGCTCCTTTAACATGGCGATCTGTCCCTTTACATTGGCAACAATGTTGTCGATCTTTTGAGTCTTTTCGTCAAGATATTCTTTTATTTCCTCCTTTAGTAAAACAGTTTTTCCCATATCTTTAAATTTTTCCGATTCGTACTGTGATATGTTTTGAGACATTCGTTCTATTCTGGGTTAAAAATTGAATTTCCAAATTTAAGAAATTAGTCAAACTTAAGTCGAAAAATAAGGGAATAAGGTTTGGATATTTTCAGTTTATGTGGTTACTAAGGTTTTTCAAGAACAAAATAAGGTTTTTTATAACATCCTATCCCAAGGCTAAAAACCTTATTTTTAATTTTTTAACCTTAGTAACTCAAAATACAATACTACCCCCAAAACCTTATTCCCTTATTTTTAAACAATATTGCTTCCAATCAAAATTGTTTTTAATATTGTGGTGCTTTTTGCCAAAGGCATGGGTGCGGTTTATTTACAATACTTTATCTATAAAATAGGTTTTCCTGATTTTTCAGGATTGATAATATGATTCAAGAATAATTAAAACAAAACAATGAAAGAACAGAAAAAAGTATGGTCAAGACGCCAGTTCCTTGAAGCATCGGCAGTTGGAATGGCTGGTCTGGCAGTTTTACCAGGATTGGCCGGTTGCTCACAGTCAGCAGTTGACACCGACCTGAAATTGGGTTTTATCGGGTTGGGCCGTCAGGCAATGTTTTTATTGAACGGATTTATCCAAATCCCTGGTGTAAAGGCAGTTGCAGGCTGTGATGTTTATGGCATCAAACGCAAACGTTTCGAGAAGAGGGTGACCGATTTCTATGTGAAAGCTGGTAAGGAGGTCAAAATCCAAACTTACGAAAAGTTTGAGGAGCTGTTGAAAAGGGAAGACATCAATGCAGTGGTTATTGCAATTCCTGACCATTCGCACGCAAGGGTTGCTATTGCAGCATTAAAGGCTGGTAAAGATGTTTACCTCGAAAAACCAATGACCTTTACGATCAAAGAAGGCCAGGAATTAACGAAAGTTGTGCGTGAGACAGGCCGCATTTTTGGTCTTGGAAGCCAGCAACGTTCGGATGCCTTGTTCCAACATGCAGTTAAATTGGTTCAGACAGGTGCCCTTGGTAAAATAACCAACGTAAAAGCCTATGTAGGCGCACCACCCAAGCCTTACGATCTACCTGAAGAAACCCTTCCGGCTGATTTGAACTGGGACTTGTGGTTGGGATCGCTTCCTGGCAACATTCATTATAACAAGGAACTCAATCCAATCATTTCACTCGATCCACCTAAGGATGAAGAGATCTGGGGCGGATGGCGTTGGTACAAAGAGATGGGTGGTGGTTTCACTACCGACTGGGGTGCACACATGTTCGACATCGCGCAGTGGGGTCTTGGCATGGACAGAAACGGTCCGGTTGAAATCTCCCCGATCGGCGATGGTTCCGAATACATTACCTGGAAATATGCCAACGGTGTGGTGATGACATCCGAGCCATTTGACGAAAAGAAAACCAAAGGTGTTAAATTTATTGGTGAAGGAGGCTGGATTGAAGTTTCACGTGGTTACTTCAATGCTTCCGATCCAAAGTTCAATGCACCGGAGCAGCCGAAAATCGAAGGCCCATATGAAACAAGGATTCCTCATCAGGTTAATTTCATCGAATCGGTCAGGAGCCGCAAAGACCCTGCAGTTCCGGTCGAAATTGGCCACAGCAGTTGCTGCGTTTGTACCCTTGGAAATATCGCCTGCGAATTGAAGAAAACAATCAAATGGGATCCTGCAACCGAGACATTTGTTGACGATGTCGATGGTGCAGCAACCAAATTGATGCATTACGAATATCGTGCCGGGTGGAAATTGATGTAAAGAATTGAAATACTGTAGAAATATATTTGAAATATTGTAGAAATGCGATAGAAATTCAGATTTGTAATATTTAGAAATACAATAGAAATAAATTTGAAATAGGTTTCGTAAACGTGAAACGCCTTGGTCTTCGGATCAGGGCGTTTTTATTTTCCCCAATTATGTAAATTCCTAATCACTTTCGGTCAAGTTATTCTTGAAAACATTATAAAGGAAACAAATTACCTTAGAACGACTCCCCCTTTCTTAAAGCATAGCCGTAAGGCTAAAGTCAGTAATTTGCT
>JBAXWR010000356.1:0-6803 GCA_037128295.1 Mariniphaga sp.
CGATCGTTTTTGCCGGGAAAGTACCCTATATCATTCCTCAAAAACCGGAATAAAATTGCTACTGCCAAGAAATAACCTTACGGAATGCGCCACAAACAATAAGAACGAATTGCCAGCCGCCATTTGCCAGCCGCTGATCGCTCTTTTCGCTGTTTTAGTGATATGATTTCTGAATAAAAAAGAAGTAAATTTGCGGTTTCAAAATTATGTAAGAACATGAAAGAATTGGATCTTGGCAATTCAGACTTTAAGAGTTTAATTGAGAACGATAACTACTTTGTTGATAAGTCTTTATTAATAAAAGAGGTTATAAAAGCTCAAAAACAAGTCATTTTATTGCCACGGCCACGACGTTTTGGAAAAACATTGAACTTATCAATGCTCAAATATTATTTTGAAATTAACCAACCCGAGAATGAAAAACTGTTTAAAAATTTAAAAATTTGGCAAACAGAAAATGATATTAAAGAAAAACGGGGAAAGTTTCCTGTCATCTACATAAGCTTTAAAAATGCTAAAAAGCTTACTTGGGCCAATACTGCAAAGCATATTTATGCAGAGATTATAAACCTCTATAAACAACACCTTTATCTGCTTAATGACAACATTTTAAGTGATTTTGAAAAAATAGAGTTTAATGATATTTTGTATAAAAGAGCGGATGAAGTAACATATGAAAATAGCATAAAACAATTAAGCGAGTATTTACATAGATTTTATAAGGAGAAAGTTGTAATTCTGATAGACGAATATGATACACCTATTCAAGCAGGTTACAAAGACTTTTATAACGATGCCATTTCTTTTATGCGCAACCTTATGACGGGTGCTTACAAAGACAATATCTATCTTTACAAAGGTCTAATTACCGGTATTTTAAGAGTTTCCAAAGAAAGTATTTTTACTGGTTTGAACAACGTTAGTGTATATTCAATTTTAGATGATGAATTTTCAGATAAATTCGGCTTTACTGAAATTGAAACAATGCAAATTCTATCCGATTTTAACGTGACAACTGAATACGAGCTTATTAAAAAATGGTATGACGGATATAAAATTGGCAACACACATGATATTTATAATCCATGGTCTATTTTAAATTATGCCATCAGTTTTAAAAGTGGGTTTAAAACATTTTGGGCAAATACAAGTTCAGATGATTTAATAAAAGAGCAACTGAAAAAAAAGGACGCAAATTATCTAAGAGAACAACTTTTAAAACTTACCAATAACGAAACAATTGTCAAAGAAATTGATGAGAATTTTGTTTTCCCCGATCTTGATACGGACAAAGAATTATTGTGGACCTTATTGACTTTCAGTGGATATTTGACTTCAAAGAATAAAACAGGAAGGAAAAGTTATGAATTGTGCATCCCAAATTATGAAATCAAGACTGTTTTTCAGGATATTATACTTAAATGGTTAAGTACCGACATAAAAATTAAACGAAATACCCTGATGGATACGACTAATTATCTAATAAACAATGAATTAGTTAAGTTTGAGAAGGGTTTCAAAGAAATCATCGGTGATACTTTCAGCTACTTTGACACAAAGGGCGAACCTGAGAATGTTTACCAATCGTACGTTTTAGGCCTTCTTGCGATTATTGGCGACGATTACATCATCAAGTCGAACAGGGAAAGTGGCGAGGGCAGGTACGATATCATGCTGATACCCCACGACAAATCAAAATATGGGATCGTGATTGAGATCAAACAAATTGCCCGCATCGGATTCGAAAATGAGCAAAGTTACCGTGACCGGATCGACAAAAAAATTCGTGAGGCAAAAGCCCAGATCAGCAAAAATCAATATTACAAAGAATTGGTAGTCAATAAAATACCAAACATCATCAAATTGCCGATCGTTTTTGCCGGGAAAGTACCCTATATCATTCCTCAAAAACCGGAATAAAAACAATTGTGTCCAATAAACAAACTCAAGTATTCCGCAACAAACTATGACCACGAATAGCCAGTTGCAAGTAGCCAATTGCCAGCCGCCATCGCCACAAACAATAAAACGAACCGCCAGTTGCCAGTTGCCAGCAGCTTGACTGCTAAAAAACTCCGTAAATATTTGGCATTATGTAGCAGAAACATTATTTTTGAGCTACATAATTATTTTCAATTTATTTGTAGTTCGTCGCAACAATTGATGCACGGTTTGATCATTGACAGTACCGCTCCGTTATATGGCTGGGCCGATTTAATCCTGAAGGTAAAACCGATGAGACTTCCTTATTGAAATTGATGTAATTGCAGAATCCACAGATGGAAAAGCATTGTTGATTGGCGAATGTAAATGGACCGAAAGTGAAAATGGTGCCCGACTAATCTTTGAATTGGAAGAGAAAGCTAAAAAATTGCCATTTTTTGCTGGGAAAGAAATCATTTTTTGCCTTTTCCTAAAAAACAGCTCAGTTGACAGCATCAATCAAAAAGTATTTTTGCCGGATGATATTGTAATGCTGCTGAAATAAATCAAGTGAAGGCTTTTACTATTCGATAGTCAAATAATTGGAAATAAAACTCAACTTTTTATTAGAGCACCCGAAGTTACAGTTCTAACAAGAACAATTTTGCCATGAACAGTATAAATAATGCACAATTTTTTATACACTATACTTCTTGCGTTTATACCGAATTTCAAAACGTCAGATTTAGTCGAAATCTGGATGGACTCGGCACTATCTTCCAACGAAAATATGGCATCATATAATTCGATTAAAAAATTTTCGGCAGTTAAAGGAGCCTTGTAAATATTCGAAATGTGATCAATTACCTGATAAATATCGTTTTGTGCCGCCTTAGTAATACGAACAGCATACCTCTTCATCGGGTATATTTATTATTGAATTTACGATCATATTTTTCTCCTAATCTGTCAAATGCCAGCTTGGCCGAATCAACCGCAGACAGGCTTTCATTTTCCATTTCATCGTCTTCAATTGAAGGGTATTCAAGTTTTCCAATTTGAGGATGGGATTCTAATTTATTGATGAGTTCTTTACCTGTTTCAGTATTTGAAATAATTAATAAATGATTTCTGACCTCTTCAAAACCCTCTTTAAGCGGAACATATCCTTCAGGTACAGGTTCTGAAATCTGGTCAGGTTCAACAAACCGAACCACATCGGGATAGCGGCGAAGTTCTGTAATTAATTTCTGGCCAACCGCTGTATCTGTTTCAATTTGAACTGTAACAGTCATATTGTTAATGAATTATTATGAAAGAGCGTTACAAATATACAACCATTTTTTTTATTGTGGTTGCGGAGCCTGTAAATGTCAAATAAGGTGAAGGCTTGACTTAGAGCAACTATTTCCACTTTGAACAATTTCTCTGAGTCAGGCCCTCACTATTCTACTTCGATGATCTTTGTAACCACTAACAAACATCATTCAGTATTCCGCCACAAACTTTAACCACGAATTGCCAGCCGCCAGAAGCTAGTTGCCAGCTGCCGCAAACAATTACCACGAACAGCCAGCCGCCAGAAGCCTTCACTATTTCCAAAAATTCCCCCTTGCACAAACAAACCTTTTTCTTACTTTTACAAAACATCGGGAGGAGAATCCCCCTGAAAACAGAAATAAAACAGAAATAAAACAGAAATAATTTAAAATAAAGAGATAACAATAAGATTTTTAATATATTAACATAGCATTTAGCTATTGTTCGCGCCTTCGAAACCTGAGAAATTTCTTTAAGCGAACACAGTGTCAGATTCAATAAGCGAAATGCTCGCGCCAAACGGCGTGGGCTTTTGACTTATCGACACTGTGTGGGCTTCTCAGGGCCTCGAAGGCGGGTAAGGCTTAGTCCACGCTTTTTTTGTGTCCTTTACTTACCTGAATAAAAGCCGGATGCGCAACTACTCAAATTTTGCGCGACAACAATCTTTCATCATTACAAGATCCTGCCCCGGAAAAGCAGGTAAAATCGAAAAAACGGGTAACCGACCACGGGGAAGTTTTTACCGCCGAACGTGAAGTGAATGCCATGCTCGACCTTGTGAAACAGGAAACGGAACGGATCGATTCCCGTTTTCTGGAACCTGCCTGTGGCGATGGCAATTTCCTTGTCGAAATCCTGCGCCGAAAGCTTGCGGTTGTTGAGAGTCGATATGTCAAAAGCCAGTTGGAATGGGAGCGGTATGCCGTTATTGCAATTTCAAGCATTTATGGTGTTGACATTTTAAAGGACAATGTAACCGAATGTCAGGAACGGTTATTTACTGTTTTCGATAACCAATACAGTTCACTGTTTAAAGATGATTGTAAGGCCGAATGTCGCCAATCTGTCCGGTTTATCCTGAACCGGAACATCCTTTGGGGCGATGCCCTGAGCCTTAAAACACCAGACGAAAAACCCCAACCCATTGTATTTTCGGAATGGAGTGCCGTAAACGGTAACCTGATCAAACGTCGTGATTACACGCTTGCGAATTTATTGGAAAACCAACCAATTAACCAACCCAACCTGTTTTCCGATTTGGGTGATCGGGCTTTTATCCCAACACCAGTCGCTGAATATCCCTTGAACCACTTCTTAAACTTAGGCAAAGATGAATGAAACCAACTACAACCCCGATGTGCTCAGTTGCCTGGCAAATTTGAGCAACGACGAAGTTTTTACACCTCCCGTTTTGGCCAATCAGGTATTGGATATCCTGCCTAAGGAGTTGTGGAGCAACAAGGAATCCAGGTTCTTGGACCCTGTCAGTAAATCGGGGGTCTTCCTTCGCGAAATTGCCAAACGTTTGATGGTTGGTTTGGAAAATCAAATCCCCGACATGCAGGAACGGATCAACCACATTTACAAAAACCAGTTGTTTGGCATTGCCATTACCGAATTGACCTCATTGCTTTCGCGTCGAAGTGTCTATTGTTCAAAAACAGCAAATGGTAAATATTCAGTTTGCGAAACTTTCGAAAATGAACAAGGCAATATCCTTTTCGACAGGATTGAACACAATTGGCAAAATGGGAAATGCAGCTATTGTGGAGCTAGTCAAGAGGTGTATAGCCGTGGTGATGACCTTGAAACCTATGCCTATCAATTTATTCACACAGACAAGCCAGAAAATATATTCAATATGAAGTTTGATGTTATTGTCGGAAATCCCCCTTATCAATTGAGTGACGGAGGAGCACAATCAAGTGCTACTCCCATTTACAATCTTTTTGTTCAGCAGGCGATAAAACTAAATCCTCGATATTTAATAATGATTATACCCGCTCGATGGTATTCTGGAGGTAAAGGTTTAGATGAATTTAGGGGAGAGTTGTTAAATGATGATAGAATAGCAGAAATACATGATTTTCCTGAAACTTCTGATGTTTTTCCCGGATTAAATATTAGAGGTGGGGTTTGTTATTTTCTTTGGGAAAAAGCACACACTGGAAACTGTAAGGTTTATAACTACAAACAAGGAGCTTCTGATCTACCTGCAACCAGACCCCTTTTGGAAAAAGGATCTGAAATTTTCATACGATATAATGACGCCATTGGAATCTTAAGAAAAGTAATAAAGTTTAATGAAAAGCCATTTTTAGAAATTGTAAGCACACAGAAACCTTTTGGTCTAAGAACCTATGTTCAAGGGCAAAAAAGTCAATTCACTAATTCTATTAAACTTTATCAAAATGGAGGGATTGGATATGTTAGTAAAGATGAAATAATTAAAAATAAAAGTTGGATTGATGAGATAAAAATAATAGTCCCAAGATCGAGCCCTGGATCAGATGTTTATCCACATCAAGTAATTGGTTGGCCTATATTAGCAGAAAAAAAATCAGCTTGTACAGAGACTTATATTGTTATTGGACCCTTTAAAAATGAGAGTATTGCTAGCAATGTAATGACTTATATGAGAACCAAATTCTTTAGATTTCTTATGATATTGATAAAAAATACACAGGATGTGCCAAGACGAGTATATTCTTTTGTACCAATGCAAGATTTTAATGAATCATGGTTCGATGAAAAACTGTACAAAAAGTATGGTATAACTTATGAAGAGGTGAAATTTATTGATTTATTAGTTCGTCCAATGGATCTGGAATAAACCCGAGGTTTTTACTATTCGTCGGTAAGATGGTTGTAGGTAGTTTTTGTGACAGGAACATTCGTAAACTGTCGTTATTGTGTAATGATCGAATGTGATTTCATACCTCATCTAAACCATCTGTAACCGACGCGTATCCTTGGGGAAGCAATTCTGAATCCAGGTTTGTTCCAATTTAAACTGTAAAAGTCATATTATTAATGAATTAAGCAATAAACATTATAAATATACAATCATTTTTTATAACCGTAGTGTAAACGTAATTGACAAAATAAATGATGAATAAACCTTTCTTTCCTCCCCGCCCAGAGGCCAATCCTACGATATATGCCTACGAATTGAACAATGTAGCAAGTCATACCGGTCTTTTGAAAATTGGATACACGAGCCGAACATCGCAAAACCGGATTGCAGAACAACTAAAAACCAGCAGGATAGCCTATCATAATCAATTTCATGCCTGGTTTAAGCTGTTTTTTATCAGTTACAGCATTATCAAGATTAATAAAATTGTTAACTTTTGCAGGTAGTGACTTGTTTTTAACCTGAATCATGGCAACATCATGTATCATGTCTCCCGAATCCTGTAAAAACAAACAACCAAGTAAATCATTTTTGGAATTAATATACGTATCATTAAGACCGACACCAAGATAGATCGTCTTTCCTGTAACCGTTACGGTTATTTTTGTTAAATCGTAAACGCTTTTGACCAAGGGCAAAA
>JBAXWR010000357.1:0-6779 GCA_037128295.1 Mariniphaga sp.
TATACGAGCTAAGCGGCAATGTTTGGGAATGGTGCTGGGATTGGATGGAAAAGGATTGGAATTATGATAAAGATTCAATGAATAATCCTGTTGGTGCAAAATCGGGTGCGGCCCGTGTGAATCGCGGTGGCTCGTGGATCCACAACGCTGCTCGCTGTCGTTCGGATGCCCGGAACGACTATGCCCCCGACGATAGCTACAGCAGTCTGGGCTTCCGCTTGGTATTCGTCCCGTAGTTTGGTGGAGGCATCTGGCCTATTCCTTTGAGCTATCGGAGGGCAAGTGAGCGAGCCGAAAAAAGTGAGGCAAAACCGAAGTGGAGCGAGGTTTTGACACGCTTTTTTGAAGGCTTGCGAGTTTACGGATCCGCCTCTCAATCCCCCTCGTTTGTAATCCCGATGCTTCGGGACTCCGATTTATCGGAGAGGGGTTAATGGTTTGTCGTTTGTAACGATTTTCCTACCATCCTCGTTAGTGGCGAACTCTGCACTTTTCAAGTCTTTTGATCGCGGACGGGCTTGGGGGTGGTCATTCTTCTCTGGGTTGCGAGGGTCCTTTTCTCAGGGTGGGCGGTTCCTGTTCCCCACGGAGCACGACCCCTTTTCCCCGGGTAGGCGGTCCAGGAAGCCTTCTACCTTTAAAGGGGTTTTGCTTGGTACCGCCAACCCGGGGTTATTATTGGGGTTCCCCTATGGGGAAGAACGCCTAGTCGGATTTTGAAACGATTTCAAAATTGTAAAACCTTTTAACCCATTGATCACGAAGTGATCGAACGTGAAAACCGTGGATGGAATCACCGGAAATAGAAGGACGGATATTTATATCTGGATAAGGACGGATCTATCTGGATAAGGACGGATATGTTTATATGGATGAAGGCGGACACGCAGGTCCGCCCCTACGGCATTTTCAAATTTTCAAATTGCCCCATTTCAACTTCTTTTTCCATTCTCCCTTTCTCACCTTCACAGGCTCCTGCTCCCCGTCCGATAGGGCGTTTGCTCTTTTCTGGACATTTGAGCGCGGACGGTCTTGGTGGGTGCTTCCTTTCCCCCGGGTTGCGAGGCCAAACATCATTTGAGCATTGACGGGGCATTAGCTCGTTGGCCTCTTACCCGGGGTTATTCATGTTAAACCCGCTTCGGGGTTTTGAATTTGGAATAGATCTTTTGTTTTACATTTATCAATTTCTTTCAGGAACTGCTTACGCTGACAGGTTTGAGACCGCTTCCCCAAATAGGGTTCTAAAAGAATGATTTAGCATTTCTAATGTTCCCATAAGTTTTTACCTCTCTACCTATGTGTTTATATTACAAGCATATACAAAATAGAATTTCATTTATGCACATAGGTGCGTTTTACATACATTTTCAAATTTTCAAATCAACAAATTTTCAAATTCTTCTGGCGGCTGGCAAATTACGGGTTTCTGCTTTGCGGCGCATCGAATATCCAATCTTATAATTGCTTTCTGATTGCGCCTTCTGTTCGGTGCAATCGCGAATTCTACAATAGTTTAACACCTACGGTGTATTGTTTTGAACAAGAACATTGACCTCGATCCAACTTCAGGTCTCCGGTTTCCAATCCTACTATGTTTATAACAATTTTGTTTGCGCACTATCTTGAGTTGTGATATTAAGAAAAGTGCGGACACAAAGATCCTCCCCCGACATCATTTTCAAATTTTCAAATTCTTTTCACTGCTCTTTTTCTGACTTCTTTTTCGTTTTCCCTTCTCCCTTCTCCTTTTTCCGTTTTCCGTTCTCCGCGTTCCCGCCCCACGCTCCAAGCTTTTTTCCCTCCGTTAGAATTTTGTTCTACAATTGTATTTGTTATTTTTACATCCGAATTTAACTGAATAGTAATATGATACAACGAATTTTTATTCCACTCGTTATCTGCTTGTTGCTGATATCGTGTACTGCAGGGAAAAAAGCTTTGGAAAGGGGCGATTATTACAATGCCACTCTTCTGGCTGCGAACAGGTTAAGGAGCAATCCCAATTCCGAGAAGGCTTTGCAGGCTGTCAAAGAGGGCTATCCGATGGCCATCAACTATTTCCAGGGAAGGATTGACAATGCACTGACTGCAAATAACCCTTTCAAGTATTCGGAAGTGGTGGGATATTACGAAAGTATGAACAAATTATCGGATGAGGTAAGCCGTTGTCCTGCTGCATTGAAGGTCCTCCCAAAAGTAAATTATTACTCTAACGAACTGGCGCAGACCAAGACACTTGCAGCCGAAGAACAATACAATGCGGGGTTAAACAACGAAAAAATCAATACACGTAATTCATGGAAAGATGCCGTCATGAATTATCGGCAAGCATCTCTTTTTTCACCGGGGTATAAGGATACCGACCGAAGAATGGAAATTGCCAAAGATAATGCCACGTTAAAGGTCATTGTCGAACAGATACAGGTTACCCGAAAATATCAGCTCACCGCCGACTTCTTCCTGAACCAGGTGATCGAATCGTTGGTTCGCAACAGGCCCAACGAGTTTGTGGCGTACTACTCGCCTGAATCTGCCGAAAAAGCAGGGATCAGAAAGCCGGATCAACTGCTCAGGATGAATTTCGATGAATTTGTTGTTGGTCAGGTTTATGACAAGGAATCAACAACCGATCTTTCGCGCGACAGTGTGGAGGTTGGAACGGTTACCTTGCCTGATGGTAAAAAACTAAAGGCTTACAATACGGTTAAGGCAAAATTGACCATAAGCAGGAGGGAGTTGATTTCCAATGGGGTACTCGATGTTTCGATCATCGATCTATCAAAAAACAATGTGATTTCACAGCGCAAATTCCCAGGGCAATTTGTCTGGTTTGTGGAATGGGGATCTTACAAAGGAGATGAGAGGGCGCTTAATACAAATCAACTCGCCATTTGCAACAGCAAACCACGTCCGGCTCCAGGACCACAAGATCTTTTTGTAGAATTTACAAAACCGATCTTTAATCAGTTAGGCCCATTTCTAAGGTCATTCTATCAGAAGTATTGAAATATTTCCATAATTTAAAACTCAAAAAATAAAAAAATCATGTTACGATCCATTTTCCTGCTTGGCTTTATGGTTGTTCAAATGGCTGCTTCGGCGCAACCTGTTGAGTTAGCAAATATTAGCATCATTCCAAAACCGGTATCTGTTGTATCTGCAAAAGGTAGTTTCAAATTGACTGAGAAAAGCGTTATTTATTATGAAGGGGAATCCACTGAAATACAACATATTGGAAATTACCTTGCGAACAAACTCAATCCATCTACGAGATTTGGTATTAAAGTAAAATCAAATTCTGCCGCTCAAACAGCTGGTAATATCTACCTTTCGTTACAACCTGGCGATGCCCAACTTAGCGATGAAGGTTACCAACTGGTAATCAGCAAAGAGACGGTTACATTGACTGCCAATAAACCGGCAGGTCTTTTTAATGGTATTCAGACATTGAGGCAACTGTTCCCCGCAAACATCGAAAGTGCGGTACCTCAGGAAGGTTCCTGGGAAATACCAGCCGGAACAGTCCGCGATTATCCGGAGTATCCTTACAGGGGCGTTATGCTGGATGTGGCACGCCACTTCTTTCGGGTCAGCGATGTAAAACGGACCATCGACCTAATGGCCGCCTATAAAATGAATGTGATGCACCTCCATCTTTCCGATGACCAGGGATGGCGCATCGAAATCAAAAAATGGCCCAAACTGACTGCAATTGGTGGGATCACTCAGGTTGGCGGAGAAAAAGGAGGGTTTTATACTCAGGAACAATATTCTGATATCGTGAAATATGCAGCAGAACGACAGGTGATGATCATTCCGGAGATCGACATGCCAGGACATACAAATGCTGCGCTGGCCTCTTACCCTGAGCTCAATTGCAACGACAAAGCCACAGAACTGTATACTGGGACGAAAGTGGGTTTCAGCACTTTGTGTACTAGCAAGGAGATTACCTATCAGTTTATCAAAGACGTATTTACCGAGCTTGCCGCACTTACTCCTGGTCCTTACCTTCATATCGGGGGTGACGAGTCACATGCAACAAAAATTGAAGATTATCTCCCATTTGAAGTTAAAGTTCAGGAAATAGTTGCTTCGATCGGGAAACAAGTGATTGGCTGGGACGAGATTGCCCTTTCGACAATGAAGCCAAACACTGTTGTTCAATACTGGGCAAAAGCCGAAAATGCACAGAAGGGGGTGAAGCAAGGGGCAAAGGTGATCATGTCACCGGCTGCAAAAGCTTATGTTGACATGCAGTATCATGCAAAAACGAAACTTGGTTTGCATTGGGCTGGTTATGTTGAAGTGGATACAGGTTACAATTGGGATCCTGCAACGTTGGTCCCCGGAATTGGCCGCGAGAATATCCTTGGAGTTGAAGCACCACTGTGGTCGGAAACAATCACAAATATGGACGAAATTGAATATATGGTTTTCCCACGTCTTCCCGGGTATGCCGAAATTGGATGGAGTGTCCCGGCTGCGCGCAACTGGAACGAATACAAAGTTCGCCTTGCCAATCATGGTGAGCGTTTTAAAGCCATGCAAATCGATTTCTATCCTTCGACACTTGTGCCTTGGACAGGTTCTTCAAAGAAATAGGTCGATTATTGTTTTTGTTTTTATGAATAGCCCTAGGCTTTAGCCTAGGTAAAGAAAAGGAAAAATTTCAAAGGCTTTAGCCGAAATTTTGTAATGTTTTAATAGTATGACAATTACAAATATTTGGCTAAAGCCTTTTTGAATTTAATCCTGTGGTCCTCCAGCTGAAGCTGGAGGCAATTCATAGAGCTCCTGGCTAATGCTGGAGGCAATTCATGGGACTCCAAGTTTAATCTGGAGGCAATTCATTTGTGACTTAGTGTCCTATTGGCATTTCTAATTCCCTCAATTTATTCATTCCCATTTATTTTGGAGTTCAAATGCCACATTGGCGCGGGGTGATCTGTGATTTCAAGTTTACATTGAACCAAACTATTCCAACCTTAAATTTTCTTCAGCAGTATTGTTCTTTTATTAAAATCGGCAGATGCATTGATCACATCCCTGAATTCGTTGTACCGGCTCGCGGGATAGCTCTCATCACTATAATATTCGTGCGAAACGATGATCAACAGGTCCCCTTTAATCTCTGCTTCAGAGGTAAAAATGCAGCTGATCTTATCACCGTTTTTCATCGAAACATTCATCCTAAGGTTTTCAGGATTGGCAACCTTATATCCCGAAGGTATCTGAAACAAAATCTTTCTGTAGTAACCATGGAGTATCCCCACCTGAATGGGAAGTTTCCTTGTTTGTTCCTGGTAAAGTTCAGATTGTTTGCCAATTGTCTCACCAATGTGGAACAGTAAATCGTCACCGGCATTTTCGACCAACTCCTTCGATTGAAGGGTAACATCCAAGATGATCGGATGAAGTCCGATGTCGTTGGGACGATCGTTTTTAATCTCAAGCGAACTGATCCTGGCATCCTGATTCCCCATTCTGAAAAGCTGCTCCGCCAATTCCTTCTTCTTTTCCAACGTTAAATCCTGAAAGATCATTTGATAAACCCTTCCCAATTCCCCATTGACAGATCTGTGGATTTTTGCCTCAACATCCAATTGATTGATATCCAAGCTTAAATTGATCAGGAGCGAATCGTTGTTTATGGATTTGTCCTGAACCGGTATTTTGCGTATATCGTATGCCAGCGCACTGATCTTTTCGTTGTAACTAACCGGGTGCATGAAAAGTCCGTATTGGCCCTGATATTCATCGGGTATAAGCCCCAACCTGTAACCGATATCATCGGGGATAAGGTATTGGTCCAGCTCAGGAAAATAAATCAGGTATTCGTTCATGAAATTGATGCAATTAAAATCGGGATCGAACGGATTCTTGCTGTTGGTCCCGGTCTCAATAAACTCGAAATGGATATTTCCGGCAAGCAAAACAGCAACAAAGAACTTTACCGAAGATGTCCTGTTTGCTTGTTTAAGCTTAAGGATTTCACTGAGTTCCTTTTGATAGGCGATCTCCTTTTTAATGCTTAAATTTGTTTTTATCCAATTTTCTATCGACCTGACCTTTTGTTCAACTGTCCCATTTTCGGGGACATTTTGCTTATAGACTGTAAGCGCAACAGCTTTGTCATTTTTTGAAAGGTCATAGATGTTGGTGTAAGTATTTTCACAACCGGTTTTCCATGAATACTTCCGAAGCGGAGAGTTGTAATAATTGTAGGAAAGGGTAAACTCAAACCTCATCAAACTTGATTTGTAAAAAGCATACTTTTCCTCCTCCAATGCTGGAATATAGGCGGCTGAGGACCTCTGGTAAAATTTCTCTTTGTTTTCAGTATTCAATTGAAATACAGGGAATCCATTGTAAGCCTTTACCAGAAATGCCAGTTTTGCAGGGTAGGCTAAGATGATTTCAACGTTGCTTTTTGGGATCTTGTCCTGAAGGAAATAACCTGCATGTGGCTCAAACTTCTTCCGAAGGACATAGAAATACTCTATCTGACCGCCAATTTCAGCACCTTCAATGGCAAAGGTCTTGTAATCACCTTCATTGTCCATATTGGCGATCTCCTTGATACTTTCTTTTGGCAGAAGCGTAATTTTGCCGTTCGGTGCGATAAACCGTGCCTGAATGTCAAGAATTTCAATCACTTCGTCAAGTGAAACATAGATCTTATTGTACCTTGACAATGCATCATGGGCATCGATTTTCACTTTACGGTGATAAACATAGATTTCCTCGAAGAACTTTTCCTTGTTTAAATAGGT
>JBAXWR010000358.1:0-6677 GCA_037128295.1 Mariniphaga sp.
AAATCATTTGAAGAAGATTATAACCTGATTAAGAAGGAGTTGCCAAATGAAGACATTTATTTTACCTCCAATACAACTGATGAAAACTATTGGCTGCTCAGCGCTTCGGCGGATGTTGATCCGGGATCAGTCTATTTATTTGACCGCACTAACAAAAAACTTACCTTTCAATATCGCCCACGTCCAAATATCCCGGTCAAAGATCTGGCTGAAATGAAGGCAATCCGTTACAAATCATCCGACGGACTTGAAATAGCAGCATATCTTACGTTACCCAAGGGACTTGAAGCCAAAAACCTTCCCTTGATTGTCTTTCCCCATGGTGGTCCATGGGCTCGTGATGGTTGGGGCTATAATTCGTATGCTCAATTCCTTGCCAACCGGGGTTACGCCGTCCTGGCACCGAACTTCAGGTCATCGACTGGATATGGTAAAAAGTTTTTGAATGCAGGGAACAACCAATGGGGCGAAAAAATGCAGGACGACCTGACCTGGGGTGTTAAATACCTGATCGGTGAAGGAATAGCAAATCCAGCAAAAATTGGGATCATGGGCGGTTCTTATGGTGGATATGCAACGTTGGCTGGTGTTGCCTTTACACCAGATGTTTATGCCTGTGGAGTCTCCATTGTTGGGCCGTCAAACCTGATTACGTTGCTTAATTCTATTCCACCCTATTGGGAATCGGGAAGAAAAATTTTCCATGTAAGGATGGGTGACCCAACCAATCCGGAAGGGAAAGCACAACTTGAACGGCAGTCACCGCTCAACTCTGCCAGTAAAATTAAAGCTCCATTGCTCGTTGTTCAGGGAGCCAATGACCCACGTGTCAACAAAGCTGAGTCAGATCAGATTGTTATTGCTTTGCGTGACAGGGGTTTCCCCGTTGAATACATTGTTGCTCCCGACGAAGGTCATGGCTTTGCGCGTCCTGTAAACAATATGGCAATGTTGGCTTCTGCCGAGAAATTCCTTGCCAAATACCTGGGTGGACGTTTTCAGGAGGATATGAAACCCGACGTTGCAAAAAGATTAGGTGAGATTACTGTTGATGTGAAGGGCGTAACATTGGTTCCGGCTGTGAAGAAACCATGAAAAATGCGGCTGGCTAATGGCGGCTGGCAACTGGCAGAATGGATTACAAAGCTTGTTTTGAATTCCGAATTTGGTTTTGTAAGCTGCCAGTCGCTAGTTGCCAGTCGCTAGTTGCCAGCTGCCAGTACTACCTCTGCCAATTCTCTTTATCGAACCTGCTTGTAAGAATCGTCAGTATTTCGTTAGCTGAGGATTCGATTGGTTTGTTGGTAATCTGGATTTCTGTAAACCCTCCTCTGGCAAATATTCTGTGCGCATATTCCAGTTCCTCTGCAACTTTCCGTTTGTTGATGTAATCGGTATCTTCGTCCATATGAAGGCTTTTGACACGGTTTGCCCTTTGGGCAATCAGGTAAACTGGGGAGATATTCAGACCAAAAACCCTTCGCGGATCGACAGTAAAAAGAGTGTCCGGTGGGTCAATACCTGACACTATGGGTACATTCGCAACTTTCCAACCAAACAGTGCAAGGTAAACACTTAAAGGAGTTTTCCCTGTCCTGGATACGCCTGTTAGTACAATATCTGCCTGACCTATCTTTTCAGGATTCTGGCCATCATCCACTTTAAGTGTAAAATCAATCGCTTCAACACGCCTGAAATAGGCAATATTGCTTAACCTGTATAAACCTGGTTGACTTATCGGTTGAGTATTCAGTAGATTGGACAAGTAATCCGATAAATCGCCGGCAAGGTCAATATGTCGTACCCCACTCTGTACACATGAAGCGATCAACATTTTTCTGGCTTCAGGATCGACCATAGTATGTACAATGACCCCTTTTGTCTCGAGCACTTTTAAAATCACATCATCCATTTTAGCTTGGGTCAGAACATCTGGCACAACAATAACCGGCACCCTATTGTTGGGAAATTGGATTAATACAGACTGAACAACAGAATCTCCGGCCAATCCCTTTCCACCGGAAACGACATAAATCGGAGGTGTTTTTTCTCCAGAAGGATTATCATTCATCATTTCAAATTTTATCTAATTCAAAATATTGTCCAGTGCAGATCCGATATCGGGGTATTTAAAATGAAAACCATCTTTGAGCAAATGAGCCGGTTTGACTGTCACCCCATCAATAATCAGGACAGAAGCTTTGCCAAATATTAGTTTGAGGACAAATGCAGGAACAGTAAAAATTGCAGGACGGTGCAATCTTTTTGATAATGCCCTTGTAAACAATTCATTGGTAATCGGATTTGGTGCAACAAAGTTATAGATCCCTTTACATTGATCGTTTAGGATTAAAAATTCAATCGCACTGCAAACATCTTCAATATGGATAAATGAGAAAGGTTGTTTCCCTGAACCAATTTTACCGCCTAATCCAAGTTTAAACATGGGCAACATTGTTTTTAATGAACCACCAGTTGATCCCAGCACCATTCCAATCCGAATTGTACATAATCTTATATTGAAGAAATTCAATGGTTCAGCCTCTTTTTCCCATGCTTTACACACTGAAGCTAAAAAATCAGTTCCCCTGTTTGTTGAATGTTCATCATGTATTTCTCCACTTTTATATATACTTATTGCTGAGGCACTTATAAAAATAATTGATTTGTGTTCCGATAGATTAAGTCGGACGGCTTCAACCAATTTTCTTGTGGTTTCCACCCTGCTGGATAAAATAATTTGTTTGCTTTTCTCCGTCCATCGTTGTAAAACCTGTGTACCTGCAAGATTGATGATAACATTAGCAGATTTGATTACCTTTGCAAGATGATCTATCCCGGCTGCAAGGTCTGCACGAGAGATTACAATTAGTTCGTGTCCTGATCGTAATAAGGTGTTCGACAACTGTTTGCCGATAAAACCTGTGCCACCGGAGATTGCTATTTTCATGATACGGGCAGTTTAGTGAACTGAATTAATGGTGTTTTGAATTATAAATATGTCTGTCAAAAAAAAGAAAGAACCATCCAAAAAGAAGTCGATTAAAGGTTTCTTTGCAGGATTATCTTCAACATCTAAACAATCGTTGGGCAAAAGAGTTCTCATCTGGGGCTTAAAACTCGGACTGTTTGGACTGTTTTTGCTGGTTATTCTTTTTGCCTTGGTTTACATTGGCACCTTTGGTGAACTTCCTGATTCAACCACACTTAACAAAATCAAGGAACCCGACGCAACAGAAGTTTATTCGAAAGACAACAAGCTTCTTGGAAGATATTACATTGAAAACAGGAGCAATATCACGTACAAGGAAATCTCCCAAAATATGATCAATGCGTTGATTGCCACTGAAGACAGCCGTTTTTATACGCACCGGGGTATTGATGAATGGGCACTTTTAAGGGTTGTATTTAAATCAATTTTGCTTTTGGACAAAAGTTCAGGTGGCGGTTCAACTCTTTCGCAACAAGTTGTTAAAAATTTATATGGAAGGAAAAATTATGGTCCCCTGACAATGCCGATCGTGAAAATCAGGGAATCGATCATTGCCTACCGGCTCGAAAAGCTCTATTCCAAAGAAGAAATCCTGACTCTATATTTGAATACTGTCCCATTTGGCGAAAATACGTTTGGATTAGAAACTGCCGCAGAAAGGTTTTTCACAGTTAAACCATCTAAACTTACTGTCCCGCAGGCGGCTACATTGGTTGGGATGTTAAAGGCCAATAATTATTACAATCCCCGTACCAATCCTGAAAAATCGCTTCAGAGAAGAAATGTCGTTATTGCCCAAATGGTAAGGCAAAATTACATTACCCGGGAACAAGCCAAAAAATTTAGCAGCGAACCACTTGGATTAAAATACAGTTATCTGGTTTACAACACCGGACCAGGGGCTTATTTCAGGGAACTGATCCGGCCTCAGCTCGAAGATTGGTGTGCAGAAAACACAAAACCAGATGGCACTCCCTACAACCTTTACACCGATGGATTGAAAATTGTTACAACTATCGACTCAAGGATGCAGCGGTATGCCGAAATGGCCATGCAGGAAAAGATGAAAGAGTTGCAGTCAACCTTTCAGAAACATTGGGAAGGAAAAGACCCATGGGGAAAAAACAATTCGATTGTTCTCAGGGCGATGAAACGTTCAGAACACTATAAAAAGCTAAAAGATGCAGGAAAATCTTCCGATGAGATCACCGCAGCTTTTAAAATACCCCGTAACATGAAAATGTTCTCCTGGGAAGGTGAGAAAGTGCTGAAGATGTCGGCTATTGATTCGATCAAATATACTTTAAAACTGCTTCATTGCGGGTTTATCGCCCTTGATCCAAAGTCGGGTGATATTAAGGCCTGGATCGGTGGGAACGATTTCAGGTATTTTCAATATGACCATGTTTTGGCACCTCGCCAGGTTGGATCAGTCTTTAAACCAATTATTTATGCATCAGCCATAGAAAATGGGATGGCTCCTGACAAATATTATCCAAACGAAAAAACGACCTATTCTGAATATCAGGATTGGTCGCCAGGAAATTCAAATGATGAATATGGCGGATTTTATTCTTTGGAAGGGGCCCTTACAAAATCGGTCAATACTGTTTCTGTTCAGGTGATATTGGATTCAGGGATTCCTGAGGCAATTTCCATGGCTCAAAAAATGGGGATCAAAGCCGACCTTCCGGAAGTTCCTTCCTTGGCACTTGGTTCTGCCGATGTTCCATTGCTTCAATTGGCTGAGGCTTATGCCTGTCTGGATAACCTGGGGAAGACGATAAGTCCAAATTACCTGATCAGGATAGAAGATTCTAAGGGTAAGGTACTTAAAAAATTCGTGCCTGAGCAGGACGAAACTGAAGCGATGTCGCCTGAAACTGCAAAAATAATTACTCATTACCTTGAATCGGTGGTGAATAATGGTACCGGGTCAGAAATCAGGTCGCTTTACAAAATTGAAGGTCCATTTGCTGGTAAGACTGGCACGACTCAAAATTACGCCGACGGATGGTTTATGGGATATACTCCCGATCTGGTAACCGGATGTTGGGTGGGTGCAGACGAACCGTCGATTCACTTCAGGACTATTGCCCTTGGCAGAGGTGGGTATATGGCACTCCCGGTTGTAGGAAAGTTTTTTAACAAACTCTACCGCGACCCAGCTTTCAAAGATTACAAAGAACATATTTTCCCATCCCTGGATGAATCGACACTTGCCATCCTTGATATTCCACACTTTAGGGAAACCTATAAGGAAAAAGGGAAATTCTGGAGTATTTTTGGCGGCGACAAGCAAAAAAAGGAAGAAAGTAGGGCAGAAGCTCAGGAAAAAAAGAAAGAAGCTTCCAAGCAAAGCGAACCAAAGAAAGATGTGCAAAAAGACGAAGAACCAAAATCTAATATCTGGCAGAAAATTAAAAATGCCCTGAAGAAAAAGGAATAGCGCGTTCCTTTCAAATGAAAACTTATTTTGTCTTTTTGTAATGGTTTTTCGTAGTTTGAAAGATTATTGTATTTTTGCACTCCAATTTATAACTACTTTTTGATATTTTAGTCCAATTGCAGTTGTTTTTGTGAAATGAATCGGAAAAGATATTAATCTATTAAGATATGTGTGGAATCGTCGGAGTATTTGATTTAAAAGTAAAAGCTGAAGATTTAAGGACGCAGGTCCTCAAAATGTCAAAAAAAATCCGCCACAGGGGACCTGATTGGTCGGGTATCTATTGTGGGGAAAAAGCGATAATTGCCCACGAAAGGTTGGCTATAGTTGATCCCTCGTCTGGTGGGCAACCGCTTTACAGTAAGGACAGAAAATTAATTCTGGGGGTCAATGGTGAAATTTACAATCATCGTGAATTGCGCAAACCGCTTGAGGATCATTATCAATTCCTTACAGAATCTGATTGTGAGGTCATCCTTGCCCTGTACCGTGAAAAAGGGATCGATTTTCTTGAAGACCTTAATGGGATCTTTGCCTTTGTGTTGTATGACGAAGAGAAGGATTGCTACCTCGTTGCAAGGGACCACATTGGTGTCATTCCACTTTATATGGGATGGGACATGTACGGAAACTATTATTTTGCTTCGGAACTAAAGGCCCTCGAAGGAATCTGCAAAAAGATTGAAGAATTTCTTCCCGGGCATTATCTATATAGTAAAGAGGGTGTTATAAAAAAATGGTACAGTCGCACCTGGACCAGTTATGATGCGGTAAAAGACAATGTATCCAGTATCGACGTTTTAAGAAATGCCCTTGAAGAATCTGTTCATCGCCAGTTGATGTCTGATGTGCCTTATGGTGTGCTTCTGTCAGGAGGATTGGACTCGTCAGTTATCTCGGCGATCGCCAAAAAATATGCTGCAAAGCGGATTGAAAGCGACAACCAGTTGGAAGCCTGGTGGCCACAACTTCACTCCTTTGCAGTGGGATTGATTGGATCGCCGGACCTTGCCGCCGCACAGAAAGTCGCCGACCATATTGGAACAGTCCATCACGAAGTACATTTTACTGTTCAGGAAGGATTGGATGCTTTGCGTGATGTAATATATCATCTTGAAACATACGATGTTACAACGGTAAGAGCTTCAACGCCAATGTATCTTTTGGCCCGTATGATCAAATCGATGGGCGTAAAAATGGTACTTTCCGGTGAAGGTGCTGATGAACTTTTTGGAG
>JBAXWR010000359.1:0-6637 GCA_037128295.1 Mariniphaga sp.
AACTAGGCCTGACAGAATCAGACCTAGTTAACAGATTTGGTTGACTAGCCCTGACAGTCGTCAGATTAATACTTGTAAAATTACTATTTTTCATAACAGTATTATAGATTAATTCGATTTATTTACCAGTTTAATTTTGAACCTTTTCTTTCCCCCCTATGATCCAAAAAGGGGAAGCAATCGCTTCCCCTTTCCTTCAAAGACTATTTTGCTTTTCAATATCTATGATCTTCTTTAGTGCCGAGTCCCTTTTTATCTCCCAGATCACAATGCATATCTAGCAGCTCTTCCGTTTCACGTCTTTTCACAACCATCATTAACGATTGTGTACAACTTCCTCAATAAAATTCCAGGGAGGACACGTTTTGTCATCCCTACCGGATATCTTTGCTGTTTAAAGAACGTGATGAACCAAATAAAGAATAACCATGATTTTTAGGGCAATCAAATTTGTGGCTGAAGCCCATTCGGGACAGTACAGAAAAGGGACCAACATCCCCTATATCTCACACTTAATGAACGTGATGAAGATCTTGTGCGAGACCGGTTGTGACAAAGAGATCATTACAGCCGGGATCCTGCACGATGTTGTGGAGGACACTTCGGTAACCATCGAACAGGTTGAGCGGATATTTGGGAATCGGGTGGCCATACTGGTTAAAGGTGCTTCAGAACCTGATCATTTGCGCCAGGGCTTGGATGCCAAAATAAGCTGGAGGTTAAGAAAACAGCATACGATAGATTTCATCAGTCGCGAAGCTACTCTTGATCAGTTGCTTGTCTCCTGTGCAGATAAGCTCGACAATATCGAAGCGATCAGGCAGGATGCGATCTCGAAAGGCGAAAAAGTATGGGAACGGTTCAATGTCCCAAAAGCTGATCAGCAATGGTATTACAAAACTGTTGCTGCTGCAATGGAAAAAAGATCGCAGGAATCCGTTGGATCACTGAACAACCTAGCCAGAAAGCTGACCTTAACTTTCAATGAGGTTTTTGGAGAATTATTAAAACAATAATTTTAAACAAGTTAATTAAAAATTTCATCAAATGAAATGGATCTTAAAGAACGTCATTCCTAAAAAATCCGCAGTCCAGCAATCATCTATTCCAGAAAAAAAGAAAATTTTGAATGTGCGATCTGGGATCTGATTGATAAAAACCAAAATACCACCTTTTTCTGTGGACATTATAAAAACATGAAATAAACTTATCAACACTATATATCATTATTATACAATACATTAAATTCATTTTAGGTATAATTGTTTAATATTAGTAATCTTTGTACTTAAATTATTTCTCAATTATATTTGGAATTCTGAAAAATAGGTTTACTTTTGTTCTGTTCCCTGAATTCTATGATATAATTTGAAAACAACCCTAAAAAATATTGCATCAATCCAAACCGGAGTTTTCGCCAAACCTGCCCCAACAGGAGATTTGGTCTATCTGCAAGCCCGACATTTTGATGATAACGGCCAACTACTTGGTACACCGCATCCAGATTTACATTTCAACGATTTTAACGAAAAACATATCCTCCGCATTGGTGATGTGCTGTTTGCCTCAAAAGGGACAAAAAACTTCGCCATCGCATTTGAAGATTATTTTCCGCCCTCGGTTGCCTCTACTTCGTTTTTTGTGATCCGGTTACAAAGTGATTCCATTTTGCCACAATACTTGGCCTGGTACCTGAACAATCCTGATTCACAACAGTTTCTAAAATGCTTTGCAAGAGGCACTTCCATTGCATCAATTTCAAAAGCTGTACTGGAGGAGATGGAGATCATAATGCCGGAGTTGAAAACGCAGGAGCTAATTTTAAAAATCACACAGTTGCGCGACACTGAAAAAAAAATAAAACAGAATATTGAAACCCACAGGGAAAAGCTTATCCAACATATGATAATTAACACAATAAAATAAATTCATGACCAAAAAAATCACACAGAAAGACATCAACGATGCAGTTTGGAAAGCCTGCGACACTTTCCGCGGAAGCATCGACCCAAGTATTTACAAGGATTATGTGCTCACCATGCTTTTCGTAAAATACCTGAGCGATGTACGCGACGACAAATATGAAACACATTTGAAAAAATACAATGGTGACAAGGAACGGGCAGAAAGGGCAATGAAACACGAACGCTTTGTGGTACCCGAACACTGCCATTTCAATTATTTGTACGAGCACCGCAATGAACTCAATATTGGAGAAATCATCGATATTGGTTTGGAGGACCTTGTAGAAGCCAATCGCGACAAACTTTACAGCGAAGATGGTGCCGGAATTTTCCAGAACATCAATTTCAACAGCAGCGTATTGGGCGATACAAAAGATAAAAACACCCGGTTGAAAAACCTGTTGCTCGATTTTAACAAGGAGACTTTGGACCTTCGCCCCTCACACCTCGAAGGCACTGATATTATTGGCGGCGCATACATGTTCCTGATCGAAAATTTTGCCAGCGATGCCGGTAAAAAAGCGGGGGAATTCTTTACACCAAAGGAGGTCTCGACCCTTATTGCCAAACTCACCAAATCGAAACCAGGCTCCCGGATTTGCGACCCCACCTGCGGTTCAGCTTCCTTGCTCATTAAAGCCGGGGAAGAAGTCGGCTCCGATAATTTTTCGCTATACGGACAGGAAGCCAATGGCAGCACCTGGGCTTTGGCGGTGATGAACATGTTTTTGCATGGTTTCGACAATGCCACAATACGTTGGGGCGATACAATCCGCAACCCGAAACTGAAAGAAGGGGATGCCCTGATGAAGTTTGATACCGTGGTAGCCAATCCCCCATTCTCGTTGGACAAGTGGGGAAAGGTGGACGACAAGGAAGAGAACAAATCGAACGACAGTTTTGATCCAGAAACCGACAAATACCACCGGTTTTGGAGGGGCACACCACCTAAAAGCAAGGGCGATTGGGCATTTATCAGCCACATGATCGAAACGACTTATCAGGGCAAAGGTAAAGTGGGTGTTGTGGTTCCGCATGGTGTGCTGTTCCGTGGAGCCAGTGAAGGGAAAATCAGGCAGAAAACCATTGAGGAAAACATTCTGGAAGCAGTAATTGGTTTACCTGCCAACCTGTTTTTTGGTACAGGAATTCCTGCCGCTATTTTGATTTTCAATAAGGGGAAACGATCTGGCCCCTCCCAGGAGGTGAATCAACCCACCCCTGACCCCTCCAAGGAGGGGAATACCAATGTGTTGTTTATCGATGCCAGTAAAAATTATGAATCGGCAAAGAACCAGAACCGGCTTCGCCCTTCTGATATTGACCACATTGTGGATACTTACCGCAATTTTAATGAAGGCAAACTGCAAGCCGGAATCGTGGAAGATAAGTTCAGCTTTGTTGCCACTTTTGAAGAAATCCAGGAAAACGATTTTAACCTGAACATTCCACGTTATGTGGACACTTTTGAGGAAGAAGCCGAAGTGGATATTGCCGAAGTTCAGAAGGAGATTGAAAAATTGGAGGTAGAATTGAAATCCGTACAGGATGAGATGGGAAAATATTTAAGGGAACTTACGATTTGAGCAACTATTGGAAAAATTCCAATAGTTCAAATGTACGAGGAACTTCAATGCCTTTTAATGGTAGCGAATTCGACACCTTTAAAAATAAGGATCAACACATCTAAAATTAAAATAGGATGACAAAAGAATTATCAAATAGCAAACCTCTTGTTTTTGAGCAGATTAAAGAGGTTGACGAAAAAGGAAATGAATTCTGGGGTGCCAGAAAACTTTCCAAAATACTTGAATATTCTGAGTTCAGGCATTTTTTACCTGTGGTCAAAAGAGCCAAAGATGCCTGCAAAAATAGCGGACAACAAATTACCGATCACTTCGAGGATTACCTCGAGGAGATCGGCCATGGGAAAGGTGCAAAAAAGGACTATCCAAGCATCAGACTATCCAGATATGCCTGTTACCTGATTGTGCACAATGCAGATCAGATGAAAGTAAATGTGAAAAATGGTTTGGAATATTTCAATACACCTGTTATAGAAGATAAGCCAATTGATATAAAGCAGCAATCAAACCTGATCTTTTACACTACACCACAGGGGAATACACGGATTGACCTTTCGTATGACGGTGAAACATTTTGGGTTACACAAAAAAAGATGGCCGAGTTGTTCGAGGTTGAAATCAACACGGTAAACTATCATTTAGGACAAATATTCGATTCGGGTGAATTGAACAAATATTCAGTTGTTCGAAAAATTCGAATAACTGCCGCCGATGGCAAAGACTACCAAACGCTGGTTTATAATTTAGATACCATTATCGCAGTTGGCTATCGCGTAAACTCGTACAAGGCAACCTTGTTTAGGATTTGGGCTACCAAAGTGTTAAAAGAATTTATCGTGAAAGGCTTTGTAATCGACGATGAACGGCTAAAACAAGGCAAATCGTTTGGTAAGGACCATTTTGAGGAATTACTGGAGCGCATACGCGAAATACGCGCTTCGGAAAGAAGGCTATATCAAAAAATTACAGATATCTATGCTACTGCAACTGATTATCAGAAAGATGCTCCAGTTACGAAGGAATTTTATGCCAAAGTACAAAACAAACTGCATTGGGCAATAACGGGCAAAACAGCAGCGGAGATCATTTATCAAAATGCCGATGCCACAAAACCTTTTATGGGTTTAAATACATGGAAACAAGCACCTAACGGTAAAATATTAAGAACTGATGTCGTAATTGCCAAAAATTACATGGATGAAGAACATATCCTGGAACTCAATCAAATCGTTTCGGCTTATCTTGATCTGGCTGAAAATCGCGCACAAAGGCAAATTACGACCAGTATGACCGATTGGGCCAGGTTCCTTGACAGCTTTCTTGAATTATCATCATACCCCATATTGACGGATAAAGGAAAAATAAGTGCGGAACTGGCTAAAATTAAAGCATATGAACAATACGAACAATACCGTGCGAAACAAGACCATGAATATATCTCAGATTTTGATGCTGAAATTAAAAAACTGAACACTTCTAAAACAAAAACCAATGCAAAATAGCACCTCAAAACCATTTTACAACACAACCATTCCAAGTGATTGGGAGGTTAACCAATTGATAATTAAGAATTAAGAATGAATAATTTAAAAAAAGTAGAATTTGGAGAAATTGCTGAATTAAGGAAAGAGAAATTCAATCCTGAAACCAGCAATGATTCTAAACCATGTCTTGAACTTGAGCATTTTGAGCAAGGTATGGGGGAAATTAATGGATTCGTTTCCTCTTCCGAGCAAAAGAGCATTAAAAATGTATTTTACAAAGGAGATATTCTATTTGGCAAACTCAGACCTTACTTGCGGAAATATTGGCTAGCAGTATTCGATGGAGTGTGTTCAAGCGAAGTTTGGGTGTTGAAACCAAAGACAAAAGAAATTTCAGCAGATTATTTATTTAATCTTGTTCAAACAAACGGTTTCATTCAAGCTACGAACGTTTCAAGTGGCTCTAAAATGCCAAGAGCAGATTGGGACTACATTATCAATTATCCATTATCCATTGTAAAATCCCTTCCCGAGCAACACGCCATCGCCCATGTCCTTGGTTTGATGGATGCTGCCATCAACAAAAACAACCAACTGATCGCACAAAAAGAGCTGCAGAAAAAATGGCTGATGCAGAATTTGTTGACGGGAAAAAAACGGCTGAATCAGGATTTACAGAATGGGAAAAAACATCTGAATCAGGATTTACAGAATGATAGAATGGACAGAATTGGTAGCAAGGACAATTCTGTTCATTCTGTAAATCCAGTAAATTCTGATTCAGACAATTGGAAGGAAGTAAGGTTAGGTGATATTTTTGAAAGGGTAACCCGAAAAAATGAAGAATGTAACCTGAATGTAGTAACCATTTCGGCTCAAAGGGGTTTTATACGGCAAACTGATTTTTTCAACAAAACAATTGCCAGTGAAATCACCGACAACTATTTTCTGGTTGAAAGAGGCGAATTCTGTTACAACAAAAGTTACTCAAATGGCTACCCCTGGGGAGCGACTAAACGCCTGAACGACTTTGACAAAGCAGTCGTAACAACACTCTACATCTGTTTTGGATTAAAAAACCACAAAAAGAACTCAGGTGATTTTTTCGAGCAATTTTTTGAAGCAAACCTGTTAGACAAGGGATTAACAAAAATAGCACACGAAGGTGGCAGGGCACATGGTTTATTGAATGTAACCCCTTCCGATTTTTTCTCTTTAAAAGTTTTAATCCCAAACATGGCAGAGCAAACCGCCATAGCCAAGGTGCTGCAAGCTGCAGATAAAGAGCTGCAATTGTTAAAGTCCAAAACCGAAAAGCTGCGCGAGCAGAAAAAGGGGATGATGCAGGTGCTGTTGACGGGAAAGAAAAGGTTAAAAGTATCAGAATCAGGATTTACAGAAAGAAAGAATTTACAGAATACTTGAATATAATAATTCTGTAAATTCTGAAATTCAGTAAATTCTGATTCAGACATATTCTGATTCAGACAGTTATATAAAGTTCTATTGTTCAATTATTTAAAAATTCTGATCAAAATGGAAAAGGATGAGTTGACTTACAAAATCATTGGTTGTGCCATGAAGGTTCACAGTACGCTTGGGG
>JBAXWR010000036.1:0-39298 GCA_037128295.1 Mariniphaga sp.
AAGGGATTTGATCGTAGTACAGGAGACATAATGGCATGGATCAACTCAGATGACATGTACCACAAAAATGCCCTGTTTACGGTAGCTGAAATTTTCGACAATATCCCAAACATAAACTGGCTAACAGGTGCGAATACTTTTTATGATGAATTTGGAAGAACTATACATTGTATTCAAAGCAGAATGTTTACAAAGTTTGATTTTTACAATCACGATTTTAAGTGGATACAACAGGAATCGACATTTTGGCGAAGACAATTATGGGAAAAAACCGGTTCTTCGTTAAACGTTAACCTTAAATATGCTGGAGATTTTGAACTATGGCTCAGATTCTTTCAATATGACAGACTATTTGTTACTGATGCTTTAATTGGTGGATTCAGATACCGCTTGGAGAACCAACTTAGTCTAGACCATATTGATGAATATTTGATCGAGGCTAATTTTGAAATAGATAAAGTTATAATCCGTCCTGAAGAAAAAATTGCTATGTTGATATATAAGGTTTTCTGCCGATTTGAAGCACTATTTCGTCTGGTAAAATTGAATTGGGCGGCATGGATAATACAACGCTTTAAGTTAAGATATTTTTCAAATAAATCAAAAATTGTCTTTAATACAAAAAAAATGATTTTTGTTCTCGATTAGTACTAGCTAGTTTCAATATGTCTATACATTTCATAAAAATTATATCAAGCCCAAACCAATAATAATGCGCATATTAATTATCACTCCTTCAGCAGGTGGTCACCATTTTGAATATAAAGCATTACTAGATAAAGCTTTTTGCGAACTTGGACATGAGGTCATGCATTTTTCTCCAAATATTGATAAATCTAAATCAACTGAGTCCTCTAATCAACTAAAATCAAAGAAACCTAAATCCATTTCAAAGATTCGTTCCCTGTGTTTTTTTTTGTGTTCGGAAATTTGGAAAAATCGTGAAAAATCGTTGTCAAATTGGAACGCACTATTTACTCATGTTAAAAATTTAAAGCAGGATTCAATTTTTCCAGATTTACTGTTCTTCGAATATATAGATTCATCAATAGGCTCATATGTTGCAAATTGGGAAATTGAAAAAAAAATGACTATCCCATTCAGTGGGATCCTTTTTCAACCTCAAGACACGAGGCTCCTAAATAAAAGTTCCTTAAGATTAGGCCCCATTGATCCGTATCACAATTTAAAAAGCAAATGGTGTCGAAAAATTGGAGTCTTGATGGAAGATGCAATTCCATTTATGTCCGAAATAATAAAAAAACCGGTTATTGAAATTCCTGATATTGTTTCAATTGCAACAACATTACAAGATAATTCATTTGGAGAACATATACAAACACTTGCTTGTGAACGTTTTGTTATTGGTATTTGGGGGTCACTTGAACACCGTAAAGGAGTCACTGATTTCCTGCAATTATCTTTGAAATTACCTGAAGACCGATACTTCTTTGTTATGGGTGGAAGGATTGAATACAACGGATGGACGGAAAATGATAAAATTATCCTTCAACAATCCACTGCCAATGAAAGGAAGAATTTATTAATTACTGATCAATATCTTTCAAATGACCAGCTAATATCTGGTATGCAGTCGTGTGATTTAATTTTTGCAGCCTACACAAAATGGAGGTTCACAAGCGGTATTGTAGGAAAAGCAGCCGCGGTCAAGGTTCCAATTTTAGTTAATGATGGGTTTGTGATGGCAAAAAGGGTTACTAATTTTGAGATTGGCTTTGTAAAAAACGAAGACAAGGATATTGTCGAATGGTTAAATGAAAATATCCAGACAATTAAAAATTTCAAAAAATCACCTGTTTTTATTGATGGATGCCTAAAATATTGCGAAAGATATGGTTATGAACAATGGAGGAAATCTCTGGCGCAACTTATTGATAATATTGAATCGTAACAAGGAACCTCTATGCAATTAACTTTTTTCTCCAACTTTTTAAATCATCATCAAACTCCATTTTGTGATGAAATGTATATACGATTAAATAGTAACTTTACTTTTGTATCAACAGAAAAAATTCCGGTTTCCTTTCTTGAAAGTGGATATCCAGATTGTACAAATTACTCTTATAATTTAAATGCATTTTTAGATGATTCTTATTACAAAAGAGCACTCCAATTGGGACTAGAATCTGATATCGTGATTATAGGGTCCGCATCTGAAATTTTTATTAAAGATAGAATAAAACAAAATAAAATAACATTCAGGTATTCAGAAAGATTATTAAAACAAGGTAATTGGCAAATATTCGATCCTCGAGTGCTATCTAGTCTTTTTCGTGACCATTCACGATATCGTAATAAAAACTTATTTATACTTTGTGCAAGTGCCTATATTGCAAATGACTTGAATTTCGTATTCGCATATCCAAGGAAGAAATTCAAGTGGGGGTATTTTACAAAAGTAGAGGAACTGCCAATAGAACAAATCATTGCGCAGAAATCCGATGAAAAAATTGAAATTTTATGGACCGCCCGCTTTCTTGATTGGAAGCATCCTGAATTGGCGGTAAAATTGGCATTTGAACTAAAAAGGAGTGAATATAATTTCCATTTGAATATGATTGGTACAGGCGAATTGTATTGTTATATTCAAAGATTAATAGCTAAGTTAAATATTTCAGACCATATAACTTTGTTAGGTAATATGTCTAATTTAGAGGTTCGGAATTATATGCGAAAATCGAATATTTTCATTTTTACAAGTGATCGGAAAGAAGGTTGGGGTGCAGTACTAAACGAAGCAATGAGTTGCGGTTGTGCAGTAGTCGCATCAAATACAATTGGTGCAGTTCCCTTTTTAATTCAACACAAACAAAATGGATTGATTTTTAAATCAGGCAATTTATCGAGTTTAATTGAACAAACCAAATCGATAATTGAAGATGAAATTTTGAGAAACAAAATTGGTATAAACGCATATTATACAATGGTTAAAGAGTGGAGTCCAGAAAAAGCTGCGACAAATTTTATGTTATTAGCCCAATCAAAATTAAATAGGCAGAACATTTCCATTGAAACAGGACCATGCAGTATTGCTAAATGCACAAAAAAGAACTTTTGGAATATTTAGGTGAACCAAAATGATGATCTCATGAATATACTTTGGATTACAAATACAATTTTTCCTGCTCCAAGCAAAACAATGGGATTGACTACACCGAATGCGGGTGGGTGGATGTATGGAATGGCAATGCAAATTGCGGATAAACCAGATATACATCTGGCAGTAGCAACAACCTACAACGGAACGGTTCTTAAAAGTTTCAATATTGATGGAGTTGTTTATTACCTACTTCCCTCAAAGAATAATACCCATTACCAAAAAAGTCTTGAACTAATTTGGATGAAAATTTGCAATGAATTTGCCCCGGACCTTATTCATATACACGGAACAGAATATACACATGGTTTGGCTTGCATGCGTGCTAGACAAGATGCTAAATATATAATTTCCATACAAGGCTTGATAGGGATTATTTCAAGATTTTACTACGCAAATATTAGTAGCTCTCAAATTTTCAAAAATATAACCTTAAGGGATTTAGTTCGTTTCGACACAATATTTCAGGCTAAAATGAATTTTGAGAGACGCAGTGAATTTGAAAAAGAATATCTTTTAAAAACGTCCAATGTAATAGGCAGAACTAACTGGGATTATGCCCACACAAAAGCAATTAATCCCAAAGTAAATTATTATTTTTGTAATGAATCATTACGTGATGGTTTTTACACAGCCTCAAAATGGGATATTGCAAGAAAAACAAATTTTACCATTTTTTCAAGTCAGGCTTATTATCCTTTAAAAGGGATTCATCAGGTCTTAAAAGCCATGGCCTTTTTATCTGGAGAGTTTCCAACATTAATGCTAAGAATAGCGGGGCCAAGTATTATTTATGGAAAAAAGATGAATGATAAGATTAAAACTTCAGGTTATGGATCTTATGTAAAGAAATTGATTAAAACATTAAAATTAACCGAAAACGTACAGTTTATCGGAACATTAACGGAGGATCAAATGATCGAGGAATATAAAAATGCACATGTATTTATATGTCCATCAAGTATCGAAAATAGCCCAAATTCGCTGGGTGAAGCACAACTGCTTGGCTTACCAGTAATTGCATCATTTGTAGGTGGCATACCAGATATGGTTACTCACAATATTTCTGGTTTATTGTACCGTTTCGAAGATGTTGAAATGATGGCTGAAAATATTAGAAAGATATTTAATAGCAATGAATTAGCTCAATTTCTTTCGATGAACGGTATCCAGGTAGCTGAAAAAAGGCATAACCGTCAAATTAACCTGGAAAATACAATCAGGATTTATTCTGAAATTATCAATACCAAATAATGTTAGCAACCTTTATTTTAGGCATTTTTGCCGTTTTATTTGCTTATTTGACAAAATATAGCGATGTTAAATGGGGGTTAAAAGCCTCCTTTTCCTTCATATTTATTTTCCTTGCCTTAAGATATAACTTTGGAAATGATTACAATGCCTATTTGGATGGCTTTGTAGAAATAACCAAATACGATACATTCAGTTTTGATGAAATTTATGGCAATTTTGAATTAGGATGGATTATTTTATGTAAATTGTTTAGGCCTTTGGGGTTTTTTGCTTTTGTCGCCACGTTGGCTCTATTCAATTGCATTGTATATTATAAGTTGATTGAGAAATTTGTACCGCAAGAATATTACTGGTTGGCGGTTTTCCTATATATTTTTTCCCCCGACTTCATGCTGATTCATAGCTCGGCAATGAGGCAATCCTTCACGATTGCATTGTTTATCGTTGCATTAAATTATCTGAATGGATTACATGTACATGCCTTCCGATATTTTGTTATTGTTATTTTTGCCTCCTTTTTTCATACAAGTTCGTTGATTTTGATCCCGGTCTATTTTATTAATAAAGTGGATTTGAAAATTAACAGAAATTATGCGGTTATTATTTTTTCTGCTTATATCTCGTTGTTTGTTTTTGCAAAAATTCTTTTGCCATATATTGACCAGTTTATTTTCTCCTATTTCGCTAAATATAGTTATTATGTTGGTAGTACAGAGATAGGTACTGGCTATGGTTTATTTGTCACTAGTTTTTTATTTTTAATGGTATTATTAAAGCAAGGGATTCAAAGGGATGAATCCAAGCTTATTTTTAATCTGGCAATTATAGGTTTTTTCTTTATCCCTATCGGAATTGTGCTTACTATGATTGGACGTGCAGGTATGTATTTTCAAATAATGACAATTGTTGTTTATCCAATTATGATTTATTACATTAAAAGTCCAATTTTCAGATCATTCACAATCACAATCCTAATCATGATAAATATCTATCGATTTTTTCAATTCTTTTCATCGGATGTTTATAAGGAAGCTTTTGAAACATATCAAACCATTATTTCAGCACCCTATTACTTTTAACTCCATGTTGAAAAAACGACCATACAACATTTTATATATTAGCACTCTTTGTTCCCCACAAGTGTTAGATTATATCTTTGAAACCTCGGTTGTAAAACCTGGTTTGGCAATTCAAAAATTTCACCGTTTATTGGTAGAAGGTTTAAGTTCGATAAACGAAACGTATGTAGAATCATTAAGTTCATTACCTGTTATTTATTCAAGTCACAAAAGACGAATTTGGATGATTAAATCTGAACGAATCAACAACATACGTTTTAACTATATTCCAATTATTAACCTTCCTTTTATTAAAAATAGTATCGTAGTCATCTATACTTTCATTAAAGTTTTAATCCAAAATGTATTTATCAATACTAATAAAAAAATAGTAATTTGTGATGTACTTAACTTATCCATGTCAATTTCTGCCTTATTGGCATGTAAGCTAACCAATACAAAGATAATAGCATTGGTTACAGACTTACCCGGCTTAATGATTTCGAGTTTGCAAAATGGAAATACGATATACTCATCATTAGCCAATTCTATAATTTCAAAATTTGATGGTTACATTTTATTGACTGATCAGATGAATGCTGTTGTTAATCCGAAAAATCGACCTTATATGATTATGGAAGGCTTGGTAGATATATCAATGAATTCGTCGGAAAACCATTTATGCCATAAAGCCAAAGAACGAATAATATTATATGCAGGAGGACTTTATGAAAAATACGGAATTGTAAAACTTATAGAGGCCTTTAGATTACTGCCTGATATAGACCTGCTTCTTTACATTTATGGCACAGGTGAAATGGAAACAGAAATGCCTTCATATATGCTTATAGACAATCGGATAAAATACATGGGTGTTGTTCCGAACAACGAAGTAGTTATGATGCAAATTAAAGCGACTCTACTAATAAACCCCAGGCCTACTATTGAAGAATTTACGAAATATTCATTCCCATCAAAAACCATGGAGTATTTGGTGTCAGGAACACCGTTGGTTACGACTCGACTTCCGGGAATCACCAAGGAATATAATGAATTTGTATATTTTTTAGACGATGAAAGCTTGAACGGAATATATAGCACATTGAAAATTCTTCTTTCTAAACCCAAAGAAGAATTGCACGAATTTGGTTTGAAAGCAAAGACTTTTGTTCTGAAGGAGAAATCAAATATCATTCAAGGATCAAAAGTTTTGAATTTCTTAAATACTTACTAGTAGAACAAGATTAGGCAGTTAACGATAAGGTTGAAGCATTGCAGAAGTTGCTTCTATTCACGGTTACCTTTATCCTATAGATAAAAAAGTTCCTGATTCATTTTTCATTAAGGGTGCCGACTGTTGGGGGATAGGTCACATGGGAAAATACTTGGAAAATTTTGTTTTTAGTTTATTGATCAATCGAACCTGAAAATTTGAATGATATAACTGTTTATTAAAAAAGCACTTGTCTAATAAGCACTCATTAATTACCAAGTATGACAAATACATATTGATGCATTTTTAATTTAGCAGCCATATACCAAGCTAATGGAGAAAGAGCTTAATTGTGGCTTTTTATAGGCGATAAAGTCTCCTATTCTTTCAAATTAATGGATTATAATGAACTTAATGGCTTTAAAAAGAAACTTTATATTTAAAATTATTTAGCAATTTTTATTGGCAACTGGGTGCTGTGTCCTTGGCTTTTAGACCTTATAAGGTTTTTATTTTAACTGGAGAATTATATTGTATATCCACTTGGATATTTTTATTTTGTACTAAAATACCTAGAACAAATAAATTATTATATTGCGGAGCCATATTTAAAAATAGATTTTTAAATACTTATGAACATTTAACACCAAATAGAAATATCCAAAATTGTGATTTAGGCAATGGAAATATTATGTTTGCATTAAAAAGTGTTGTTAATTCTATTGTAATTTTGTCAGATTCATATACACATAGCGCTGCAGATTTTAGTTATACATTAACCGCAAAAAGAAAAAAAATTCCAGTTTTAATTACACCAAATTATTGCGGAGAATGATTTAATAGTAATCCAGTTAGTTATATGATTTTAAAAAAACTCTCAATTCTGAATAGAATAAAATTTCTAATGAGTCCCAAAGGATTAGCATTTCAAGATAATTTAAACTTCATGAAATATCATTTCCCATATAGGGTTCCTTTCATTTATTTAATAGCATGGTTTAAAGTTTTATTTCCGAATATATTCATTAAAATTAACAAATTGAGATAATTTAATTGTTATGAAAATGAACACTCTGATGAATATAAACCAAAAAAAAGTTAAATTGCTACTTATTTTCAGGCATGCTGCATTATATCGAAAACCAATTTATCAAAAAATAGATAACACATTTGATTCAGATTTTTACTTTTCAAAACATCCAATTAGTGATTTAAAAATGCTAGAAGTGTCGGATCTGAAACATATCGTATTGAAACTAAAAGAGCATATATTTCCATATGGATGCTATTTTCTAAGTGGTATGAACTCCATTTCATTGGAGAATTATAAATATATTATTTTTGCTGGTGATATAAGAGATATATCTTCTTGGATTCTATTAATTAAGTGTAGAATTCTGAAAAAGAAAACATTTTTGTGGTCACATGGATGGTATGGGAAGGAAGGCTATTTTTTGCGTTTAGTTAAAAAAGTTTATTTTATTTTAGCTAATAATGTTCTAATATACGGTAACTATGCTCGCTCATTAATGATTCAGGAAGGAATCTCGCCATCAAAATTGCACGTGATTTACAATTCTTTAGACTATGACAATGATCTTCAATTAAGAAGTAGTCTTAGCAAATCTGATATTTACGAAAAGTTATTTAAATATAAGGCTCCAATAATACTTTTTATAGGAAGATTGACGACGATAAAAAAATTAAACTTATTAATAGAAGCTCAAAAATACCTAATCTTATCTGGCATATTCATAAATGTCATTTTAATAGGTGATGGAGTTGAAAAAGAAAATTTAATATATCAAGTCAATAAAAATGATTTAACATCATTTGTCAATTTTTATGGATCATGTTACGATAACTCTAAACTGGCTGAATTAATTTACAATGCCGATTTATGTGTATCTCCTGGCAATGTAGGTTTAACTGCGATTCATTCTTTAAGTTTTGGAACTCCAGTTTTAACTCATAATAATTTAACATTACAGATGCCAGAATTTGAAGTTATTGAAAAGGGTATTACTGGAGATTTTTTTGATTATAACTCTCCTATATCACTCGCTTTTACAATAAAAAAATGGATATACGAGCATCCTCAAAAATCAGAGGAATTGATAAACCGATGTTTTTGTAGGATTGACAAATATTACAATCCTGATGAACAAATTGAAATATTGAAAAAAATATTTGTATAACATGACTTTTATCTTTTGCCTGAGAATATTAAATAAAATTATTAATCATTTTTTTCAGATTCTTGATAAATTTTTTATGTCGTCATCAAAAATTTATATGTTTCATGATATAATTGAAAATGGGGATTGTTCTACAAAATTATATACTGTCAATTCATCAAATTTAGAAATGTTTTTTTTAGGGTTATTAAATGACAATAAATCTGCCAAAAACTTATATGAAATATGTAAAGTTACAAATATTAATAAAAAGTTCTTTTCAGTAACATTTGATGATGCTTATGAAAGTATATATAAATTGGCATATCCGATATTAAAAAAATACCAAATACCATTTACTATTTTCATGTCAACTTCATTTATTAATATTCCGGGTTATTTGACTGTTGATCAACTAAAAGAATTAGCTTTAGATGATTTATGTATAATTGGATCCCATGGTGTAAACCATATTTATTTTAGGCAATTAAGCGATAACATGGTGTTAGAACAATTTAATGTTTCAAAAAACATTTTAGAAGAAATAACAGGTAAAGAAGTTGTTGCATTTGCATTTCCATTTGGTTCTTTTGTTTCTTGTTCACTCAAAAATATAAAACTACTTAGTAAAACAGATTATGAGATTGGTTTTTCGACAATTCCATCTGGATTAATTTGGCCATTGTTTAAAGTTAGAAATTTCTTACCAAGAATTAATGTTACCGAAAATTTCATTATAAAATCAAAATATATATAAATTATGTATTCTAAGGTAAGCGTAATAATACCATTTTATTCCAAGAAAATATGGCTTTTAGAAGCAGTGGAAAGTGTCATCAATCAGACATATAAAAATCTTGAAATTATTATTGTAAATGACGGATCTCAAGAAGATATATCAGATTTATTAGTATTATATACTAGCAAAATTATTATATTTAATCAAGAAAATCAAGGAGCAGCAGCAGCAAGAAATAAAGGGATTGAACTTAGTACTGGCAGATATATTGCCTTTTTAGATTCTGATGATTTGTGGTTACCTGAAAAGATAGGTGAACAAATTAGATTTATGGAAGAAAACCATTTTCTGTGGAGTCATACTAATTATACCCGATTTGAAGATAATTCAAAAAAAATAGTTAACGTTAAATGTGCTCTTGAAGGTAGTATAATTCCGAAATGCTTAATTTGGAATCCTATAGCAACTCCTTGTGTTATAATAAATAAACAAGTTTTTGAATCAAACAGTAAACTGTTTTTTGCTCATGGAATGAATGTGGGTGAAGATTCCTATTTATGGCAACAATTAGGCGAAATGTTAGAACTAGGTTACTTTCCGAAATCATTAACAAAAGTTAGAATTCATGGAAGAAATACAGCATTCCAAGCACATCTGCAATTGAAATATCGGGGGGAATCTTTAGCAACTGCAAAAAAATATAAATCAAAATTTAACTCAAAGTTATTATATTATCATTATTTAGTGACATTAAAATACTGCGCATTCTTATATCAATGTTTATTATATATATCGAAATACTTAAAATTAAATGATGCATCTTTTGAAATTGTTTGTAAAGTTATGTATATATTTCCGTTTTTGAATTTTAAAATTCTTAAAACCTTAATATAAAATGTTTCACGATTCTCTGAAATAAGTACTTTTTCAATCAATATGGCTGATTTACTTAGGATCCGTTAAAATTTCCACCCTTTAATAAGTGACTTAACTGATGTTCCTGAAAGTTACCACAAAGATACGGCTACTTTTTTTTAGTTCATAAGTTCTTGTTTACCTTATTTTTATATAAATTTTTGATTTTTTCTTCAAAACCGATGATGGCAACACTACCTTCCATTGAAAAAACGATTGCCACAGTTGGGATGGGTATTTCAGATAAGATTATCTTTTAAAGATTTTGATCTAGGTTTTTCCTTAATCATCGACATAAATTGTTAAACTATTTTTTTGCAGCATACAAACTATCAGGTATATATAGGCGATCTAAATAATCATTTCATTTCATTACATTGACCAGTGGCACTGTCGGCATTAAGTGGTTGATTTCATTTATTTCAGAAATAAGTAGGTCAAGGGCCTTTAAACCGTGGACAGAGATGTCTGAAACCATATAAGTGCCGGTCAACTTGCTTTTGTCATTGATCTTCATATGGTTCTGATATCCATAAAAAGTTTCTTCATTTTTCTTTGCCTACAGGGTATAATTCTTTATGACGCTTCTTGTGGGGATTGTCGTTCCAAAAATCATCCCAGTTTTCTTCCTTGATCTGTTTGTTTTCTTCCCTGGTGTTGCGTTGTCGCAGTACTTTTCCTTCATTGAATATCAAAACCCTTATTATGCAGGTAAACCTTGAAATTATCGAACAGGTCTTCTACAACACCCATCTGCGTAAGTTTCTTGTGAGCAATCAGATGATCTTTTCATCGGGTATCTTATCCCCGATCTCAAGTCAAAAAAAATTCTTAAGGCTATTCCTGTCAATAATTTGGTATTCAACTTGATGGCCACCAAGGTTGTAATATCGTAGGAATAACATGATCTTGAAAATGAGACTAAGCCATCGAAAGGTTTTGCATCTGCATAGTTCCTCTTGTTGGTATTGAGCATCCTCGTTTCCTACAAAGTCCTAAAATATTAAAAAGCAATAACTTCACGTATTGCTTCTAACTGGTTTATCATTTCCGACAATTGGCTAGTCGTAAATTCCTTATCAAATAGTCCAATTTTTCATTGTGTTTTACATCTTCTATTCATCACCCCACAATTTATCTATCTCTAAAGGCAAGGTTAATAAATATTATTTGATACAAAAAATCTTATCAACTGATTTACTTATATTAGATTTTTAGAACCTCCCTATTGTATACCATATGTAATTTATAATGCATAGTTATAGTATTAACTATTATATCCGAAATAAACTTAACACAAGTATGCACAAGACAAATCATATTTCATATTATTGAGAGTTATGTATTTATTAATATTACATTAAATATGAAAATCCTTTTTGTTACACAATATTTTTATCCAGAAGAATTTAGAGGGAATGACATAGCCTTTGACTGGTCTGTCAGAGGAAATGAAGTCACCGTAATTACGGCAATACCCAATTATCCATCTGGTAAATATCACAAAGGATACGGACTCTTTACAAGAAGGAAGGAAATTGTTAATGGTGTTCTAATAATTAGAATTCCTGTAATTCCTAGGGGAAAAGATAATAGCTTTTTGCTTATTTTTAATTATTTAAGTTTTGCAATTTTAGGTACAATATATGCTATATATTTAAGTATCCGTAAAAAATTTGACTTAATTTTCGTACAGCAACTTTCCCCTGTGACAATGGCTCTCCCTGGGATTGTTGTGAAAAAGATACAAAAAATTCCTTTATATTTATGGGTACTTGACCTTTGGCCAGAGAGTATAGCTTCTGCAAGTCATATCCGCAATAAATATATTTTATCATTTTTTGAAAAAATAGTTAAATTTATTTATTTAAATTCTGATGAGATATTAATAAGTTCCACAGGTTTTGAAACTTCGATTAGACAAAAAATTAACTTTAATCAAAAAATAATTTATTTCCCTAATTGGGCTGAAGAGATATTTAATGATGCGAATTCTTCTTGTCAAATTCCAGATCTACCTGACGGATTTATTATTATGTTTGCTGGAAATATTGGTGAAGCTCAAGATTTTGAAAATGTGATGAAAGTATCCTTACTTTTGAAGGGAAATGTAAATATTAAGTTTGTATTTTTAGGCGATGGAAGAAAAAAGAGATGGATTGATAATTTTTGCATGCAATATGGGTTACAAAATACCGTTTATTGCTTAGGAAGATATCCATTAGCAATGATGCCTTCTTTTTTTAAAAAGGCGGATCTTTTGTTGGTAAGTTTAAAGGATGAACCTATATTTAATTTAACTTTACCTGCAAAAATCCAAGCTTATATGACTTCAGCCAAGCCTATAGTGGGTATGATAAATGGGGAAGGGAGTGATATAATTAAAGTTTCTCAATGCGGATTGTGCTCCAATGCAGGAGATTATATCGGATTGGCAGAAAATATTCAAAAATTGGCAATGATGGATGACAATGAACTAAGGCGACTTGGAAGCAATGGTCAAGAATTTGCCCTAATTCACTATAATAAAAAAAAGTTATTAGATCAATTGTATTTCGGAATTATAAAAAAAACATAATTTTTATCTGAAAATTATGTTTTAATCCAGATCGAAAGCTCTATGGAAGAGACGAATTAATCACTTCAGTATTTCCTTTTATATAGTTATGTATTTAATCTTATTTATTACTTTGGTCTTTATTCAAATATGCTATTTCAGATTAGCAGACTATTTCAAGATCATCGACAAACCTAATGAGCGCAGTTCCCATAACAGAACCACATTCCGAGGCGGAGGAATTACTTTTTCTATAGCAGCTTTGTTATGGTTTGTGATTTATGGTTTTCATGATCAGTTGATGATTTTAGGTCTTCTATTATTGGCTGTTATCAGTTTTTTAGATGATCTCCTTACACTTTCAAGTAAAATAAGGATTATTGCGCATTTATTTGGTGTAAGCCTAATGTTTGCTCAGACCGGTCTTTTCGTTATGCCATGGTACATTCTGCCAATTGCCTATATTCTTACAATTGGATGGATCAATGCTTTTAACTTTATGGATGGGATCAATGGAATAACCCCTTTTTATTGCCTTGTTTCATTGATGACCTTCTTGTTCCTTAATCAGAAAATTTCCTTTACCCCCAACGAACTGATATTCATACTTCTTCTTTCAGTTATCGTTTTCGGTTTTTTCAATGCACGAAAGCATGCCAAATGTTTTGCTGGCGATGTGGGCAGTGTTAGTATGGCATACCTTTTAGCATATTTGATGATCGGGATTATGGTAAAAACCGGCAAATGGGAGTATATTGTCATGTTTGGTGTTTATGCGGTTGACAGTGTGCTTACGATCGTCCATCGTTTGCACAATCGCGAAAATATTTTTCAGGCACACAGAACCCATCTCTTTCAATACTTATCGAATGAACTTAGGTGGCCTCATGTACTAGTTTCAACTTTATATGCAACGCTACAACTACTGATTAATATTGGTCTTATTCTAGTCTTAAAATTCAATCCCCAAATATCCTTTGGTTATGTATTTGTCTCACTCGTTGTTCTGTCATCGCTCTATATTTGGTTGAAGAACTATATTTTAGTTCGAATTAAAATTTCAAAGGATTTCACAACACGAAAAGAAATCGAATATTGATGACATCTCTAACAATGGGAACAGTGATAATATTTGCTCTACAGATGGTAATGCATAAGAATTCTTGCAATTTGTAATAATTCGTGCAATTAGTATTCCGAAAAAGAATCCTTGAAAATCCCTCAATAAGTGTCATCTGTGTTCAAAAAGATTTTTTATAAATTAATGATCTAAAGATGAAAACAGCTCTAATTTCTGGTGTTACCGGGCAGGATGGTGCCTACTTGAGTGAATACCTTCTCAAGAAAGGATATATTGTACATGGCATTAAACGCCGTTCTTCAATGTTAAATACAGATCGGATCGATCATATTTATCAGGATCCCCATGTTGAAAATCAGCAATTTAAATTGCATTATGGGGATATGACCGATAGTATGAATCTTACCCGAATCATTCAGGAAACACAACCTGACGAGATATATAACCTGGCTGCAATGAGTCATGTGGCAGTCAGTTTTGAAACTCCGGAATATACTGCAAACGCTGATGGATTAGGAACATTGCGTATTCTGGAAGCTGTCAGGTTATTAGGCTTATCACAGAAAACCAGAATTTATCAGGCCTCTACTTCCGAACTTTATGGATTGGTACAACAAGTACCTCAATCAGAGCAAACCCCCTTTTATCCACGTTCACCTTATGCAGTAGCCAAAATGTATGCATACTGGATAACTGTGAACTATCGTGAAGCATACAAGATGCACGCTTCAAATGGTATATTATTTAATCATGAATCACCGATCAGGGGTGAAACTTTTGTCACACGTAAAATCACCCGTGCGATCAGCAGACTCGCTTTGGGGATGCAGGATCACCTATTCTTAGGTAATCTTTCCTCTTTAAGGGACTGGGGACATGCAAAAGATTATGTCAAGGCCATGTACCTAATCCTTCAACAGGACCAACCCGATGATTATGTGATAGCTACAGGTATAACAACATCTATCAGGGACTTTATCAAACTTGCATGTAGAGAAATTGGATTGGAAATATCATTTACTGGGTCGGGTATTCATGAAAAGGGGTGTTTTACCAATATTGATGATGCTTTATTTAGTGATAAAGTTGGAAACCAATATATTGAAGGGATCAAAAACCGTATTTCAAAACCTGCTGTAGGAGTGGATCCGAAATATTTCCGTCCAACAGAAGTAGATCTTCTGATAGGGGATCCGATTAAAGCCAATACAAAACTGGGATGGAAGCCTGAATATGACCTTAATGGCCTTGTAAAAGATATGATGCAATCGGATATTAAGTTAATGAAAAAAGATGCATGGTTAAGGGAGGGTGGATATCGGACTTTAAATTACTTTGAGTAAAGATTCCACGGATTTTAAAGGATTACACGGATGGCTTTGAAATATGAACAGGAGACCCCTTTAGAATAATCGGGGCATGTATGCGTGTACATTAAATACTTGGACCGGGCTTTTTGGTATCTGTGTATCAGGAAGCATTGGAAAAGGAATTTATAAAACAAAGTATTCCCCATGTCTGTCATCCCAAATTGGAAATATTCTACGAAAGCGAAAAAATGAAGAAGTTTTTTGTTGTCGATTTTGTTTGTTATTCCGTAATATTACTCGAATTGAAGGCTTCTCCATATATCCACCCAGATAATTTCATACAATTATCAATTAACTGAAATCCACAAAACTAGAAGTTGGATTACTGGTAAACTTTGGAGCAGCGTCCTAATAATACAAACGTTGCATTAATACCCCAACTCAATCCGTGTAATCCTTTTTAATCTGCGTAATCTTTTCAGAAAATCCGTGTAATCATGAAAAAAGACTCAAAAATATATGTTGCCGGCCACACAGGTTTAGTTGGTTCTGCTTTGTGGAAAAACCTTATGTCAAAAGGGTATAATAATCTGATAGGTAAAACAATAAGCGAATTAAATCTAATGGATACCAATTCGGTAAATACCTTCTTTGAAAAAGAAAAACCGGAATATGTTGTCCTGGCAGCAGCAAAAGTGGGTGGGATTGTTGCCAATAATACCTATCGTGGACAGTTCATCTATGAAAACCTGATGATCCAGAATAATGTCATCCATGCAGCCTATTTAAACAATGTTGAAAAATTACTGTTTTTAGGCAGTACCTGCATTTATCCTCGTGATGCGCCCCAGCCTATGTCAGAAGATTGCCTCCTGACCGGATCCTTGGAATATACTAATGAGCCATATGCCATCGCCAAAATTGCCGGTATAAAGCTTTGCGAAAGTTATAATCTGCAATATAGCACAAATTTTATTTCGGTGATGCCAACAAATCTTTATGGACCCAATGACAATTTTGACCTCGAAAAATCACATGTGCTACCTGCAATGTTGAGAAAATTGCACCTTGGGAAATGCATTGAAGAAAACAATTGGGAAGCCATTGTGGAAGATTTGTCAAAAAGACCCATAGAGGGAATTACCGGAGAGGGTGTTTTGGAGAGGATGGGGGAGAGTTATAGGGAGAGGGTGAGAATAGTTGGTGGTAAGAGTGTGAAATGGGAGGAGGGTGAGACGGAGAGAAAGGGAGAAAAAGAGAGGGGAAAAGAGGCTGAGAAAAATAATATCTTAACACTACTTGGTAACTATGGAATCCGATATAATTCTTTAAAATCCACGGAATCTGTTTCCGTTGAAATATGGGGCAGTGGAAACCCAATGCGCGAATTCTTATGGAGTGAAGAAATGGCCGATGCGTGTATTTATATCTTGGAACATGTTAATTTTAAGGATACTATTCGTGAAATTCAGGATAATTCTTCCCCAATCCGTAATACCCATATCAACATTGGATCAGGAAAAGAAATCTCAGTTCATGACCTTGCCTACCTGATAAAGGGAAAAGTAGGTTTCAAAGGGGAGCTTGTTTTTAATTCTTCAAAGCCAGATGGAACGATGCGCAAATTGACTGATCCATCAAAACTTCATAAATTGGGTTGGCACCACAAAATTGAGATTGAGGAAGGGATTGAAAAACTTTATAAATGGTATTTGAAAACCGAATAATCGCGAATTATTACGAATTAAACGAATCCATCAGATTATGACAGATATTTTATACAAGAAAGAAAGCTTTAAAATATTCGGCGCATATATGAAAGTGCAATCGGCGTTAGACCTTGGGTTTTTAGAAGCTATTTATCAAGTAGCTCTTGAGAGGGAGTTTATTAAACGAGAAATTCCCTCTCAATCGTTTTAGAGCTAAAAGCTTCTCAATTCTTATCTCCAAGCTTTTTTTTACCAACTTCAAAATTCCTTAAAGGCATCAAAACAGAAACTTGGTATGTTGATAAATTTTGGAACATCATCCGTATTTTACAAACTGATTATTAATAATTTGTTTAACTCGCACTAAATTTCGCTTAATTCGTGTACTATGAAAGTATTTGTATCCGGCTGTTATGACATGTTACATTCGGGACATGTCGCTTTTTTCCAAGAAGCTGCCAAATTGGGCGACTTGTATGTTGGACTTGGTTCTGACGAAACCGTATATAACCTGAAAGGTCGTAAAACCATAAATACAAATTCGGAACGACTTTATATGGTTAAATCGATCCGTTTTGTAAAAGATGCATGGATTAACTCGGGTTCAGGCCTTATGGATTTTGAAAAAGAGCTTAAGGAATTGAAACCAGATATCTTCTTTGTAAACGAGGACGGATTTACACCTGACAAACAGGTTTTATGCAAAGAAATGGGTATCCAATTGATTGTCAGCAAGCGAATCCCGGTGAAAGGATTACCTGCCCGTTCAACAACTTCACTCAGGACAGAATGTCGTATTCCTTTTCGCCTCGACCTTGCAGGAGGATGGCTTGACCAACCATTTGTATCTGAGTTCTATCCCGGACCTGTGATTACTATTTCAATTGAGCCTGATTACGATTTTAACGACAGAAGTGGGATGTCTAGCAGTACCCGAAAAAAAGCGATCCAATTATGGCAAACAGATTTACCTGAGGGTGATAAGGAACTTTTGGCAAAAACTTTGTTTAGCTTCGAAAATCCTCCTGGAACAAAATATGTGTCCGGTTCACAGGATTCAATTGGGATAGTTATGCCAGGACTGAACAGATTAGATTATGAAAGGAATCAATATTGGCCTACAAGGATAACCAGTATAAAAGATAAATCTATTCTTAACTTTATTGAAACCCATCTTTGGTTTATCACCCTTTCTCCAAGGGAAAGCAATTATGATGTTTTATCAGGTACAGATATTACAATTCCTAACGCCAAAAAACTAGCTGATGCGGCCAATGATTGCTGGGATGCCATAATTGGCAAGGATCCAATCTCATTTGGCACTGCTTTCAGAAGAAGTTTTGATGCCCAGATCGGGATGTTTCCAAACATGGTCAATGAACACATATTGAATCAGATAGACGAATTTAAAAATACAGCTTTAGGATGGAAGTTAAGTGGTGCAGGAGGTGGAGGCTATCTAGTTTTGGTATCTGAAACACCAGTGGCAAATGCCATTCAGATCCGAATCAGGGGGGAACATTGAAAAAAGATTATAATACGGGTTAAATTCAAGGGACAGTGATGGCACTGATGTTACGGATGGACATTGTTTTATTTTGGAACACTAAATAAATCAGTGTAATCCTATTTAATCCGTGTAATTTGTTCTCCGAAAAAAAATCCGTATTAATCTGTTTAATCCGTGCCATAAGTATTCCTGTCAGTCATTTGTAATCCAAAAATGTCATCTACATTCGAAAAAATGTCATCTTTGTTCCGAAATAATTCTTTTTTTATTGCATATGAACTTTTTTATTGCTTTCTTGCAAGCTAAATGAATTTGGATTGTATTCTATAAGACACTTTATATGTATAATGCTTTTAACAAATTTCTGTCTAGTCGTTATCTACCAAGATGGACAGTTTTGATGATTGACATCTTAATTGTGCTCATGTCGTACATATTAAGTTATAGTTTACGTTTCAATTTCGATCTTTCGGCGATGAACCTTGACCGCATTTATTTGCAACTACTTTTAGTTATTCCGGTGGCAATTGTGGGCTTTTGGATTTTTAAACCATTTAATGGGATTATTCGGCATACAGCGACGCGTGATATCCAGCAAATTCTCTATTCTCTATTGCTCTCCACGGGTATTTTAATCATATTAGCGGGCATTGGGAATTACAAGGAACTTCCTCCAATGATTGTTATGCCTTACTCTGTGCTTATTATTCATTTTGTGCTTTGCGTTTTTTTAATGACATGGATGCGGTTATTGGTAAGGCTTGTTTATCAAAGTCTTCGATTACACAATAAAAAAGAGGTTAGGGTGATGATCATGGGTGCAGGAGAATTGGGACAGGTTGCCCTGACAGCCTTGGAGCGTTCGGCAAACCCCAACTACAAGGTTGTTGGGTTCATTGATGATAACCATCAATTGCAAGGAAAGACAAAAGCCGGGGTCTCAATATATTCTCTAAATAAAGCTTTTAATTCGATTATTCCGTCCCAACAAATTGACGAGATGATCCTTGCAGTAAACAAGGGTGGTATTTCGGATGAAAAGGTAAGTGATTTAATGGATCTTTGTTTAAAACATAAGATCATCATTAAAGAGATACCTCCAGTAAATGATTGGTTAAGTGGCGTATTGAATGCCAGACAGTTGCGGCAAATGAACATTGCCGATTTACTAGGACGCGAGGTTATCCAATTGGATACGGAACGAATTCGAGGAGGGCTAAAAGGTTCTGTAATCCTTGTAACCGGTGGTGCCGGATCTATTGGTTCTGAATTGGTAAGGCAGCTCTTAATCTTCGACGCACTCAAGGTCGTTATTGTCGATCAGGCAGAATCACCCCTTTATGATCTTCAGAATGAACTGCTTGCGAAAGGATTTAACAAAAATCGATTTGTTGTGGTAGTTGCTGATGTGACCAACCTTTCGCGAATGATTGATTTGTTTGAACGCCACCACCCTGATCTTGTATTTAATGCAGCTGCCTATAAACATGTGCCCTTGATGGAGGAAAACCCTTCCGAGGCTGTACGTGTTAATATTGGAGGGACAATATTATTGACAAAGTTAGCTGTACAGTTTAAAGTTAAGAAATTTGTAATGATTTCGACAGATAAAGCGGTCAACCCTACCAACGTAATGGGTGCATCGAAAAGAATCTGCGAAATGTATATTCAAGCCCAATCTCAGCACGAAGGGATGAGGACTCAGTTCATAACAACGCGCTTTGGTAACGTATTGGGATCCAATGGTTCTGTCGTACCGCTCTTTAGTAAACAAATTGATTCTGGAGGTCCTGTAACGCTAACTCACCGCGATATCACCCGATACTTTATGACAATACCTGAAGCTTGTCAGTTAGTTTTAGAGGCAGGTTTTATGGGTACAGGTGGGGAAATCTATATCTTTGATATGGGTAAACCAGTAAGAATTTATGACTTAGCAGTGAAAATGATTACCCTTGCCGGTCTTGAACCGGGTCGTGATATTGAGATCCGTGAAACTGGGTTAAGGCCAGGAGAAAAGCTTTATGAAGAGTTATTAGCCACAAAGGAAAATACAATTCCTACCTATCATTCAAAAATAATGATCGGAAAAACCCGAAAAAGCGATCCTGTTGAGGTTCACAATGACATTAATGCCCTACTTCAAATGCTTAAAAATGCAACCAATTTTGAGTTGGTTAAAGCAATGAAAGCAATCGTACCTGAATATATCTCCCAAAACTCTGTTTACGAACATCTGGATCAAGTTAAATCAAAAGAAAACACACTACAAACTAAACTTTCTTTACATTCGGATGCTAATGAGCATGATAGAATATAATAGAGTTTAAAATAAAAAATAAATTTGCAACTTTAATTTTAGAACAAAATAAATTATGATCATTCAGCAAAATATAGTGAGGCTTGTAACCCTACTTTTATTTCTCTTACTCTTTTATTCATGCAAAACCAGAAAAGACCTGTTGTACCTTCAGGACATAAAAGATTTGGAAGAACAGACCGTCCCCGGAAAATCACCTGAGTACCTTATCAAACCTGATGACAACCTTTATGTCAACATAATAACGATAGACGCAAATGTTAGTCGTCTTTTTAATCCTTTTAGCTCCTCTGGTTCAGGTGGAACCTATCAAGCATATGGAACACCTGCTAGCCAATATATTAACGGATACTTAGTTGATTTGGAAGGAAATATTTATTTACCCATAATTGGACCTGTAAACGTTGGAGGAAAGTCCTCAATCGAAGCCCAATCACTTATACAGGAAAAAGCCTCTGCTTACCTGAAAGATGCGAGTGTACAGGTTAAAGTACTAAGCTTTAAAATTACAATATTGGGTGAACTTCGTAATCCCGGCGTGTTTTTTAATTACAACAGCAATATGACCGTATTAGAAGCCATCGGGATGGCTGGTGGTGTTACTGATAATGCACAATTAAGTCAGTTGCTTGTCGTCAGGCACACGCCAAATGGGAGTAAAAGCTATCGGATTGATCTCTCAAAAAAAAGCATCCTATCCTCGGATGTTTATTATCTTCAGCCCAATGATGTGATTTATGTGAATTCTGATAAACTGAAGAATATTAGATTGACCACTCCAACCTATTCTTTTATTCTTTCTGCCATTACCTCATTCCTTGTCATTTTACAATACATTAGGTTACAGTAGAATTTGAAATGTTATTTTGCCTGTTAAAAACAGAAATAGGCAATTACGATAGAAAGAAATGGATTGTAAATTTGGTTTTAATTATGCCAATATTGTTAGAAAAAGAAAGAAATATGCAACACAATGATGAAATTGCCGGATTCTCCAGAAAAGATGAACAGTTAGATATTAAAGATATATTGTTCAAGATTCTCAGCAAATGGTATTGGTTTGCAATTTGTGGTTTTCTGGGCTTATCCATTGGTTGGGTGGTAAATCGGTATTCTTTATTAATTTGGCAGGTAGAAACAACGATCATGGTTAGTGATGCCTCCAAAAAGCCTGGAATTGATAACTTATTTGATAGATTTAGTTTAGCTCCCAAAATCAATTTGCAAAACCATATCGAATTGTTGAAATCTTACAGTTTGAACAGGATGACCATTGAAAATCTTGGTTGGAGGACAAGCTGGTTCGCAAAAGGAAAATTTATCGACTCGGAATTCTATAATAATGAACCATTTTCCGTTGTTGAACCTGATGGATGGGTAAATCCCGACAATATCCAAATCTATGTTAGTGTACTATCTGATAATCTTTTTGAGGTCAAATTTGACTACCAAGATAGTATTAATGGACGCCTTGACCTTATTCGATTTAAACAAGAATGCAAATTAGGTATTCCTGTCCGATCACCTCAGATTTGTTTTACACTTAACAAAAGGAATGGATCATTAAGAATAGGTTCCAACTATTACTTTAAATTTAATGATGCCAACAAATTTACGTTAATGTATAGTGGAAAAGCTAATAAACTTGCCGTAGGTTTAACTGACAAAACATCTGAAATACTTAAACTTACAGTGAGAGGAACTCAGCCATCCCGTGAAGTCGATTTTCTTAACGAACTATCAAATGTCTATATCCAATTTGGTTTGCGTGAAAAGAACCGAACCGCGGAGAACACGGTCCGGTTTATTGAATCGCAATTAACTGGCATAGCAGATTCACTTCGGATAACAGGCCAGTCATTTACAAACTTTCGTTCCGATAATCAGGTTATCAATTTGAGTCAGGAGGGTAGTCAAATTTTAACGAAGGGCAGTTCTCTAGAAACAGAAAAAGCCGTTTTAGAGATGCGGCTGACTTATTACCAAAATCTCAAGAATTATATAACAAGTTCTGATTTAATGAAAAAGGCGATTACCCCTTCTATTATTGGCATAACTGATCCTTCGTTAAATAATATGGTAATGAAATTAGCAGAACTATATAGTAAGCGCGAGGTACTCTCCTTCAGTGCAGAGGATAAAAACCCTGCAATTATTATGATAAACAATGAAATCTTTTCAACAAGGAATAATCTTGCTGAAAACCTTAATAACCTTGAATCTGATTCAAAAATTCAATTGGAAAACCTTAAAAGCCGAATTATAGAGATTAGTAAGATCGCGGAACAGCTTCCACAGACCGAACAACAATTTATCAATTACAAGAGACGGTTTGATGTGAACAACGAGCTTTATACTTTTCTGTTAACCAAAAAGGCAGAAGCAGCCATATCAAAAGCATCCAGTGTAGCTGATTCGCAGGTAATTGACAAGGCTCGTATTGAAACAGCCAGTGTTGTTGGCCCCAATACTTTTTTAAACTTAATGATTGGATTGATTCTTGGTTTGGGTACACCCTTGGTTGTAATCCTTTTAATAGGCTTTTTCAACGATACGATTAAGAACAGGGAGGAAGTAGAACGTTCTACCAACCTTCCTATTTTAGGTGAAATTGGCCATAATCGCTACGACAAAGAATTTGTGACCATCGAACACCCTCGTTCGGAGATTGCAGAATCATTCAGGGGGCTAAGAACAAATTTACAGTATATTTTGAAAGGGCATGATCAAAATGTAATCGGAATCCATTCGACCATTCCGGGTGAAGGAAAATCGTTTATCTCCCTGAACCTAGCCACTATTATCGCTATGAACGATAAAAAAGTATTACTTGTGGCAACAGATATGAGAAAGCCTAGGTTAAATGCCCTTTTTGATATTGACCATAAGCAGACAGGTTTAAGTACTTACTTAATTAACAGGGATTCCTTTGATGAAGTAGTCAGGACAACTCATGTTCCAAACCTAAGTTTTGTTTCCTCTGGGCCTATCCCCCCTAACCCTTCTGAATTACTTGAAAATGGTGGATTTAAAAGGTTCATCGAAGAAGCCAAGAAAGTTTATGATTATGTAATTATTGACAATGCTCCTGTTCCCGTTGTTACCGACGGACTGATATCGGCACGTTACTGTGATGCCAATATCTTTGTTGTTAGACAGGAATATAGTCACATTGCCCAGGTTTATTACATTGACCAACTCGCAACAAAGGAGATGATGCCTCAGGTTTGTCTTGTGATCAATGATGTGGAGATCCATGGTTATGGCTATAGGAATAAATACGGATATGGGAAATATGGGTACGGGAAATATGGATATGGCAGATATGGATATGGCAGATATGGAGGTTATTCTGGGTATTATGATGATGTACAACGACTTACAAGATGGGAAAAATTCTTTAAAAAATTTTTAAAGAAAATTAAAAAATAATCTTTATTGGTTGATTATTAAGGGATTTTAATTTATGATTATTGCAGTAGATTTTGATGGAACGATTGTTGAACATCGTTATCCAGCAATTGGTAAAGAGATTTTGTTTGCCATTGATACAATAAAAGAACTTCAGAAAAAAAAGCACCAGATCATACTCTGGACTTACCGAGTTGGAAAGGAACTAGATGAGGCAGTAGAGTATTGTGCCAAACGTGGTGTTGAGTTTTACGCTGTTAATAAAAACTATCCGGAAGAGAAGTTTGATGAGACTATCAGCCGAAAGATCAATGCAGACCTCTACATAGACGACCGTAACTTTGGTGGTTTACCCGGATGGGGCGAAATGTTCCAGGCGATTTGTGCAGAGGAAGGACAATCCAAAAAAAAGCGATAGCGGTTGGTGGCTGGCAAGTTTTTTATCCATTTTAGATGTAGATCTTTTATTCATTTTTTGAAGTTTAAAAAGATATTCGCTATTTGTCCCTTTAGGTCAAGTTATTCTTGAAAATATCCTAAATGAAATATATTCTCTATAAAGTTAACGCGCTATAGATCAATGATTTGATATTGTTTTACTACAGCATCTAATTATTGATTATTAAGCACTTAGCTCTTCAGAAAAGTTAATTTTTCATATAATAATAATTTGGCATCAAAAATGAAGTCAAAATTTCTATTGATTATTGTAATTAGTTCCTTGCTTTGTTCAAGTTGTGTCAGTGTTAAGTTTCTTGAACCAGTGGACAACCACGTAGTGAATCCTGTTGAAATTGAATCAGTTCAATGGAATGTAACTGAACTTTCTTTTGCAAGTAGTAAGACTTATACTAGTAATTTTGATGATGTTGACATGGATGTCATTTTTACTCATTCTACTGGCCTGGAAATGAGAGTTCCATCGTTTTGGGAAAATGACAGCATCTGGAAGGTTCGCTTTGCTCCTACTTTGACAGGCGCATGGACCTATAAAACAGTTTGCACTGATCCCCAAAATACTGGTTTAAACAATATTACAGGCAATTTAACCTGTATTCCATACACAGGCAATCTAGATGTTTACAAACATGGATTTGTAAAAACCACACCATCTAACCGATATTTCACATATAATGATGATACTCCATTTTTTTACCTTGGGGACACACACTGGAATTTCCCTGCAAACACATTCACTAATTTTAGTAAGATTATTGATAAGCGTGTAGGTCAAGGCTTTACTGTAATTCAAACACAGCCATTAGGAGCAAAGTACAACTTGAGCAATGGCATAACCCATGATGACTCTTTGGGCTTTGCGGATTTAGATAGGCGGTTTAAATATATAGCTGACAATGGCCTTGTTCATTCCAACTCCCAACTTTTTTGGGTCGGCGAATTGAGTAAAAACAGAGAGAAATATACAGATGCCTATTTAGAAAAGCTTTGTAGGTATTGGGTTGCCAGATATAGTGCTTATCCTGTAATGTGGACGACAGCCCAGGAGTGCGATAATGACTTTTATGCTGAATGGGGCGATATCTACCATTTTGATGTAGCAACAAATCCTTGGAAATTGGTTGCTGATTACATTAATAAATATGATCCTTACAAACATCCTCAAACAGCACACATGGAATATGTCTCATATACTAATGCATCAAACTCATCATTTAAAATTCTAAAAGGACATTCTTGGTTTGCCGTTCAATGGGCCCCTTCTAAAATCGGACCGTTAGATTTTAATGTACCGAAAGATTTCTGGAATAACGGGCAGGGTAAGCCTGCACCAAACTTTGAGGGACTTTATGACCATCTGTGGACATTGGAATTCGGTGCAAGAATGCAAGGTTGGACTGCCTATCTTAATGGAATGTATGGTTGTGGTTATGGAGCGGCAGATGTCTGGCTTTATAACAGCACTTATGATATGGACCAACCTACGTTCAGAGATAATATTACAATCAGTGTTTCTGAAAAGCATATGAAGTGGCAGGAAAGTATGGAGCTTCCCTCAGCTTATCAAATGGGATATATGCACGAGTTTTTTAATTCAATTGAATGGTGGAGTTTAATCCCTCGTTTTGATGATACCAATTGGTTTAGCAGCAATGGTAGTTGGTACTCATTAGCTAGTAAGGGCAATGATCTTTACGTTGTGTATTTTTATAATAATATTGATTTAAATACAGGTACTTTGAAAAACTTGGCTAACACCCAATACTCATTGCAATGGTTTAGTCCAATTACTGGTAAATACAGTGCCACCACAACAGTAACAATTACGAATGGTCTATATATAATTGGAAATAAACCAGATAAGATGGATTGGGTGTTGTTAATGAGAATAAAGTAAAAAGGATTATTGCTTTTAGGGTTTCAACATAACGGTAATGTGTCATGTTTTTACGCTTAAACCACTAAATCCGTTCGATATGCATCCTTCTTCCCTTGGATGTCGGCCTCACTGATCCAACTTTAAATGTTAGTAATTTTTTAATCCATTTCAAGTGGCACATCGTGCAACTCCCACCAAGGAAGACCATGAAGATTTAACTGTTCCATAAAAGGATCAGGATTAAACTCTTCGACATTAAAAACTCCCGGCCCCTTCCATTCTCCCTTTAAAAACATCATCGCACCTATCATTGCAGGAACTCCGGTAGTATAGCTTACAGCCTGCATACCGGTTTCTGCATATGCGGCCTCGTGACTGCAATTATTGTAAATGTAATAAGTCTTTTTCTTCTTATCCCGAATGCCCCTGATGCGGCATCCTATAGATGTCTCCCCTTTATAATTGGAGCCCAATTCTTCGGGAGCCGGAAGGACTGCTTTTAAGAACTGAATCGGTACTATTTCACGACCTTCATAAAGAATTGGCTTTATCCCTGCCATTCCTATATTCTGAATTACCCTCAGGTGGGTAAGGTATTCCTGCCCGAACGTCATCCAGAACCTTGCCTTTTTAAGTGTGGGAAAGTTTTTAACCAACGATTCCAACTCTTCGTGGTAAATTACATACGATTCACGCTCGCCAATATGCGGATAGGTTAGTAACTTGTGTATCTCGTGTGGTTCGGTAACCACCCACTGGCCATTCTCCCAATACTTTCCTTTTTGGGTCACTTCCCTGATGTTGATTTCGGGATTAAAATTTGTGGCAAATGGTTTTCCATGATCACCAGCATTACAATCAACAATATCAAGGTATTGGATTTCATCAAAAACATATTTGGCTGCCCATGCAGTAAAAATACTAGTTACACCTGGATCAAACCCACAACCCAAAATCGCGGTTAAACCGGCATCTTTAAACCGTTTCTGATAGTCCCATTGCCATTTGTACTCGAATTTTGCTTCATCTTTAGGTTCATAATTGGCTGTATCAAGGTAGGATACACCTGTTTCAAGACAGGCATCCATAATTGTTAAGTCCTGATATGGCAAAGCAACATTTACGACCAAATCGGGATTAAACGAACTGATCAATTTCACCAATTCAGGCACCTGATCAGCATCAACATGAGCAGTTTGAATCCGGTTCCCTCCAATACTGGAAGCGATCGCATCACATTTCGATTTGGTCCGGCTGGCCAAAAGTATCTCTGTGAAAACATCCGGCAAACCGGCCATTTTATGTGCAACGACGGTTCCAACACCACCTGCACCAATAATCAAAACTTTTCCCATCTACTGTTCTTCATTAAAAGTGTTAAACAAACTTTAGGTTGCAAAATAACCAAATTTTTGACATTGTCAGTAGGGTTTTTATCATATCAGTTTTTTTTTCTTTTTTGTTGCTGGCTATTCGCGACTAGCAATTGGCGGCTGGCTACTGGCAGTTCGGTTTCCATTGATTATATTGCAATACTATACCTGGAATGTATGTTTCTGAATGAATCTTATTATTGAAATTCAATTGCTATATCGATCTTAAAACAGCCGGTTGCCAGTTGCCAACAGCTTCTATTAAAAGCAAAAAATATTTAATTATCAATTAATCAATATATTATGAATGTATTAAAATATGAAACAGATAGTTGGGTGGAACTCCGCAAAGGAGTATTTAGAAGAATTGTCCATTTGGAACAGTTGATGACCGTGATGTTTGAATTTCGTAATGGACCGTGGAATGAGGCAGAACCTTTCCATTCCCATCCACATGAACAAACTTGTTACATTGCCAAAGGGGAAATCACACTTCATTGTGAAGGTGAACCGGACCAATATCTTATTGAGGGAGACCTATTCTATATCCCATCCGGAAAAAAACATACCATCCAGGTATTAACCGAGATGGCAAGATTGGTTGACAGCTTCTCCCCTATCAGGGAGGATTTCCTATAGTACTGGCGGCTGGCAACTGGCGGCTGGCAGATTCGTGGAAAGAAATATGAATGGATTTCATATTGTTGGTTCTTCTATTTCAAAAAAAATAAATGCGACTTGTTTTATAAAGTATCTAATATTGTGTTTGTTGACATAAATCCCCCCTGCCCCATTTTTAAAAAGGGAGAGTCCTTCGATCAGAACCAGTTTACTTTAAATGGATTTTCAGTCAACATGTTAGACTCTATTCACCCCTTCTCCCAGTCTCACCCTCTGCCATTCCACCATTTCAGTCCCTGAACCTTTTAGTTAAATCGCCATACGCATCAATGCGCCGGTCACGTAGGAAAGGCCACCAACGCCTGACATTTTCAGATCTGCCAAGGTCAATATCAACAATCAACTTAGCCTCTTCCAACTCAGGAGCAGCACCCAAAATTTCACCCTGAGGTCCCGCCACAAAACTATTTCCCCAAAAATTAATGCCATTCGTCTGACCCGAAGGATCGGGTTCAAATCCGATTCGATTTACAGCAACCACATGTAATCCGTTTGCCACAGCATGTCCCCTTTGAGAAATGATCCAGGCATCGAGTTGCCTTTTTTTTTCATCATCAGAATCTGTTGATTCAAATCCAATAGCAGTGGGATAAATCAAAATCTCAGCACCTGCAAGTGCCATGAGCCTGGCAGCTTCAGGATACCATTGGTCCCAGCAAACCAATACACCCAAATTCCCAACAGTTGTCTGAATTGGTTCAAATCCCATATCTCCAGGAGTGAAATAAAATTTTTCATAATATGCAGGATCATCAGGGATATGCATCTTCCTGTATTTCCCGGCAATTGATCCATCAGTATCAAAAACCACCGCAGTATTGTGGTAAAGACCAGCCGAACGCTTTTCAAAGAGTGAGGTTACCAAAACAACACGATTCTCCCTTGCCAGATTCCCATAAAAATTTGTCGATGGTCCCGGAATCGTTTCAGCCAGATCGAAAAGATGTGTATTCTCTGTCTGGCAAAAATATAGAGAATTATGTAGCTCCTGTAATATAACAAGTTGTGCACCTAGTGCAGCACAATCCACAATATTCAGGGCAAGTTTTGCTTTGTTCGATTCCAAATCAGAACTACAGGATTGTTGAATCAGTGCTATTTTTAATATGCTCATTATTAATTAGATATATTGCATAAATAATTTTGTGCGGCTGGCTATTGGCTACTGGCTGCTGGCGAGCTTCACTTAGTAAAATCATGAACCTATTTCCATTTATTTCAAAATATTTCAACGTATTTCCTACTGGCGGCTGGCAACCGGAAATCTTTAGAATAATGTTGATCGTTCATCACAAAAATAACCAATTAATCAATCTAAATGACCCCTTTCGGGAATTGCATGGTAACACAATGGAGCGATCCATGTTGTTTGATCAATGGCAAACAATTGATACCAAGGACCTGTCTATCCGGAAAAGCTTTCTTTAGTTGTTGGAGTGCGACCTGATCTTTGTAGGATTTATAAGTTGGCACCAAGACTGACGAATTAATAATCAGGAAGTTGGCATAAGTTGCTGGTAACCTGAAATCTTTTTCATAGACCGGATCTGCCATTGGCAAAGGAACAAGCTGATACGGTAAATTCTTCAATGTCTTAAAAGTCATCAGTTGCTGCTCCATTAACGATAATGCCTCATGATGTTCATCATCAGGGTTATCACTTTTCACATAAGCGATAGTTTCCGGGTTACAGAACCTGGCCAGGGTATCTACATGGCTATCAGTATCGTCGCCTGCGAGATAACCAGAAGAGAGCCATAAAACCCGATGAAGTCCGAAAATAGCCATCAATTCATTTTCAATCTGTTTTTCAGTTAAATAGCTATTTCGGTTCACCGACAAGAGACATTCCCTTGTAGTCAGCAGCGTCCCTTCTCCATCCGATTCAAAGCTACCGCCTTCCAATATCAGGTGCTGCATATTTTTATATCCTACCTGCTTTTCAAAAAAATTCCTCCGAAAAAGTAACGAGGTCAATTGGTTATCGAGATTGGCCGGAAATTTTAAACCCCAGCCATTAAAGCCAAAATCGTATAAGACAGGTTTCTCATCAATCATTACCGTAATTGCGCCATGGTCGCGAGCCCAGGTATCGTTGGAAGGAAACTCTGCAAAAATTATATTTTCAATCTTGCAATCAACAAGTTTTTCACTTAACCTGGTGCTGTCCCTGCAAACAATTAACAGTCTTTCCATTTCAGATATCGCCTTGGCAATGGCAATAAAGCAAACCTCCACTACATCAAGCATTTCTGCCCAATCGGTATCCTCGTGTGGCCAAGTCAGCATTACACCGCTTTGTTCGGCCCATTCGGCGGGCAGTAGTATTTTTGAATCGTTCATGTTCAACAGTTTTTCAAATCCGAAATTTTCACTAACTAGGTTTTGCGGCGCATTGAACATCCTACTATTTCCAACTTTCTGATTGCGCCTTTTTATTCGGGGTAATCCGCAATTCTACAATAGTTTAACACCTACGGTGTATCGACTGCAATATACTGTCATCTTGCCCTTGCTCTCCCTCTCCCTTTCTTTCCCTCTCTCTTTCTCTCCCTCACTCGATCCCATCATTTTATTGCTGCCAGAATCCCTTTCAGGAATTCGTTATCATCAAAATGTTCCACTGAGAAACCCAACCTTACCACCACAAGGTTCCTGGATGGAATAATAAATATATATTGTCCACGATGGCCATTGCACGAAAACATATCCTCTGGAACATCGGGTAGTTTTTTTGATTTGTTTAACCAGAATTGCGCCCCATATTGGCCATTAGAGGCAATCGCAGGTGTCCGTGAGTAGGTGACCCATCCTTTGGGAAGGATAGTATCATTTTTCCAGATGCCGTCGTTGAAATAGAGCAGACCAAACCTTGCCCAGTCGCGGGCAGTTGCATAACCAAACGATGATCCAACAAAATTCCCTGCTGCATCGGTTTCCAAGATCATGGAAGATATTCCAATCTTGTTAAAGATTTCCTGATAGGGGAATCTGTGATAGGTATTGTCGTTACCTATTAATGAGCGTATTATGCCCGATAAAATATTGGTTGTACCAGAAGAATAATTCCATTTTGTATCAGGTTTATCCTGATAAGGTACATCAATTGCCACCTTATAACAATTGGCAGAACGATAAAGCATTTTAGTGGCAGATGAGACATCGCCGTAATCCTCGTCCCATTTCAAACCGCTGCTCATATGCATTAAATCGTTGATCGTTATGTTGCGCCGCAAGTCATTTTGCCATTCCGGGACAGGTGCGACTGCATTGACATTCAATTTACCCTGTTTGGTCAAAACCCCTGCCATTGCATTGATAAGGCTCTTGCTCATCGACCATCCCCAAAGGCGTGTTTCAGCATTAATCCCTAGCTCTTTTGCATAGTTCTCAGCAACCAATTCCCCTTTGTAGATTACAACCACAGCTGCAGAACCTTTAAAGTATTCCTGTGGACCATCAAAAGCATCTGTTACAGCACTTTGAAGTTTCACTTTATCTATTTCGGCAAATGTAGTATCTTTTAGCTTGTCGCCATTAGGCCAGGGGATCTGCCACGCTCCCACTTTCCGGTTAACCGGAAGCTGAAAAGAATTTTTCTGAAGTGAATCGGTTGGAAGGTCACCAATCAGGCAACAACCATACCCTTCACGATAAATTGCTGTTTGTTTGGCCAAACCCCAGAAAGACGAAGTGACTGTTTTTTTCTCATAATCCACTGTGTTTTTGGTGTATTTTACGATCGAATAGTTCAGATCGGTCAGTTTTACCAATTGTGGGTCACGTCCTGCTACAAAAACAGCAGTTGCCATCGATTTGGCCCCATAACCCGTCGCGATATAGAGTTTTGGATATTGCGATCCACCGATTCCTATCAAAGCTACGATGATAGCCAATGGGATTACGATTTTGAGTTTCATATTTTTTATTTTTCGTTTCCTCATTTTCCGGATTGACGTTCTTTGCAGCGCATCGAAGGATTGATCTCCCAATAACTTTCTGATTGCGCCTACCTCTTCGATGGTAATCTATAATTCTACAATACTTTAACACCTGCGGTGTATTGATTGTATTACGAGGATGATTAGATTTCCATTTTTCAGTCTCCAGTCCATTCTCCATTCTCCATTTTCCCTTTCTAACCATCTCCCTTTCTCACCATCTCCCTTTCTCCGTTCTCCCCTCTCCGTTCTTGCTATTCTTCTTCCAGGGCTTTCTCCAGCTCTTCGGTCATTTCAAGGTTGTGATATACATTCTGAACATCTTCATTTTCTTCAAGCTCTTCAATCATACGAAGGGCAACTTTTGCCTCAGATACCGATAAACGCTTATCCACAGTAGGAATCCTATGTAATTCAGCTTTTTGAGGCTCAATATTTAATTCTTCAAGCTTTTTGTTGAACTTCCCGAAATCCTCAAGGGCCGTAGTCACAGTTATCATACCATCTTCGATCTCAAGGTCTTCAGCACCAGCTTCGATAAATTCGAGTTCAAGATCGTCCACATTCATTCCGGGTTTGACAGGAATCACAAAAATACCTTTCCGGCTAAAAACAAAATTCAAGCTCCCTTTTGTACCAAGGCTCCCGCCACGTTTATTGAATATAGATCGAATATCGGCGACTGTGCGGTTGTTATTATCGCTGAGGCACTCAACAAATACGGCAACCCTGCCAGCACTATATCCTTCCAAAAATATCTCAGACAAATCATTCCCATCTTTTTCACCCTTACTAATGGCACGTTCAATGTTTTCCTTCGGCATGTTCTGCCCTTTGGCGTTCATTACTGCAAGCCGCAAACGTGCATTCATTGCAGGATCACTGATCCCGCCTTCCTTCACGGCAACTGTGATTTCCTTCGATAACCGACTGAAAATATTCGATCTTTTGGCATCCAATGCCCCTTTCTTCCGTTTAATTTTCGACCATTTACTATGTCCTGACATATCCAGATTTTTACAAATGGCACAAATTTAGTAAATGAAACGAACATATTCCTATATGATTTGGAAGACATTTTGTAATTCACAATTTTTGATTACATTGGAGGCATATTTATTTCGATCATTTATGGAAAAAGCTATTATTAACAGGGACAACCTCGATAAAAATTTCATTGTAACCCATAACCAAAATATTACTGGCAGGGAGATGCTAAGATATATTCAGCAATATTCCCTACTTATTAATAATCAAGATATTAAAAAAGTTGGTATCTACGCTGAAAATAGGGTGGAATGGCTCTATGCTTTCTATGCCGCATTACAAAACAAGAGCATTGCTGTGCCGATTGACTATATGGCTGCTGCCGATGATGTGGCTTATATCATCGATGATTGCCAACCTGAAATTCTATTTATTAGTGTGGGAATGGAGGAGGCCTATGCGAAAGTCGATAAAAAAACCTCTTTTAAACCTAAGGTGATCATTTTTGAAGAGCATTTGCCTGTTCTGGAACAACCTGAAAGTACCTGGATCGGTCCTGAGGATCTTGATTCCGTTGCCGTTATTATTTATACATCGGGAACAACCGGAAGTCCCAAAGGAGTAATGCTCTCCTATACCAATATCATTCAAAATATGAATGCCGTAATTGATGCCAAAATCTTTCATGCTGAAAGTCAGACGTTGGTACTCCTCCCCTTGCATCATGTTTTTCCATTGGTTGGATCGCTGATGGTTCCCCTCTATGCCGGTGGTACTCTTGTGGTTTCACCTTCGATGCAAACACCTGACCTGATGAAAACCCTTGCTGATAATCAGGTTACTGTAATGATAGGTGTTCCAAGACTTTATGAATTGATGTACCGTGGATTGATGGCAAAAATAAATAAAAGTGCTGTTGCCAAAGCTTTTTTGAGACTTGTCTATTGGACAAAAAGCAGGAAACTTGGTAAGACACTCTTCAAAAAAGTCCATAACGGTTTAGGTGGACATTTGATTTTTATGATTGCTGGTGGTGCTGCCCTTAATAAGGAAGTTGGAAAATTCTTTTATGCCATTGGTTTCGATATCCTTGAAGGGTTTGGAATGACCGAAGCAGCACCAATGATAACCTTTCCTCGCCCAGGAAACGTTAAAATCGGATCTACAGGCCAAGCTTTGCCTGGTTTAACTGTTGAAATTAGGGACGGCGAAATTGTTGCAAAAGGACCAAGTATCATGAAAGGATATTACAACCGCCCTGAAGAAACAGCCGACGTGATCAAAGATGGCTGGCTTTATACAGGTGACCTTGGCCGCATCGAAAAAGGGGGGTTTTTATACATTACCGGTAGGAAAAAAGAGATTATTGTTTTACCGAATGGCAAGAACATTAATCCTGTAGAGGTAGAAATGAAACTGGATGGCTCTTCCCCTGCTATCAAAGAAGCGGGTGTATTTATGCATAACGAAATGCTTCATGCAGTCATCTATCCTGATTATAAATATCTGTCAGACAATAATATAAAAGATATTCCCCAATATTTCAGGGAATCTGTTATTACACCGTTCAATGCAGAGATGAGCTCTTATAAACGAATAATGCAGTTTACACTGGTTAACAAAGAGTTGCCACGCACCCGACTATCGAAACTTCAACGGTTTAAACTGGCAGATATGATCAATGAAGTTGAAAACGAAAAAGCCAAATCGAAAGATCCGGACACTGCCGAATACCGAGCGGTGAAATCTTTTATTGAATCACAGGTGGACATGGACGTTTCTCCTGAGGATAACCTCGTCTTTGATATTGCACTTGACTCATTGGGCAAGCTCAGCTTGATCCATTACATTGAAAATACATTCGGGGTATCTATCAGTGAAGAGCAGTTGTTGAAATTTCCATCTATACGCAATATCTCGGATCATATAACTATGAATAAACTGTTTCATAAACAGGAAGAGAGTACATGGACAGGTAAGTTGAAGCAAGATGCATCCGTTAAACTTCCAAAGTCATCATTTCTTTACAGTTTGATTGTCAGGTCTGTAAGGCATATTTCAAACCTTTTTATTAATATAGAAGGCAAGGGAATTGAGAATATTCCGGAAGGTCCATGCTTTTTAGCACCCAATCATCAAAGTAAGCTTGACGGTTTTCTGGTCCTCTCCTACCTCGATAAAAAAACGTTGAAGAATACTTACTCTTTTGCGAAGGATAGCCATGTTAAAGGCTTTATCCGCAGCAATCTGGCAAAAAGAACAAATATTATTGTAACCGATCTATCTAAAGATATCAGGGCGTCGATTACAAAAATGGCTGAGGTGGTTAAGCTTGGCAAGAAGATTATGATTTTTCCTGAAGGGACACGAACATTAAGTGGTGAAATTGGTACTTTTAAGAAAACTTATTCCCTTCTAAGTACCGAATTAAATATCCCAATCGTACCAATTGCGATATCCGGCGCATTTTTTGGAGACAAATCAGATAAAAACCGAGTCAAAAGGACTAAAATCACAATCGAGTTCTTACCTGTGATCGATCCGAAAGGATTAAATTCTGATGAATTGAATGCGCTTGTAAAACAGAGGATTGAAGAGCGGCTAAAAGTGGTGCTTTAGAGAAGTGCGGTTGGTGACTTGCATCTGGCAACTGGCAACTGGCAAACTGCACCGGGTAGAAAAATGAATGTATTTCAAAATATTTCAATTTTATTTTTGCGACTGGCGGCTGGCATCTGGCAACTGGCGGCTGCCAAAATTTGAACATTGCTCATAAACTAAAAGAAATCATGTTGGTCAGGGAATAATTATCAGAGATGCATGAATAAGCTTAGAAACCAGCTAGTCGCTAGTAGCTAATTGCCAGTAACATTTATAGTTACGGAACACCATTAATCTTTAAAAAGCGTTGCAGCGTGCTTTAAAATATTCACAAAATACTGTAGATCATCAGTGGTTATTTCGGAAAAAAGACAGATTTGAATTAAATTCTGTCTTACAAGATAATCGCTTCCATAACTTATTGTGATATTGTGTTCAGACAGATATTTGCCAAATGCATTAGAACTGACCAATTGAGGTAGCCTGATCGTTATGATTGCCGGATGCAACGCATTACTTTTCAAAGAGATCACATCATAATTCAGGCCAATTACCTGGTCTCGTAGCCACGATGATTTTTCTTTAATGTTTTTATACTTTAATTCGATGTCAATGGATTCCACAGCGGTGCCTAGTGCAAATAACGAATTGGAATTCATCGTAAAGGGCATACCATTTTTCCTGATGTAATACCAGATATCGAGATAAAGCGGAACTGTATTTTCCGGAATAGGCATAAGGGAATTAAAGAAAACCAAGGATAACCCTGAATAAGACCCGATGGCTTTTCCGCTGCTAGCCGATGCCATATAAACATTTTCCAAATTAAGGGGAATAATCCCAAACGTACTGACGCAATCATACAATACCCTTATATTAAGGGTATTACATATATGGGTTATTTTCTCAACGTCATTCAGGACACCGGATGACGTTTCACAATGAACCGCAAAAACCCATTTAACTTCTGGTTCGCCTGATAAAATCTGTTCAAAGTGGAAAATATCAAACTCCTCACCTAATGCAACTTTATACTCTGTAAAACGAATCTTTTGACACTTTGCCTGATTGACGATCCTGTCTCCAAATTCCCCATTGTTTAAAATCAAACCTTTTTCATCAAGTGCTTTCAGGTGCGCTAACATCACCTCATTAGCCAAGGTCGCTGAACCTGTAAAAATCTGAACCTCTTTGGCATTTACAATTTGGCTTAAGGATTTAGATATCTTTTTATAATTCTGGAAAAAATCGTCACAACGATGCGATACGGATGGTTTTCCAAATTCCTCCAGAACACTATCCCTAACAGTTACTGGTCCAGGTAAAGCATTGATATTCTTCAACTTAATTTTTACTGCTTTTAAATAATGCCTCGACCTGAAGAAAAAATCGGGAGTAGAATACATTGGCTGGAATTTCACTTCCCCACCAACCAAAGGACCAAACGGGACAAAACCAAAACTCCGGTAGAATTTCTGTTGAGCCAGGATCCCAGATATTACCACCAGATCATATTTTTTCTTAATGCAATACTCGAACATTTCAGTGAAAAGATGCAAAATCACATACGAGTTGCGGTATTTTGGCTTAACGATCAACAATCGTATTTCACATATCGTACTATTCATTGGTAAATAATCGTCCAGATTATTTAACTTATGGTCAAGAGAAAATGGCCTCATATCCCTTAAAGCTGCCATCCCAACAATCTCGTTCCCATTGAGGCAAATGACATACTGGTTTTCTGAGTGAAATTTGTCAACCAAAAATCCAGTCGCAGTTTTTTCATGTTGGGGTATTTCCTCCGAAAATGTTTGGTGGTTCAATTGGCATATCTCATCCAATTCCCATTGTTGATCTGCGATTTTTAAAGTGAAGGAGTCCATGTATCAGAGTATAATGCGGGCAAATGTAATATTATTTTAATATAAAAAAAACGGACACCAGCTGGCACCCGTTTTTCTGATCTAATAATACTAAATGTTTCAGGCCAATAATGACTTTACCTGATTGTAAATATTCTCAGCGGTGAAACCTAATTGCTTGTCAAGCACATCATAAGGCGCGGAGAAACCAAAAGAACTCAATCCCCATACAGCACCCGAATCACCAACAAGTCCCCGAACGGTGACTGGTAACCCCGCGGTTAATCCAAATTTTGGAACATGATATGGTAAAACACTTTCCTGATAAGCTTTATCCTGTTGACGGAACAACCCTTCCGAAGGGGCAGATACGACCCTAACGCCAAGGCCGTCACGCTCGCGCAACAAGGTTGCACCTTCAATCAAGGATGCTACTTCTGATCCTGAAGCCACAAGGATCACCGCAGGATTAACACATTCTTCGATAGTATAAGCACCTTTTGCTGCCTTTTTAGCCGCTTCGTAACGACTTCCTGAGGCGGGTAAGTCCTTGATATTTTGCCTTGACAGGATCAATGCTGTCGGAGTGGATGTATTTTCCATTGCAAGTTGCCAGGCTACAGTAGTTTCCTGGGCATCGGCTGGACGTAACACCAAAACTGAATTTTCGCCATGATGGTTTTTCAGTTGCTCCATCAAACGGATCTGAGCCTCATGTTCAACAGGTTGATGCGTTGGACCGTCTTCGCCAACACGGAAAGCGTCGTGTGTCCAGACATATTTAACTGGAAGTTCCATCAAGGCAGCCATTCGAACGGCAGGTTTCATGTAATCGGAGAAAACAAAGAATGTCCCGCAAGCTGCGTGGATCCCACCATGAAGGGCAATACCATTCATTACACAAGCCATTGTCAATTCACAAACCCCTGCCTGGAGGAAGGCACCTGTAAAATCGCCGTTTTTGAAGGCTTTTGTATTGTTAAGGAAACCATCTGTTTTATCAGAGTTGGAAAGATCGGCAGATGAAACGATCATATTTTCTATATTTTTCGCAAATGCTGCCAAAACTGTGGCAGAGGCATTTCGGGTAGCAGCACACGACTTCTGGACGATTTTTGAATAATCAAATCCACGAGCATC
>JBAXWR010000360.1:0-6620 GCA_037128295.1 Mariniphaga sp.
ACCAATTTGGTGTAAATGGCAAACGATGGGTCGGCTTTGAGGATACCTGCATCGTAACCTTTGTCAAGTCCTTTGGTTGTCCCATCAATGAACATGATTTCGGTTGAAAAATTCGCAATGCCATTGTCAACCTTCAATTTGATCGAGGATCTCGGATTTTCGGCAGATTTATAAGGGGCTTCAGCCAGGGTTTTATGAAACTGCATAGCCGGTTTAAACGAGATAGCCGACCCATCCGTTTTGGCTTTTACAAAGAAGCCCTGGCCCAATGCGGCGTATCTGTCAGACTCGGCTGTTGCATAATTGATGACTTCATAACCACCTGCAGAACCGGAAGTTGTGTATATATAGGCACCAAAGCTGGTAACATCGATATTGGCATTGTTTACATCCAAAAAGTTGTCCAATCCGGATGCGTCCTCTGTGCCATCGCTCAACTTTATTGCCGAAGTGTATGGGTTTCCGATGCAGTTCCATCCATTCGAACCTGACAATGAAACCGTAACATTTTTATTCCCTGCGTACAAAGTTCCTTTAAAATCTAAAATGGTGGGTTCGGACGCCAGAACTTCTGTACGGACCAAATATCCCTTGCCAACAACCATGCTCCCAGATGTTGAAGTTGTATAAGACCCATTCCAACTATTAATTGTAGTATTATAATCCTTCATTCCCAGGATCGTAGCATTTAAACTTGATGCAGGTATTGCTATATTCCTGGTCAGAAAGGTACTTAGGTCTTCAATGGCAGGTGCAGAAACAATATGCCATTTTGCTGGCTCCATGATGCGTTCTACCGTTGCCGATCCCAAAACGCTTCCCAAGATCTTTAAAGAACCTGTACCGGTCGCATCCGATTTGATGACCATGCCTGTTGTTCCGGCAGAGTTGGTCAGATTGCCGCTAACCGACAATGCCTTGCCCGCATCGATGGTAACCACTGCCCCCAACTGTATGGTAAGGTCCAAGCACACAGCAGGAGCGGTTACCGGATCGGTTACATGGGGTTGGTTCGATGGGGAGGACGGTATCACAATCCTATCCGAAGATGTTGGGGCTATGCCTGAATTCCAGTTGGTGTCATCATTCCATGTGGTGCTTGTGGCGCCGCTCCAGTAGTTATTGATATTGTATTCGTATGCGCCCATATCGATGGTACCGACGACCCCTGTGCTCTTGTCCAGTTTTCTGCTATAGTTACCGCCGCGGATATCGGTCGTTTCAAAAGAATAGGAATCATCTCCGGCATCAATGCATGGTGAAGACGATAAGAGCGTAAAAGGATCAGTTGAATTTGCAACAATTCCCGCAAATAGCGGATTATCTGAAATATTCGATATATCCAGGCTTTCGATCGTCATATTAGCATAATTACCGAAACAGGAGTTCCATGCTTCATGGATCGTAGATGCCGGCTCCACATCGGTATTTGTACCACCGATATTTCCGTAAATAATGGAATTGTAAATACTCACAACTCCGCCAGTGGAAATTAATCCACCCGTTCCGGTACTATTTGGGGCAGTTCCATTATTATCGGTAATGGTGCAGTTGACGAGGTTTAAAACATCGTTTGGGTTATCTAATCCATTGGAGTATTGTAAAATGCCGCCTACCCCATCGGCACCTTCATCCTGATTTCCAGATATCACACAATTGATCATTGTAAGGTCTCCGTTGTTCCAGATTCCCCCACCTGTTGCGTCAATGCTATGACCGTTATGGATTTTCAGGTTTTCGAGCCTTACCACTTTGGTATCTGCAATTTCCAAGACCCGTGTTGCATAATACCCGTTAAGGACAATTCCACCTGCGACACCGCGTATGGTCAAATTCTTATCAACCACAACCGGAGACGAAAGGTTAATTGTATCGCTTGTAGCTATAGAGAAGATGATGACATCTCCGTCAAGAGTAGTCGGCGCAGCAATCAGGTCCTTAAGCGATCCCTCACCTGTTTCGAATGGGTTGAGCACGGTCCAGGTATTGTTTTCTTCACCACCCGTAAAATCACTGAAACTGCTAAGACCTGTTATCGTAAATTTCCCAGGTATCCCATCTGTCTGCCGGTTGACAATTGTCCCTCCAAGTGTTGTAATGTCCTTCCATGCAGAGGAGGAATCGGTCCTTTTCAGAATTTTAAAAGTGTTCCATTTCGATGCGGGTGAGAGGGCCAAAGATGAAAAATCCAGCACCAAAGTGTAGTTCCCTGGACTTGCTTCGGTGGAAGTGATCGTAAAATAGAGGTTCGCCACTCCCCTTACACCTGGCAGGACGGAAAAGTTGGATGATGGCGTATTGCTTGTCTTGGAAGCATTGATCGTAGGGCCTGATGTGCCGTTTGGAAAAGTAATGTTGATGCCCTGATCGGGAAAACCTGCCGAAACCGTCTTGCCGGGATTGTTGGCCATTGTAGCCGAGGCACCAGAATAACAAATGGAGTTGCCGTCCAATGGATTACTGATAAGGTAGTTGCATGATTCATTGCTCCCGTTGAAGGCGTAAACCTTGTAATAATAGGACAAATCTTTTGTGATCGAGGCATCGGTGCAGGTAAGTGCCGTGCCGACATAGACCACCTGGTCGCTCCCCTGTGCACCTATCGTATAAGCAGTTCCATCAACAGGTACAAAAGTTGGTGCGGAGCCGGTTTTCCTGACCACGAGGTAACTTGTCGCACTTGCCGATGCCGTATAGTTGAGCCCGATATTTGTGCTTGGCTCGGAAACCGTATTCGAAAAATAGAGGTTGGTCGCCTGTGCAGTAGGTTCTGCGGCAGGTATTGTAATCGCCAGCACATTGCTCGCAACTGCACCTGTCCAGTCGCTTTTGCAACCGACCCTTGCCAGCCGTTTGTACCATGTTGCAACTGTTAATGAACCGGGATCATAAGTTTCAGAATTGCTCGAAGCAATATCACCGAAATCGCTGCTGCTGCTGGTTGTCGATGACTGCCACTTGTATTCGATTGTACCTGTTTGTCCACTGGCAGCATTTGTACTTGTGAAGGCAACAGGGTCGAATGGCGAGGAGCCGCTCTGGGCGGCAGCGATAACTCCTCCTGAAGTTGGGTTGTTGCAAGCCTGGGCTGTAAGCGTTACAGTTGTCGCCGTATAATTGATCACAAGCGAAACCCCTTTGAACAGGACCGTTGCACCTTCGGCAAGGTCTTTAAAGGTATTCGTAACGCCTGTAGCCGAAACGATCGTAAAAATATCTCCGACAACAGGTGTATAACTGCCGGCAAGTGTCAATGCTGCAACATTTAGGTCAACATTTCCTGTCACATTCAGTTGATCGTATTCGGTATCTACCGTGATTCCATTGATATTGACCTTCAATGGCGAGTCGGTTCCGAAACCAAGTGTGTTCGTACCAAGGTCCAGATCGGTTCCCGATATTGTCGGAGTAATTCCTTGTCCCGTTGGAGAGTAAAGGTTCAGTTTCGCAATTCCTGTAGTATTAGTCACAATATCGCTGATGTTCAGGGTCCCTGAAAGCGAATTGCCGATATTGACCGTACCGCCTCCGCTGATTCTACCGAGCTCATTGGACGATAACGCCAATGGCCCACCATTGGTATCACTATTTGACCCGAGGTCAATACCAACACCATCGGTCCGTTGACGAAGAGTTATAGATCCTGCGGGTTTGCACGAAAGAGCGGCATCAGATCCTATGATAATCGTATTGCCAACGAGGGTAATGTTGCCACCGTTTGTTGCTGTGCTTAGGGAGCCATAAGGTAAATAAAGTGCTAGACTTGTGGACTCTCCCCCCTCCTTGCCAGTAATGGCTATATTCCCTCCGCCAGAAGTAATGGATGCGGTTAAATTAGAAAAATTAACACCGTGGTTGTCCGAGCCCGTACCTAAGAGATTACCCCCATTGCCGGAAACCGACACAGTTCCTGTACCTCCCGCTGTAATGACTGCATCGGTACTAATATCAACTCCTAAATTATAACTACTAGTTAATGCGCCGCCCCCCGTTCCGGTAACACTCACATTGCCTCCGTTTGAGGTAATGGTTGAAGAAGTGCTATTAATCTGGACACCAGAATTGAAGTTTCCCGTTCCGGATGGGTTTCCCCCCTGGCCAACAACAGTTACAGTTCCTGTTCCCCCTGCCATTATATTTCCACCCATTAAACATAAAACCCCATAATTTGTGATACTTTCCCCAACGCCGCCGCCAGTCCCGTTTACCGAAACATTTCCGCCACCAGAGGTTATTTTGGAAAAATTTGGGGTTGTGCCATAGCCAATCTGAACCCCATAGTTGTCAGAACCAGAGGAGTTGCCACCCGTACCTGTTACGCTAACTGTAGTTCCCGCTCCATCAGAGGTAATATATGCCCCGGATTCCACGTTTACGCCATTATTCGAGGTGCCTGAGCCCCCATCGCCACCACCGGTTCCCATAACAGTTACATTGCCATTTGTGGAGCTTATCCTTGTACCAACACTATTTGCATCAGAATAGTCGGATAAATAAATCCCATAGTTATAACCCCCGGTACCCCCTGTAGAGTTGTTCCCTCCCTTGCCCGTTACGCTTACCGTGCCATTTCCCCCAGGTTTAATAACGGAATATGTAGACATATATACCCCATAATTGGAGCTTGCACTGCTCGCTGAAGATCCACTGCCACCCCCGCCTGTACCGTTAACGATAATATTTCCACCGTTGGAAATTATTTGGGACACATCTGTATTAGCATACAAAATAATACCCATATTACTATCCCCATCTGTACCCGTCTGATTACCCCCCTGGCCTGACACGTTAACTGTTCCTGTGCCGCCCGAAGCGATCTGACCACCTTGGATATAAATGCCATGGTTACTGATGCTACCGCCACCGCCAGTGCCAGAAACATTTACATCACCTCCATTAGAAGTTATAATAGGATAAGGAGCAGCCGAACCACATAAATAGATACCATAATTGTCAGTTCCTGTAACATTCGTACCTCCCTGTCCGGTTACTGTAACGGAACCTGAACCTCCAGCTTTGATCGATGAACTGCCTGATACATTAATACCCCGATTTTGTGAACTTGTTAGTTTTCCACCACCAGTGCCTGTAACTTTTACTGTTCCGCTTCCTGTCCCGCATGTGATCATGGAATTATTTATAAAAACACCAAAGTTTTGTAAACCTGAATTTTCAGTTCCACCTGTTCCATTGACTTCTACCGAACCTCCGGCACCTGATGAAATAACACTAACATAAGACATAAATACCCCATAATTACAGAAAGATGTAGAAGAAGATCCGCCGCCAATCCCAGTAACTTTAACCAAACCAGCCCCACCAGAGGTTATAGATGCAGAAGTACCAAAAACGCCAACTCCAGTATTATCAGGTACAGGACTAGTGGAGCCATATCCGGTGACAGTTACGTTTCCATTGGCCCCCGAGGAGATCAAGCCCCTTCCTGTTTCTATACCACTTTGGCCCACCATTACTCCAAGACATCCACTACCCGTATTATTTGTCGATTGTGCTTTTCCGATTACCGATACATCGGCACCTAAAGTGGTTATTGTTGGCGTAAAATCATTGCCATATAAAAACACGCCATGTGCTGGATTACTGTCCATATTGGCTGATCCCCAACCTTGAACAGTTAAGGTACCTGTAGTACCACCTGAAAGGATACCGTCCTCAGAAATATAGATTCCATGTGTATTAAATCCAGCCGAAGCACCCGATCTTCCTTTAACATTAACTGTCCCGGTTCCGGTTGCTCTCACAGTTGCACGATTCAAATAGATACCGTTAAAATCCAAAGAGGTATAAGGAAGCTGCGTATTGGCATCCAATGTCAGGTTGCCGTCAACCGTTGACAAGCTGGAAGACTCATTGAAAACAATATTAGTGGTTGTGACCACGCTAATGGCATTGGAGCCAATAAAGCTGCTGGCGCCATTAAAGTTAATAATTCCGGGAATGCCCCCCGCCCCATCGCCATCGAGGTTGATATTGAAATTGTCCTTGTAAGTGTTCGAATCGCTCATGTTGAAAGTCACGGCGGTACCGGCAGCACCATCTGTAATCCTGAAAGTGTCGTAGGTTGACAACCCGGTAGCATCGATGGTCAAATCTAAATCGCTGGCAAACGCACCAGTTGCAGAACCTGTCCAGGCACCTCCACTTAGGGTAAATGTGTAACCTGTTGCTGTGGCAACAACAGACAAGGTGGTGCTGGCATCGTCGATATTGATCGTAAAGGTTGCGCCGGAACCCGTAAACGATGCGCCAGACAATGAATTGTTTAAACCCATTGTAATGACCAGAAAAAAGGCAAGAAAAAAGGTAATTTTGGATTTCATACAAATCTATCTATTGGTTTATATTTCAAATCTATTAGTTGTATAATCTGGTATGTAAAAAGGATAAAACAAATTTTATAGCAATTAATGTGCCAAGTATCTAATTGTCTATCTATTTACGAGTTTTTACTACTGTATATCAACATGTTAGTAAATACATATCCCTTACAACTGTTGATTTTTTTATATGCTGATAACCTCTTTATGCTCATTTTCGAGCATACATGCTCATTTTCGAGCGTATATGCTCGTTTTCGAGCATAATTTGTCTAATTGACC
>JBAXWR010000361.1:0-6557 GCA_037128295.1 Mariniphaga sp.
GTTGGCTGGCCACATCGGTAATTTGTTTTAATTTACTGGGTATTTCAATTTGTTCGAAATTATTGAATGTCGTTGACCAAAAGGCTGTTCCCCATGCGTAATTTAACTTCCCTATCGAGCCATATTTATCCCTCAGCCATTTGATAAAACTTAAACGGGCTACTTCACTGTAATCGACTATTCCGTAATGCGACGGTTCATTATCAATCTGCCAACCCCAAATGTTTTTATTTTGACCATATCGCTTTGCCATTGTTGAAACAATTCCGGAGGTCAATTCCCGGTATTTATTGCTCGACCAGGAGTAATGTTCCCGTGTGCCGTGTTGGGCACGTTCTCCGGTTTCCAGTACTATCAAAACTTCAGGATACTTTTGGGTCAACCATACCGGTGGAGCGGCTGTTGGAGTTCCCATTATAACTTTTAGCTTGTATTTTGCTGATAACTCAACAACTCTATCGAGCCATGAGAAATCATATTTCCCCTCTTCCGGTTCCATTTTTGCCCATCCGAATTCGGCCAGATGGATAAATTCGAAACCTATTTCAGAGATGTTTTTAATGTCTCTCTCCCATTGATCAGGATTCCAGGCTTCTGGATAGTAATAAACCCCGGTTTCTATCATGTTTTCGGGCCTGAAAAACTTTTGTGCGTATATATTTCCGCCACACAACAGTAGAAAAATAAACAATATTCGTTTCATTCTGATATTCAAAAAGTTATAATTTGTCATCTCGCCTTTCATCATGAAATTTCATCCTATTTTCAATTTTTAATAATTTCAGGATTACTGATCGTTTTAATAATAAAACGATTGACCAGTTCACTCTCCTCGGGGAATACACAATCGTATTTGATGATGTGCTTGCCTGTTTTGAGTTGTGGAATGGCCTGATTCAACAGGATATCTTTCTTGAAACTCCCTTTGCTGTTATAGAGTTTGATGGTTTTGCCGTCGCAAACAATCGAATTTCCTGCTTCGAAGGTTCCTGGTAATTCCAGTTTGAAATAGCCATCCAGTTCTATTGAGGGATTGCTCACAGCTCCCGCTTTTCCCATCAATGTCAGAGTAAAGGAGAGTGGCTGCTCAGCATCCTGGTTCTCGAATGTCCATTCAGAGTAGGTTGGCTGTCCGGGCTGAAGCAACTGTTTGGCATGCTCGTACTTGTATTTTTTGAACGGGTAAAGTTTCCATTCCTGCCCCTCTTTTTCAAGGTGAAAATCGTTGGCAGGATTTTTCAAACGTGCCAGTTGGTCAGAAGAGAAGATTTTCTGCGTCGAAGCTTCCTGCCACAATTTGATCAGCGCAAGCAATTGGGAGGTATTGGGGTTCTTTTGCAGACTTTTGTACCGTGCAACCAGTGCAAACCCTGCGTGATATCCGGCAGCGCGGGCCATCATCCAGTCGATGTCCTCAATGCCGGTTGTGGCTGAGAGCAGGAACCAGCCCAGCATGTTGGGCATATAATTCCGCTCCAGAAGTGGTTGATTTTCCAATCGGTAATCGCCCTGTGATTCGCGAAATCCACCATACCACGGTTCACCCCAGTTCCAGTAATGGCAAATGTGCCAGTAATAATGGCTCGACCTGCTGGTTCCGTTTACCAATGTCTGTTTGGTATCCGTAAAAACTTTTTCGGCAAAGGCCTGAATGGCATAATCGCCTTCGCCAGACGACATGCAACCTTCGTGACCATCAAAATCCATGTGCGAAACCCCGGTTTCGGTGAAAAAGTGCCCCAGATTTCCCCCGATTTCCTGCTGAAGGTCAAAATTCGGAAACAAGGTATTGTAAGGATAATCCAAAAGCATACCGGCATGTTCGCCTTTGGTGTGCGCCGCAGCTTTTGTTCCGAATGCGCCCCGCTGGCATTCGAGTAATCTATATGGGGCTTCGGCTGTCACGTCACGGAAACGGATGATCTCACCCCCAATTCTTACGGCATGAAGTGTGCTTGGCTTGATGTTTTTGAAGTACTGATTTGATTCAACCAAGATTTCGGTGGCAGTTGCGCTAACTTCAGCCGAAAGCAACGATGCACCAGTTTCAGATAGTCGCTTGTCAGGTACTGGTGAAACATAGGGATCATTTGTATTGATAAAGGTACTGAGCGTGTGAACACCAATGCGGAGTCCTTTTTTAGCAGCTTTCTCCACACAGGTTTTCATCCCTGCATTTCCATTTGGGAAGCTTTTTGGATCCAAGATAAAATGGCCCCACGACTGGAACGGACCTTCATGGTAAAGTGACATCAGTCCGGCTTGCTGAGTGTAATCGAGCATTTCGTCGATATTGCTTTCGTTGAAGTCAGAGATAAGGTATGCCCTTCCTGTTTCGGGCGACTGCTTGTGCCAAATACCATTGATCAGCGGATGTGGCAACCCCTCAGCTAGTTCGATGGCTCCGATGTGATCGAGGGTTTCATTTTCGGGACAGCCAAACAATGCAATAGCCGACCCAACAGTGGTTTCACCCGGAATGGCTGCCACCGGCATATCAGGATACTGATTATTCCAAACCGATAAACGACGGGGTTTCGAGCGGTCAAGACTATAAGCCTGAAGGCTGCTTCCATAGGGCTGACCAATGGCGGTATTCCCACGTGAATCATCGACTCCCCCTTCAGTTTTCAGAATACCTCCCAATGTTTTTGGGTTAAGTGCCTGAAGGCCGATCGCATATTGACCATCGCGCACCACACCAATCACTTCACCAATGGTTTGGCTTATTGTGGTAGGGTAGGGGCCCCAATTAACTGCGCTAACCTTCTCTTTGTCGTTCAATTTTGTCAATCGAAACGACAGGTGACTTTTATTGATCGTGATTTTGACAACGGCATTTATTTTCGATGCCGGATAAGTCAGGTTGATTTCTCCTGATTTTGGATTGAAGAGTGCTTTGGACGGTTCTTCCCAGATTGCGCCTACCCTTATTTTCAGCAAGGGAGCTTTCTCTCCTGGTGCAAGGTAATTTTTGCCGGTGACAGGATTGGTCAATTCGGAAAATTGTCCGGCTTGGTTGATGCTTAATGAAAAATTATTCGTCCGAAGGTTGATCTGCGCAACTACAGGGACAATTCCATAAACGGCAAATAGGAAAATAAGGATAAATCTTTTCATCTGGTTTATTTTATTTTGTTGTTGACATAGAAGGCGGTGGAGTGGCAACACCCCAGTTGGTCTTTGGTCGGGCACCCATTTCAAAAGTCAGGGTCCCACCTTTAGTCAACTTTTCACGGTCGATCCAACAGTTTTCAATCGCCTCGTTTTTAAAACTTGCCGACTGAATATAGACATTTTCCTTCGAATTGTTTTTGGCTTCAATCGTCAATTCTTTTCCTGAATAATATTTAGGATCAAGCTGAACAATGACTTTGTCGAATTGCGGACTGCCGAACTGGAAGGTTGGGTTGATACCAGAATGTCCCTGAACATCAAACAATCCAAGCGCCGACATCACATACCAGGCGCCCAATTGGCCCTGGTCTTCGTCCTGACCAACGCCATATCCACGCAAAGGTTCGGTGCCGTAAAACTCATCGCAGATGGCACGGGTCCATTTCTGCGTGAGCCAGGGTTGTCCGGAGTAGTTGAACAGCCATGAATCGTGCAGACAGGGCTGGTTGCCATGGTTGTACTGCATATCAATTCCCGAAAAACTGTCGATCTGATCCGATTTCCCACCAAATTTGCCTTTCTGAGCATCTTCAAACACTTTACCCAACCGCTGGTTAAATTCATCCTTTCCCATCAGGTTGATCAACCCGGCCACATCGTGTGGAACATACCAGGTGTATTGAAATGCATTACCTTCCTGAAATCCATCCCACGCTTTCATCGGATCGAATTTCTGGATAAACGTTCCATCCAGTTTTTTAGGTCTGATGAATTTGGTTTCCGGATCGAAAAGATTTTGATAGTAGGTGGCCTGCTTCATTAGTTTTTCGTAATCCTGTTCTTTGCCGAGTGCTTTCGCCATCTGGCCTACAGCAAAAGAACTGAAGGCATATTCGAGGGTGTGTGACGATCCGAAATTAAACACCCATCCATTGGCGATGATTGTATCTTTATAGGGAACGTAGCCATTTTTGACGAAATAGTTGAGGTCGTATTTGCCGTTTCCGAGATCACGTCCATGGTATTCCACTTCGTTTTTCAATGCGGCCTCATATCCTTTATCCACTTCAAAATCACGGATTCCACAATTGTATGCCGAAGCGATCAACAACCCCTGGAAATTGGTTTGTACGCCATTCGTGTAAATTCCGGCAGCTTCCCCATCATGAAGCCAGCCACGGTTTTTGTAGAAATCGATGTTCGACTGGATGTATTCGCTGAAATAATCGGGATATGCCAAAGCCCAAAGTTGACTTAGGTTCCAGAATCCGCCCCAAATGCCGTCGGTATTAAAATGACGGTGGGTTGGCTCCCCTTTTTCGTTCAACGGAATTTGCCCGATACCACCATCAACCAACGGATATTGCCCATTCACATCGCTCGAAACGCCACGGCCGAGCAGGGCATGATACAGTCCGGTATAGAATTTCACCTTTTTGATACTATCCTTGCCCTCAACCTTGATCCGGCCAAGTTTCTCATTCCATGCTACATGTGCCAGTTCACGCACCTGATCGAATGACTTTCCGGTAGCTTCTGTTTTCATGTTCAACCTGGCATTTCCGATGGAAGTGTAACTCAATCCGGTGGTTATTTCCAAAACTTCATCTTTCTTCATGTCAAAATTCAGGAATAATCCGTTGCCAATACCCTTGGTTTCTAACACACCTTCGGTTTGAACTGAATCGACAAAGGCACCTGTCACTGATGGTTGTTTGCTAAGCAGTGCCACAAAATACATTTTTACCTTTTTATCGGGATCGCTGAACTTGGAGTATTCCGGATAAGTTTCAATGTATCCTTCGACCTCGTTACCGTTGACAACTTTGGCCCATGCATCAGTTACGCCACTGCTTTCACCCTGACGGTGACCAATATCAATAATCAAGTGGGCTTGTTTGGTTTCAGGAAAGATATAGCGGTGAAATCCTACCCGTTCGGTTGCTGTAATTTCGGCTTTGATGTTGTAATCTTTCAGGAAAACAGTATAGTAGCCTGGTTCAGCATGTTCTGTTGATTTATCGAACCGCGAACGATAGCCACCATCCGGATTTTCGAGTTTCCCGGGAATGGTTTGTAAAGCTCCAACGGTGGGCATAAAAACCAGTCCACCAACCTGAAACTCATGAAAATGGCCAAACCCTTCGATCGAATTATGGCGGTAATCGTATCCGCATGGTCCCCAACTGCCTTTACTTCCGTAGGCATTGGTGTGCGGTGCCAACTTGGCCATGCCAAATGGTATTGCGGCCGGAGTGTAGAAAAACCATCGGCCATGTACAGAACCAATCTGAGGATCTACATATCTGGTCAGATCCAAGCTTTGTTTTTTTTCAGAACAGGAAGCAATTGTCCCAATCATTCCAATAATCAGGGCGAACAGCTTTAGTTTTTGTGGGAATCTATTCATTTTTATCCTTTTGACTTGATTCGTTTTTATTGATCTTCAAAATTAATCTTTTAGCAATACTACAGGTACCACGGACAAAAGTAAACTTATATTTTTATTGAAAATGGAGATACCTTCTCTAAAATGGGAGAGTAGGGCTGGGTGCATTTATTGTGTAAACCATGTAAATACATATCTTTGTATCATGATTTTTTAGCAACAAAACCGGTTTAGTATGTACCAGTCAATTAATACTAGCAATTACACCTTCGAAGATGTTATCATTGGAGGGGATTTGTATGTGGACAAAACTGATTTTTTTCACAAGCTAATAGGGGTAAATAAAGGCATCTTCTTCCTTTCGCGCCCACGCCGGTTTGGCAAATCTCTTTCGGTGTCTATCCTGAAAAACATCTTCAAAGGCAACAAAGAACTTTTTAAAGGTCTTAAAATATACAATATACCCTACGATTGGAAGTCGTATCCTGTTATTAACCTGAATATTTCAAAAGCAGATTGTTCGTCAGCCGAGCAACTCAACAAGGGATTGTGTATTATTTTACATGATAACGCCCACGATCTTGGGATTGAACTTTCGGACGAAAAGAAATCGGGTTATTTGTTTGGTGAGCTAATCAACAAAGCCAAAGATCTTGGCAAAGTCGTCATCCTTATTGACGAATACGACAAGCCATTGGTCGAAAATATATATGCCCCTCATATTGAAGAGGTTCGACAGGTATTGGAGAACTTCTACATTAACATTAAAGCTTCGGACGAGCACCTTCGGTTTGTATTTATGACAGGTGTGACCAAATTCTCGAAAGTGTCGGTTTTCTCGAAACTCAACAACCTGCGAGACATTACCATGAGCCAGGCTTTCGCTACTATGTATGGTTATACCCAGGAAGAAGTTGAACACTATTTTGGCGACAGGATAGATGCCCTAGCTGCTAAAAACAAAGTTGACCGGATTGAATACCGTCAGGAAATCCAAAAATGGTACAATGGGTTTCGGTTTAACGAAGAAGCCCAAACAGTCTATAATCCG
>JBAXWR010000362.1:0-6550 GCA_037128295.1 Mariniphaga sp.
TGAATCCCTATTAAGCATCATATCAGGAACCCAGGCACCACCGGTGAGGTGAACTCGTCGGCCATTCACATAAAAATCACGTCTCAAAGATTTATTGGGAACATCGACTGCTTTTGAGGCAACGGTACGAATACCAAAAGCAAAAGAATTTTCATCTGAAACTACCCCATTTGATTCGTATTGAATATGAACACGATACAAATTTGGCTTTCCATAACCGTTTGGCCACCAAAGTTTGGGCTGTTTAACAAGCAATTGTATCGTATTATCTGCATTGAGATCAATCACATTGTCTTTACCTGCTTCGACCGAAACTTGTTTGTTGATCTGAACCGGTGCACCACCCATAAAGTTTTCGGGGCGGATGCTGATTTTCAGGTTTCCGTTTGATACTTTCGAACCCTGATTTGAAATAGCAATCTGAAGTGAAATTTTAGCCGCACTTGTATCTGGCAAATTGGGCAAATCTGTGATTATATGTGGTTTTGAAAGGGTCACATCACCTGAGGTACGGAGCAATACCGGTTGCCAGATCCCCATGTTGCGATCTCTTACCGGTGGCATCCAGTCCCAACCCACAGAACAGAGCATGGTTACATTTTTACCGATATCCCCGGTAGGGCCACCATTCAGGAAGAAATCGTCCATTGCTTTTAATTGTTCAGGTGCCGGTAAGCCCGGATAATCGAGCGGATAAATCTTCACCGCCAGGAAATTCTCATCGCCGGCTTTTACAAGTTTGCTCACATCAAAACTGTATTCCTCAAACATCCCCACCATTTTGGTAGAATCGGCAATTGGCTGACCATTCAACCATACCGCTGCCCGGTAGTTGATCCCCTTGAAGATCAACTGGAAATGCCTTCCTTTATCGGTAGCGGGAACTTTGAACGAAGTTCGGTACCAATAGGGGTTTTTCCATGGATTGCCTACATTGGGCAAGTGGCTGTATTGCTCAAGGTTGTAGGTTTTGTTGAATTCATCCGAGGCATCGGGGATCAACATGTTGTTCATTCCGGCATATGGATCAGGATAAACACGATTGACCACCAAACCCGTAAGAACAGTCGAAGGAACGGTTACAGGAAACCAGTAGACATTGGAATTGTAAGCTGGAGAGGAGATCTTTTCGCCTGTGGCATCGATCAAAACAGACGACTGCAGTTCAAAGTGTGAAAGTTGCACCTGTTTGATCCGGCCCTCCTGCGCAGTTGACAAAAATGGAAGTGGCAGATTAACAAGTAGTAACAAGTTAAGAGAAAAATGTTTTAACATTGCTTGATTATTTAAGATTGGAATTATTTAATGGTGTTAAAGATAACAGAACCTGATAAAGATTCAATTAAGAATCTCATAGGCAGGTTCGAAATTTCTTACTAAAATTGCCCCCAACTAATTCTCAATGGATTAAAGCTCAATGGAAAGTTATTTTAAGAAATTCAGGGAACAAATTATAGGTATCGACCATACTTTCCTGTCACCTTATGGTGAAAAGAAAATCATCTATGCCGATTGGATCGCAAGCGGACGGCTTTTCAGACCAATTGAAGACAGGATCACCAACGTGTTTGGCCCTTTTGTAGGAAATACCCATACAGAGACAAGCGAGACCGGGACCTTAATGACAAAAGCCTATCACCTCGCTCAGAAAAAAATTAAAAAACATGTGAATGCCGGTCCGAATGATGTGATTATTAATGCAGGATCGGGAATGACGACGGTAATCAATAAATTCCAACGGATACTCGGATTCAGGGCGATGCACAAAATTGACAAGATCGACCGTTTGCCTGCCGAAGATCGTCCTGTCGTTTTTATCACCCACATGGAACACCATTCCAATCATACCTCATGGCTCGAAACGATTGCCGATGTCGTACAACTTTATCCCGATAAGGAATTGCTTGTAGATCCAGAACAGTTAAGGATTGAATTGGGCAAGTACAAAAACCGGAAGATGAAAATTGGCTCGTTTACAGCCTGTTCCAATGTAACGGGAATTTCTACCCCTTACCATGAAATGGCGCGAATCATGCATGAGAATGGTGGGTTGTGCTTCGTCGATTTTGCCGCATCGGCACCTTATGTGAAGATCAATATGCACCCGGAGGATCCCCTCCAGGCTTTAGATGCCATTTTCTTTTCACCTCATAAATTTCTGGGAGGCCCTGGAAGTGCAGGTGTATTGATCTTTAATTCAGCTATATACGATAGAAGTTCTGTTCCGGATAATCCGGGTGGCGGAACTGTCGATTGGACCAATCCATGGGGCGAGTTCAAATATGTTGACGATATCGAAGTGCGCGAGGATGGTGGGACACCACCTTTTCTGCAAACCATCAGGACGGCTCTTTGTATAGAATTGAAGAACAGCATGGGTGTTGAAAATATGGAGATACGGGAAAAAGAACTGGTTAAAATTGCCTTAGCAGGCCTCGAAGAAATCAATGAACTTCACATTCTTGCCAATAACATTCCTAACAGATTGGGGATCATTTCATTTTATATTGAGAACCTCCATTTCAACCTCGCGGTCAAATTGCTCAATGACAATTTTGGAATTCAGGTAAGGGGAGGTTGTGCCTGTGCCGGAACTTATGGTCATTTTCTGTTGGATGTGAGTCACGACAAATCGCACCAGATCACCGAAAGGATCAATTCGGGCGACCTATCCCAAAAGCCAGGTTGGATAAGGTTGTCATTGCATCCCACGATGACAAACGACGAACTATATTTTATTCTGGACGCCATCCAGCAAGTGCAGCAGAACCACGAAACATGGGGAGAGGATTATTCCTACAATCCCAAGACCAATGAGTTCAGGCACTACAAGGAGCCGGAGGATAAAACGGAATTGGTTTGTGATTGGTTTAAATTAGATTGAAAAACTTCATATTATGAAAATAGTAATCAGGCTTTTATTATGGACTTTGGTCTTTATCGGTTGTGTGAATATTGGTTATTCCCAATCTACTCCCCAGAAATTAGGCGAAAAAACGAGGCAGGAATTTGAAAAGGCCAAGAATTTTGTTTGTGACTCGACTGGTCCTGTAAAAAAGGTGATCAAGGAAACAGGCGAAAAAGCGAAAGAAGTTTGGAAAAACACTGAACCTCAACGCGAAGCTGCAGCTGAAAAAGCAAAGCAATTGCTAAAAAAAACAGAAGAAGCTGCAAAAGAGTTTAAGGAAGGGTGGCAAAAGGAACAAAAAAAGTAATTTCCAATATAAACAAACCCGTTGTATGATCTGAAATACAACGGGTTTCCTTTTATAACGCCCCTAAAGCTTAAACTAGCTCAAACTCATCGCCCGATGCAGGTATCTCGATATCCCCAAAACCGGCTTCTATCATCTGTTCCTTATAGAATAACTGCGCATCGTAGTCACCATGTACAAGAAAGGTCTTTACAATTTTTGATTTATCCTGACATTTCAGATAACCCAACAATTCTTTGTAATCGCCATGTCCACTGAATGCCTCGATGCGTTCAATGGTTGCATTGACCTCATATTTGGTGCCGAAAATGGAAACCACGGGATCACCTTGTAGTATCCTTGCGCCCAAAGTCCGTGGTGCGCAATAACCAACGCAAAGGATCGTATTGTGTGGATTGGAGATATTATTGGCCAAATGGTGTTTGATTCGTCCGGCCTCCATCATCCCTGAAGCAGAAATAATCACACAAGGTTTTTTGATGGTATTGAGTTTTTTCGATTCTTTGGATGTTTTAACGTAATGCAATGAGTTGAATCCAAACGCATCTTCGTCGTTTTCGATCACATTCAGCACATCGTTGTTGAAACATTCGGGATGCATCCTGAATATATCGGTGGCATTAACAGCAAGGGGACTATCGACATAAATCTGAACTTTTGGAAGCCGTCCCTGATTGAAAAAATTGTTCAGAGAATAAACCAACTCCTGTGTCCGGCCGATGGCAAACGAAGGGATAATCAGCTTCCCACCACGTTGCACACAAGCCTCATTGACAACCCTTAGCAAATCTTCTTCTGCAACCTGTAGACGTGGATGTAGCCTGTCACCATAAGTGGCTTCCGTAATAAGGTAATCGCATTGACCAAACGATTCGGGTGATTTTAAAATCCGGCTGGTCGGACGGCCAATGTCGCCTGTATAAGCAATTTTTGTAACTTTCCCATTTTCAGTAATTTCCAATAATGCAGTTCCTGCACCCAACAAGTGACCGTTCATTGTAAACCGCACTTTTACGTTATCATTAATGTAAAACTTCCGGTTATGGGCAGTCCCTATAAAGAGTTCCATACAGTTTACAGCATCCTGCTTCCTGTAAATTGGTTCAACAGGTTCCAGTCCATGGCGTGCCCTTTTTTTATTGTACATCTCAGTATCACTCTCCTGAATATGGCCGCTATCGGCAAGCATAATCGCGCAGAGGTCGCGTGTGGCATTGGTACAGATCACTGAACCCCTGAACCCCAGCCTATAAACAAACGGGATCAATCCGGAATGGTCGATATGGGCGTGTGAAAGTATAATATGGTCGATTTCAGAAGGTTCAAAGCCTAGGTTGTGGTTCATCTCATCGGTTTCCTCACCTTTTCCCTGGAACATTCCGCAGTCTAGCAGGATTTTCTTCCCATTATTTAAGGTAATCAGGGTCTTGCTTCCTGTCACTTCGCGTGCAGCGCCTATAAATTTTATTTTCATGATTTGAGTAATTTTAGATGACCTAAAGGTAAATAAAAAGAAGATAGATGGTGAAATATATTTGTAAAAAATTATATTTATAGCAAAAGGAACATTCAACAAATAGTGGCGCAATCGGGAAATTGTTTAATGCTCAAATCTTCCTTGCACTTCAACCTACAACCCTTTTCTGAAGGACAAGAGTTATAAAACATGACCCTGGTTAAGGCCATATAATGAAGTCTAAATTTTGTAATCAATTCAATAATAATTGATTATATCAATGTTATTATTTCACGTTCCCAAAAAAATGAAAATTTGAAGAATTACATTTACAAAATACTTTTATACAGTGTTTGAAATGGTCGTTTTCTGTGAGCATGCCGAATAGCTTAACGTCCAAAAGTTTCACGGCAAAGCCAGAAACTTTTGGACGTTGTGCAAACAGTTCTAAAACTGGTTAAGGATGTTAAGCCTATCCCAACGAAACAAGAATACCGGGAGCATTTGTCGAAACAAACTTTAGGTATTTATAGGTAAAATTGACATTCGGAGATTTGGAGTGTTATTCAAATACACGATAAGGCAACACTTGTCATCAGGAAGGTTGACCAACGGCTCTACACCGTTGGTCCTGGAGGGTTCAAGGAATATGGAATGCAATTTTTACATGTCATGCTTCCATTATTAATATTTTAAAATTGTCAGATTCTAAACTTAGGGAATTTTTTTCAAACCTAAATCGTTATTTAACTAAATATTTTGAAATCTAACAGTTGGTATTGTTTTTCCAACGGTTGACACGATTTGGCACATAACTGGTAATTTTGGGGTTTATTAATATGTTTGGTAGGACACGAAAGACAAACATAATATTGTCATTTTTACTGCCCAAAACGCGTAAAAACGCGCAAAACTCACAACTACTGAAACCAAAAACCTGATAGCGTTGCAAACCTGTCAGCGTTTTTAGGGTAGGGGGTGAGGTCAAAATAAAACAATAACCAAAATCATGGACTGCGCCACATACTTTTAAGAGAGTTGTCCCCCCGTCCGAAGGCACTTTACCTCTTTCCCGAACATTCGATCGCTGACGGTTTGGTTGCTTCATCTTTTCCCTGGGTTGCGCGGTTCTATCGTCTTTTGAACTTTGACTTGGCTTTTTTTCGGGACCGATTACCCAGGGTATTCAAATTTATCCCCTTCAGGGAAGTGTCCGCAGTAGGATTTTGAACTGATTCCAAAGTGGATCACATATTGGAAATCCATATGAACTTTTCGCATCTTACAATATTCGTAGGAATCAAAATATTGTATAACAAATGTATATCCCCAGGCAGCGGAGCAATCGGAAAGTTGTTGGGAGATTCAACGATCCATGCGCCGCAACGTACAGTGTTGATTATAAGGATTTTTAAGAAAAGGGAAAGCTTAGGCCAATAATCTGAACGATAACCTAATGAACTCGAACAACCGATTCTAATTGGCAGTTGCTTTGCGGCGCAGAATTCATTCCACCTTTTGACATCATCCTGATTGCGTCGCCACTAGGGGTGACGTTCCATTTTCTACCAATATTCCGCTCCAAACGGAGCTTTTTGTTTATGCTGAATACCTATTTTAAATTCCAAGATAAAAAAATCAAAAGAAATTTAGCAGATCAAAAATAGCAAATAAACATCTAATAAATTATAAATCAATGTTATGAACTGCAATACAAATTATGATACCGCCAGCCACCAGTTGCCAGCCACCAGTTGCCAGTCGCCAGTTACCAGTCGCAAGGTACCAGTCGCAAGGTACCAGCCGCAAGGTACCAGCCGCTAGTGTTAGTGCCTGAAATATGTTGACCGTTTTAAGGGGATAAAATTAATTTTTAAAA
>JBAXWR010000363.1:0-6546 GCA_037128295.1 Mariniphaga sp.
GCTTACCCGGCGCGCCAACGGTTCGGCAAGCTTTGTCGAACTGGCAGGTTTCCCTTACCATGCGCTTGATACTTACCTTCCCAAATTGGTCAGGGCTGGTCAACGTGTCGCCATTTGCGAACAGCTCGAAGATCCGAAGCTGACCAAAAATATCGTAAAAAGGGGGATTACTGAGCTTGTAACTCCTGGTGTTTCGATTGACGACAATGTGCTCGAACACCGTGAAAACAACTTTTTAGCTTCGGTCCATATTGAGAAAACATTGGCTGGGGTCGCTTTTTTGGATATTTCGACTGGCGAATTCCTTACTGCCGAGGGTTCTTTTGAATATGTTGACAAGTTGCTGAACAGTTTCCAACCCAAAGAGGTGCTTTTCCAAAAAGGGAAAGAGAAGCTTTTTATCGAACTGTTTGGCAGTAAGTTTTATACCTATAAACTCGACGACTGGGTTTATACCGATGAAGCGGCAAACGACCGGTTGTTGCGCCATTTTGAAACGGTTTCGCTCAAAGGGTTTGGTGTTCAGGGACTTCAGTTGGGGATCATTGCCTCCGGGGCTATCCTTCATTATCTTGATTTTACACAACACTCTCAATTACAGCATATTTCAGGGCTATCAAGAATTGAGGAGGACCGGTATGTCTGGCTGGACCGTTTTACGGTCCGTAACCTGGAACTGTTCCACACGATCAACGAAGGGGCGCAAACCCTTGTGCAGGTGATCGACCGTACCATTTCGCCAATGGGTGCCCGTCTTTTGAAACGTTGGGACGCACTCCCGTTAAAAGATATCCAACGGATCAACGACCGGCTCGATGTTGTCCAGAAATTTACAGAAAATTCAGATTTAAAGGCCCATATCGAAGATCAGATTCGTCATATCGGAGACCTCGAACGGATTATATCCAAGGCTGCGGTTGGAAGGATGAACCCACGCGAGATGGTTCAGCTTAAAATTGCCCTTACAGCAATTGCCCCGATCAAGGAGTTGTGCACCAAATCGGGAAACAGCGTATTGATCAGGTTGGCAGAACAACTTAATTCCTGTCATACGATAAGGGAACGCATTGATAAAGAGATATTCCCGGATCCACCTTTGATGATTGTCAAGGGACATGTGATTGCACGTGGGGTTTCGGAAGAGTTGGATGAGTTACGCGACCTGGCCTTTTCAGGGAAAGATTACCTTCAGAAGATGCAGGAACGCGAGATTATCAATACAGGAATCAGTTCTTTGAAGATCGCTTTCAACAATGTTTTCGGCTATTACATCGAAGTGCGCAATGTCCACAAGGATAAAGTCCCCGATACATGGATCCGAAAACAGACCCTTGTAAGTGCTGAGCGGTACATTACCGAAGAGTTGAAGAACTATGAATCGAAGATCCTTGGGGCAGAGGAGAAAATCCTTACCATCGAAACCCGTTTGTTCACACAATTGGTTTCGGCATTGACTGAATATATCCAGGCGATCCAGTTGAACGCCTCAGTTTTGGCTCAAATCGATTGCCTTTTTTCGTTTGCCACGATAGCCATAACCAATAAGTACAACCGTCCTGATGTGAATGAGACCCAAGTGATCGATATTAAGGAAGGCCGTCATCCCGTGATCGAGCAACGGTTGCCAATTGGCGAGAAGTACGTCACAAACAACGTTTTCCTCGACAATCAGGAGCAACAAATCATCATCATCACGGGACCTAATATGGCGGGAAAGTCAGCGTTGTTGAGACAGACCGCATTGATCGTTTTGATGGCGCAAATGGGATCCTATGTCCCGGCAGAAGCGGCCAGGATCGGCTATGTCGATAAGATCTTCACCAGGGTAGGAGCGTCCGACAATATTTCCCTTGGGGAGTCCACCTTTATGGTCGAGATGAACGAGGCAGCCAGTATCCTGAACAACATGTCGGACCGAAGCCTTATCTTACTCGATGAGTTGGGACGTGGAACAAGTACCTATGATGGCATTTCAATTGCCTGGTCGATTGTGGAATACATTCACGGCTACCCGAAAGGGAGGGCCAAAACCCTTTTTGCGACCCACTACCACGAACTGAACGAAATGGAGAAATCGTTTGGCAGGGTGCGCAATTTTAATGTGACTGTGAAGGAGGTGGGGAACAAGGTGATCTTTTTACGAAAACTGGTTCCTGGTGGAAGCAATCATAGTTTTGGTATTCATGTCGCACAGATGGCCGGTATGCCAAAAAGTGTCGTTCAACGTGCCGGTGAAATCTTGAAACAACTTGAACAGGCTAATCGCAAAGAGCTACCGGCCAAACGGGTGAAAGACCTTGCGGAAATGCGCGAAGGTTTTCAGTTGAGTTTTTTCCAGCTCGATGATCCGGTGCTAAAACAAATTCGCGATGAAATTAAAAATCTGGATGTCAATAACCTTACCCCAATGGAAGCATTAAATAAATTGAATGAAATTCAAAAAATCATCGGGAAGTAGGGAATTTCATTGAAACGATAACTACCAAAATAATGAACCGTATTCTTCTTTTTCTCCTTCTGGGATTTATATGCCAGATTGGATCGTCTGCCAAATCAAAGCCCACCCTCTTTACGATCGGTGATTCAACAGTAAAAAATGGACGTGGTGACGGTGCAGGCGGCTTGTGGGGCTGGGGAGACCCGATATCCCAGTTTTTCGATACAACCAACATCAATGTTGTCAATCAGGCACTTGGTGGGACAAGCAGCCGTACTTATCAAACTAAAGGATTATGGGACGAGGTCCTCAAGCAGTTGAAACCTGGCGATTTTGTGCTGATGCAATTCGGACATAACGACAACGGACCAATAAACGATACCATTCGCGCACGGGGAACCATCTACGGGGTTGGCGATGAGAGCGAAGAGATCGACAACCTGATGACCAAACAACATGAAACTGTTCACAGTTATGGTTGGTACATTCGAAAGTTTGTCCGTGAAACCAAAGCAAAAGGTGCAATCCCCATCATCATAACGCCTATCCCACGTAACGATTGGGAGAATGGAAAGATTAAACGGACTCCCGATAGTTATCCAAAGTGGGCAATGGAAGTTGCAATTCAGGATAAAATCAAATTTGTTGATCTGAACAAATTGATGTCGGACAAGCTGGATTCCTATGGTGAAGAGAAGGTAACAGGCAAATTTTTCTTTAGCCGCGACCATACCCATACTTCTGCCGAAGGTGCAGTTTTGGCAGCATCCTTGATCGTAGATCAAATAAAAGCCACACCCAAAGTCAAACTCAATAAATTTCTTTTGAAAGCACCCAAAGTGATTTTCCCAGTCAAAAGGCGGGTATTTATTATTGGGGATTCAACTGTTGCAAACGGAAATGATACAATCGTGGGTTGGGGGCGTGAATTGCCTGCATTTTTTGATACAAGCCGAGTGACAATCCTGAACAAAGCACGTGGAGGCCGCAGCAGCCGGACATTCCTTAACGAAGGTCTCTGGAAAGAAATACTTCTCCAAATACGAAAAGGTGATTTTGTTTTAATGCAGTTTGGGCACAACGACAGTGCAAAGCCCGATGCAGAGAAATTTCGTGGCTCACTCCGGGGAACCGGTGACGAAACACAAGTTGTGGCCAAACCCGATGTGACTCAGGAAACGGTCCATAGTTACGGTTGGTACATGAAGAAATACATCCAGGATACCAAATCCAAAGGAGCAGTACCAGTTGTTTTTTCACAGATTCCGCGCAATGAATGGCCGCAGGGAAAAGTTGAACGGGTTTCGGAATCGTATGGGAAATGGGCCAAAGAAGTTGCCGATCAAACCGCATTTTTTGTCGATCTGAATGAGTTGGTGGCCCGGAAATATGAGAAATTGGGACAGGTTCAAGTGAAATTGTTTTTTCCTGGCGACCATACGCATACAAACAAAGCAGGAGCGGAACTCAATGCTAGAACCGTGGCGGAGGGAATAAAATCTCTAAAGGATTGTGGGTTAAAAGTATATCTGGATATAAAGTAGAATAGGTTGATTGCACAAAAGTAAGTAATATTTACCGCAAAGGACGCAAAGTTATATTCGCAAAGGGACGCAAAGTGTTAAATCACCACATTTTACCTTTGCGTACCTTTGCGAAACCTTGGCGATCTTTGCGGTAAAATAGAACTTTCTGGAAAACAATATTTTTTAAATTTATTATCTATTGATATTTAATCCTTAACCGGATTAGGATGAATGATTTACCAGAACCCGATTCTTCAACTATTACTAATAATAATCAAATGAACTACCGATTATGTTTTAAAACATTGATTATCAACATTATATTGATAATCCTTTCAATTAACCTGAATGCCCAGGATCCGCGTGAACGGAATTACATGTATCCGGTGCTGAAGCCTATCCATGAGCCAAAACCTTTGGTGAATGGATGTGCTACGAAACGGGTAGCCGAAAAGTTCAATCGTGGATTAACAGCACAACGAACCTCTCCCCAAACAGTTTACCTGAGCTGGCGGATGTTGGCTGAAGATGCCCCGCAATCTGCCTTTAATATTTACCATGAAACTGCTGGAAAGAAGCCAGTCAAAATCAATAAAAAACCAATTTTCAATACAACCGATTTTACCGATAATGTACCTGAAACTTCGGGTGCTGCCAGTTATTCTATCTGTGCCGTTATTGATGGGAAGGAATTAAAAGCATCTGAATCAGTGAAAGTTACATTATCACAAGATTTTAAGAATTATCGCAGTATCAAATTGCAGGGCGATTACAAACCTCAGCGTATCGCCGTTGCCGACCTGAATGGCGATGGAGTTCTCGATTTTATCGTCAAGCAACCCGATCGGGGCATTGATCCCGGAGGCCAACCCAACAAGGATGGATTGACCTATAAGATAGAGGCTTACCTGAACGATGGGACTTTTCTCTGGCAGAAGGATCTTGGTTTAGGAATTGAACCCGGAATCTGGTACTCCCCAATGCTTGTATTCGATTTTGATGGCGACGGCAAAGCCGAAATAGCTGTGAAAACAGGCCCTGCCGACGCGCGTGAAGCCGATGGACGTGTCCGGAAAGGTCCCGAATGGTGTTCGATCCTGAATGGGATGACAGGCAAGGAAATCTGCAAGGTTGATTGGCCGGAACGGAGCTGGCGGTTTGGCGACTATAACCGCAACAACCGCAACCAGATGGGAATGGCTTACCTTGATGGGAAAACCCCTTGTTTGCTGGTGGCACGTGGAACTTACCGTTTGATGATGGTGGATGCTTATCAATTGGTTGATGGCAAGTTACAGAAACTTTGGCGTTGGGACGGTGATGAGGAAGACCCTGTCATCAGGCACCAGGGCGCACATGGAATGCACACTGCCGATGTGGATGGCGATGGAAGGGATGAAGTCGTTCTGGGTTCGGTAGTTCTGGATGACAATGGCACTGCACTCTGGTCCTCAGGTTTTGGCCATCCCGACAAATGTTTTGTATCGGATATCGACCCTGAACGTCCGGGTTTGGAGATTTTTTGTGCTTACGAAGATTGGCACGATGATGGGAATGGGATTTGTCTGCTCGATGCCAAAACCGGCGAATTGATCTGGGGTTTGGGTAAGAAGACCCTGCATGTTGGGGATGGCATGGTTGCCGATGTGCTTCCCAATGTTCCCGGCCTCGAATGTTTTGCCTCCGAGGATTCCAAAGGAGGTTCAAAAGCGAGATATCTCCTTTCTGCAAAAGGGAAAATCCTGGCCACCGATGGTGATGTTCCGGGGTGCAGGAACTGGATTTTCTGGGATGCCGATAAAGTGCGTGAAAATATAGTGTCTCCAGGTTACGAAAACAGCATGTGGGACCGCTTCGATGTCAGCAAGTTATCGATCGTAAAATACAAAGGTGCCACCCTTGAAACCAAAATTGAAGGTTCGGTGATAATGATGGCCGATATCCAGGGTGATTGGCGCGAGGAGCTGATCACCATTTTGCCTGGCGAGCTACGGATTTACGCCACAACCATTCCGGCAACCGACCGCCGTGTTTGTTTGATGCAGGACCCATTTTACCGCACAGAAGTTGTCCATCGCTCGATGGGTTATGAGCAATCGCCTGTAACAAGTTATTATTTAGGGGAATAGAATAATTTGAAAATATGGTAATTTGAAGATTTGAAAATGGGGGAATTTGAAGATTCGTTAATTTGAAGATTTGAAAATTAGGATTGACTTTGACAGGGATATTAAATTTTAAATGTTGTTTAAAATTGTATTATTTTTAATTCCAATTATTCTATTAAACAAAAAAAAATTATTTTTGGCGACTAATATTTAACAACAACTAAGTTAACTTCATGAATTTCAAAAGCGCCATTCCCATTTTCCTGGTTTCAGCAATTCTTATTTTGATATTTTGGAATTGCAAAAAAGAATCGGCTACCAACGACTCTACAAATCCTTCTGCAACTGTTACAGATATAGATGGTAATGTTTATCATACAGTAACCATTGGAACTCAGGTTTGGATGGTTGAGAACCTCAAGACCACCAAATACCGAAACGGTGACCCGATACCCAACGTAACTTCAAATACAAG
>JBAXWR010000364.1:0-6514 GCA_037128295.1 Mariniphaga sp.
TGCGCGATTATCTCTATCCGATCTCCATCGAAAAGGCCACAGTTTATGAGTTGGTCCTCTCTACCGGAAAAGTAGTGACAACTGTTGAAGATGAAGTGATAGGACAATGGCTGGTCATCAATCCGGAACCCGCTGAGGCAATGGTCTATATCAACGACAAACTTGTCAAGACCGGAAGCTATCAGGCCAAACTTAAACCGGGCAAATACAATTACAGGGTCGAAGCTCCGATGTACCATTCCGAAGTGGGGATTGTTGAAATCGCAAATGCCCGTAAAGAGTTGAATATTAAACTGAAATCGGCATTTGGGCTTATATCGGTGAGTACCGAACCAGAAAAGGATGCAAAAGTTTTAATTGATGGGAAGTTGCAGCCGAATGTTACGCCATGCCAAAGTGAGCCACTATCAGCCGGAGACCATATCATCCAGGTATTAAAGGATTTGTATGAACCTGTCAATCAGAAAGTAACAGTTGTAGAAGGGCAAACTGTCCCGATCAGTTTTACGATGGTTCCCAATTTTGCGGAAATCGACATTACCCTTCCTGAAAATGCCACCCTTTTTATCAACAACGAGCAGAAAGCAACAGGCAATTGGAAAGGGAGGTTATCTGCGGGTGTCTATTCGTTGGAAGCGCGGCTTGACAAATACAAACCCGCAAAACAAGACATTGAACTGGCAGTTGGCGACAATAAAACGATTGCCTTAACTCCAAGCCCTATCGAAGGCTCACTTGACGTGATTGCTGTTCCTTCGGGGGCAACAATCAGTATCAACGGCAAAGAATATGGGACAACACCATATACATTTGACAAACTGCTGATCGGCGAATATTCGGTCCAACTGACCAAAACAGGTTATGCAACTGTCAATAAAACGGTTACGATCGAAGAAGGGAAAAACACCGAACTAAAAGAAACTTTAACCCGGGTTGCAGCCCCCAAGGTTGAAAAGGAACAAAAGGAACAAACTGCAGCAAATGAAAATAAGGAGCAAAAGGAGACAAAAAATGTCCAACATGTCAAACCTGTCGTAAAAATCTATGCCCCAACTTATTACAAGTACAAGAAGAGCAAAACCCTATGGTTAGTTTCTGCTTTGGTAACAGGAGCAGCAGGAACTTTTGCCTATCTTCAGGCCGGAACAGTTTACAAACAGTAGCAAACGGCCACAACCAACGATGCCTCAAATTTGTACAGCAAAGTAAAGCTTTACGATATGGTCTCGCCAGTTGCGTTTGGCCTGGCAGGATTTTCGGCCATTGAATTTATCCTGAATTCCGGAAAACAAAGTAAGGCCAAAAAACAGTCGGTGAGCTTTAATCCTGTTCCCTTAAAAAACGGCGGTGGGTTTGTCCTTGCCTATCATTTTTAACCTAGTTCCCAAAAATCGAAGCATATGAAGACGAAGATATTATTATTCCTGACAATCTTTTTCCTGATCACCTCCTGCGAAAAGCGCGAACGGACCAATCCATTCGATTCGGGCGTTCCAAAAGAGCTATGGACACCCAACAACTTTAAGGCAACCCTTGAAGGGACCACCGTAAAACTGACCTGGAGCCAACCTGTCACCTTAATTTCAGGGTTTAAGATCACAAAAAAAGTGGGTGATGCGGCTGAGAGTTCCCTGTCTAATCAGGCAAAAGATGCCAACCAATTAACAGACAATGAATTGACAGGTGGAAAGTTGCATGTTTATACGATTGTTGCCTATGCTGGAAATATCCAGAGCAACACGGTGACAGCGCAGGTCACCCCCACCTCGCCAGCCAATCTGACAACCACTGCGGCAACAACCATAACAGCCAACTCAGCCATTCTGGGCAGCACGATCACAACCGATGGAGGAGCAACAATTACCGAACGGGGCATTTGCTGGGCGACCACAACCGGTCCAACCACAGCTTCCTCAAAATTGGCCATTGGGTCAGGTTCAGGAACATTCAGCAATACGATCACGGGGTTATTGCCCACCACCTTATATTATTTTAGGGCGTATGCAATTAACAGTGTGGGTACTTCTTATGGGAATGAAGTGACTGCAACCACATTGGCAGCATTGCCTACCCTTACCACAACAGCCCTCTCATCCGTTACATCAACTACGGCAACAAGTGGTGGGAACATTACCTACGAAGGAGTTTCGGCAGTTATGGCACGTGGCGTTTGCTGGAGTACGACGCCAAGCCCAACAATAGCCAATTCCAAAACCACAGATGGAACAGGAACCGGGACTTTTACAAGTTCGGTTACAGGGTTGCTTCCTGGCACGGCTTATTTTGTAAGGGCTTATGCAACCAATGGTGTCGGGACAGCTTATGGCAATGAACTCACAGCAACAACGACTGCGATACTTCCTGTCCTTACGACCGCAGTTGCCTCATCGCTCACTTCCAATTCTGTAACGATTGGTGGGACGATTACAACCGATGGTGGTGCCACAGTGACAGCCCGTGGCGTATGCTGGAGTACCACTCAAAACCCGACTACTGCCAATTCCAAGACCACAGACGGCACAGGTGCAGGAACATTTGTAAGTTCCATTACAGGGTTAACGCTTGGTACAACTTATTACATAAGTGCATATGCGACAAATAGTATTGGAACGGCTTATGGATCACAGATAACAGTTACAACAACAGCACTTGCCCCAACTTTAACGACAACAGCGATTTCAGCCATTACAATAACTTCCGGAACAAGTGGAGGAAATGTTACAAGCGATGGTGGTTCAGCGGTTACTGCACGTGGAATCTGTTGGGCTACAACCCAGAATCCCACACTTGCCAATTCTATAACAACCGATGGCACAGGAACAGGTATTTTTACAAGCAACCTCTCTGGTTTGCTTCCTGGCACGGCCTATTATGTAAGGGCTTATGCGACAAACAATATCGGGACATCTTATGGCACTCAGTTAATCTTCTCTACATCGACTGCATCTGGGAGTACCGTTGTTGACATTGATGGCAATGTTTACAACACGGTAACCATTGGAACACAGGTCTGGATGGTTGAAAACCTCAAAACTACAAAATATCGCAACGGCGACCCGATAACAAATGTAACAGTTGATGCAGCCTGGTCAGATTTGGGTTACGGCTCCGCCGGTGCTTATTGTTGGTACAACAACGATGCAGCCAACTACAAATCACTTTATGGAGCTTTATACTCTTGGTATGCCGTGGCTGATAGCCGCAACATCGCCCCTATAGGTTGGCATGTTGCAACGGATGCAGAGTGGACCACCTTAACTGATTATCTTGGGGGCGAAAGCATTGCCGGTGGCAAACTAAAAGAAACAGGCACGACACATTGGGGATCACAAAATACTGGTGCCACCAATAGCAGTGGTTTTACAGCTCTTCCTGGCGGTTACCGCGACCTCTATGGTGAGTTCGGAGGTGAAAACAAAGGCAATTGGTGGAGCAGTACCTACGATACCCGGTACTATTGGCTTCGCTCGCTAAACTATAGTAGTACCAATGTCATTCGTGATCATTTCATCGTTCCTTGGTGGGGCTTCTCTGTTAGGTGCCTTGCGGACTAAGTGTCCCAGGAAACACGGAACGTGTTTCGATACGTTTTTGTGTATGCTGTTTTCAAGATAGTGGACTGCAACGGATTGCTTTGTTTGGCAAGGAAAAGGGTTTCTGCAACTTTTTGGAGTTTGTGGCGTAAACTGCTATGTGTGAAGGAATTTTTCATGACACTCTTTTGTAAATACAGTTGCGAAATATTTAAAAATGTCCAGTTTAATAGAAAATAAACTGGACATTTTACTTATTTTTGCAAAAACATTCTGATGATGAAAATATCTGAATATATATCACTTACTATTGATCGATTTCCTAATGGTTATGTATTCACCTATTCAGACTTTGATACCAAGGTGGATAAAAATGAGGCAACAATAAAAGCACTTAACCGATTGGTAGGATCGGGTAAAATTGCCAAATTGTCCAAAGGGAGATATTACAAACCCGAAAGCACCCCTTTTGGAAAATTGCAACCTGGTCAATCGCAAGTAGTCAAAGATTTATTGGAAAATGATGGCAAAATTACAGGTTACCTTACAGGTTATAGCATTTACAATCAACTCGGGTTGACGTCTCAGGTAAGCAATACAATACAGATTGGCAAAAACGAAATCAGGCCAAACTTCATAAGGGAAAGATATACAATTTCCTTTATCAAACAGAAAAACACGCTTATCAAGGAAAATATCCCTTTGCTGCAAATACTCGATGCTATTCGTTATATCAAGAAGATACCTGATGCCACGATTGAATCCTCCTTGAAACGTTTATTGGCTATCCTTAAAGGCTTGTCTGAAAAAGAAAAGAGTAAAATAGCCTCTTTGGCATTAAAATACCCACCAGCAACTAAAGCAATTTTAGGAGCCTTGCTGGATGAGCTCGAACAAACAGATCTAACTGGACGGTTATACAAAACATTGAACGCAATTACCCAATATAAGCTGGCAGGGGCTGGAAAGATACTTAAAGCTGCTAAAAAATGGAATATGGTATGAGATTGCACGAAAATAAATCGCTCTTCAGGCAAGCAATTCAGTTCACATCTGACCAAATCCCAATGCTGCCAATTTTTGTAGAAAAGGATTATTGGGTTACTTATGCCCTACATACCATTTTCAGTAATGCAGTAGGTCGTAACACTATTTTCAAGGGAGGAACAGCTCTATCGAAGTGCTATAATATGATTGACCGATTTTCGGAAGACATTGATCTGGTCGTGATAAGACGAGAAGGAGAGACAGATAACAGACTTAAAACCAAAATCCAAACCATAAGTAAAGTGGTGGGTTCCGTACTACCTGAAGTTTATGTTGAAGGCTTGACAGTCAAGAAAGGAATGAACCGGAAAACGGTACATACCTATAATAAACAGTTTGAAGGAAATTCTGGTCAGGTACGGGATTCAATTGTTGTCGAAGCGACCTGGTTGGGTTATCATGAGCCATACACTACCAAAAATATAATTTCATTTGTGGGCGAGATGATGCTGAATAACAAACAAGATAAATTTGCCCATGAAAATGGATTACTGCCATTTGATGTTTGTGTTTTAGAACCGACAAGAACACTATGTGAAAAGATAATGAGCATGGTTAGGTTTTCTTACGGGGAAGATCCTATTAATGACCTGAAGAAAAAAATCAGGCATGCATACGATCTGCATCAACTATTACAGCAAAAGGAGTTATCTGAATTCTTTACCTCCACTGCATTTGATGAAATGTTGTTGAAAGTTGCCACTGATGATGCAGCTAGTTTTAGAAATAACAATCAATGGTTAGTTTATCATCCTATTAAAGCATTAATATTTAATAATTTGAACAATATTTGGAATGAGTTGAAACCCATTTACAATGGTGATTTTAAGAATTTGGTATATAAAAACCTGCCTACGGATGAAGCCATATTGGAAACATTGCACAGGATTAAAGAAAGGCTCGCAACCATTACATGGAATATTAAAATAGGAACCTTCAAATAAAGTGCGGTATTGCATTCCGCGCAATGACGGGTCCATAATGAGATAGTGCCGTTGGGTTGTTTGTAACCTTCGGCATACTTTTAAAACTTTGTGGCGTACTCCGCAAGTTTAACCACACTTTTACCGTTGCATTGCGGCGCATTGATCGTTCACTCACCCAACAACTTTCTGATTGCGCCGCTGGTTGATGAATTAATCCTTTATTCTACAATAATTTAACTCCTACGATTGTAAAGTGTAAGGATTTTATTTTGATTTCCAAAACATATCCAATTTTGGAAGCGATTGCGATTCACCATCTTTCTCTGGTCTCACCCTCAACGGGGTTAAACATGAAGTGTTTCGGGCATGGTTCTGTGCAAGGGAGTGCAAATCACCTATACGCCTAAGTGACGGGAAGTATTAGCGAAGGACAAGGATGCCCGGGTTGACCAGGGATGAAGTTCCTGGCAAACTCTGGGTACTGACGTACGGAAAGCCGATATAAGACTGAAAAGGGAGGGTATCCGAGCTTCCCAAAATAAATCCATATTCTTTTGCTTTTCTCATTCCCCTTCGTTAAATTTGAAAAATAATCCAAAGTCTCAGGATTTAACACAAACATTGAATTAAAGATGCTATCCCAATTATGAAAAAAATCCTAATTGTTTTGTTATTTGCCTCTTTTACAATAAATATATTTTCTCAAGCACAGATTACTGTTAAATCGTTCCGAAAACTCGAAAGCGACATGACCGCCCGTTATGAAGCCCCGAAGAAAGACCAGAATGGCGATGTATGCGCTGTCATTAAGGTCGTTACTACACAAACAGGGTTTAACTGGGATTCTGACGGTTTGGGTATTGTAGCTGCGGTGCCAAAAGTCAGCGAATATTGGATTTATGTTCCATGGGGCGCCAAACGATTGACGATCAAGCACCCACAATTGGGTTTGTTGCGCGATTATCTCTATCCGATCTCCATCGAAAAGGCCACAGTTTATGAGTTGGT
>JBAXWR010000365.1:0-6497 GCA_037128295.1 Mariniphaga sp.
AGTGATTTTTCAGGATTTAAGATCATTGGAAGAATACTTTGTCCATCAACATTCTTTGGAATCGTTTTGATTTCGGTTAGTTCGCAAAGTGTTGGAAGATAATCGATTGAGCTATAATAGTGATCTGAAACAATTCCTGGCGCAATCTGACCTGCCCAGCTTACAATCGCCGGCACCCTGGTTCCCCCCTCATAAATATGCCCTTTCCATTTGCGAAGCGGGGCATTGGATGTTGGCGTAGGCCCCAGCTCATCGAGACCCAATCCACCATTGTCGGAGGTAAAGATGATAATCGTATTATTTAGCAATCCATTGTCTGATAGCGTTTTAATTATTTCACCCACACCATCGTCCATCGATTCGATCATTGCCGCGTAATTCGGATTGTATTTCTCCTCTGTTTGCCCATATTTCATGAAATATTTTCTCAGCTTATCTGCCCTTGGTACAAGTACAACATGAGGGGCTGAATAGGCAAGATAAAGAAAGAATGTTTTTTGAGAATTTTGTTTAATAAAGTCAACGCCATAGGTCGTTAGTTTATCTGTCAGGTAATCAGTTCCATAATCGGTAAATTCCTTTTTGTATGAATCGAGATAAATGGAGTAATTGTAGTAATCCAAACCATTTTTACCAATCATCCTGGAATAGTCAAATCCCTGATTCCATGGAGCTATCGAATCCTGGTTGCCCAAGTGCCACTTGCCTACCATTCCGGTTGTATAACCTTTTTGTTTCAGAAGTTCTGCAATCGTTATTTCGGCTGCTTCCAGATAAGGTTTCCAATTCGCAGGTAGTATTGTTGAATTGGGATCGGTACGGTTGCCTGCGATAAAATTGGTGAGCTGCAACCGTGCCGGATATTTTCCTGTCATAATGGAAGCGCGTGTTGGTGAACTTACAGGACAAGCGGCATAGGCCTGTGTGAACCGGATTCCACTTTTGGCAAGCTTGTCAATGTTTGGCGTTTCGTTAAACGGATTTCCATAGCAACCCAAATCTTTCCATCCCAGGTCGTCGGCAAGGATGAAAACGATGTTCGGTTTCTTCTGTCCCATACTTTCCTGAGCATAAAGGCTAATTCCTGATGCAACAAGAATAGAGCTGGTAATCAATGTATTATAATTGATCATTTTCAATCTTGAATTTACAAAGGTTTTTAGTTTTTAACTTCCTGCTTCCATACCGGCATCTCTTGTTCAATTTTATGCTGTAACCTGGCTGGGTTTCCTTTCATCAGATAGACATTTCCCTCCATTACCTTTCTCCGGCCACCATGACAGTTTTGTGATGATAGGTTTACACCAATACTGTTCTTTTTTAGGAAGATGGAGGCTGCATTTTTAAAGCTGATTGCCAGACAATAATCCAATTCGGGATTGTATAAAACGATAATTCCGGGTTTTATGCCATAGCTTAACTCAGTTGTTTCGAGGGTTGCTGCTTTCTTCAGGATATTGTATTCAACCATCTGACCTTTATTGTAATAGAATACTTTAAACTTACTTCCCGGAAGATTTTTTCCAATCTCCAGTTCAAACTTTGGTGACCGGTTCAAATTCCCCTTTTGTGCGTTTTGCCACCAATACTGGATTGTCACCTGATCTTCAAACCCAGTAACCCTGGCACCAGAAAGGGTATCTTTTATTGAACCTTGGTACCAGAACGATTTCCCCTCACTTTCATTCCACTTTATAATTTCGGGGAAAACCTGATTGTCGATTTTCAAAGTCACTGGTAATTTCTCAAACTGGTTGACCATTGATACCATCGCATTCGAAGCTAGTTTGGGTTGAATTTCGATCCGTTTGAAATTCGGGAGGAGTTCATTTGCTTTGATCCTGAATTCGCGGGCTTCACCATTTGTGCGTACCAGAAAAACAGCCCCAAATTTTCCATCCTTGTCGCAAAATACCTGATTTCCATCTGATTGTGTATTATGCTCTAAATGAACTAGTTCCCAATTATTGTTCATTTTTTCATACAGCGCAGGGTATTGGTAACTTTTTAAGCCTCTGGCGATGATGGGTATCACATTCAATCCCCCTTTTATTGTAAATTGGGCTTCGTTGTTCTCCACCTCAATGGTAGTGGGCAGATTATTCAGAACCAGACCTTTTTTCACTGATACAACTTGCTGTTGATCTTTCCCAAATGTAATGATCTCTCTCTCAGGAGTTTTTGCTCCGTTTACCTCACCATAGGGCAACCAAAAACCGGAAATTGCAATTTCATCACCCGGTTTTAAGGTAAGCCTGTCCGTTGATGGGACAAGGCTGAAACGGATATCCCCCTTTCCCAGATCGGGTGTATAAACTTTGTGCTCGTTCACTGTTGTATCCTTTGGTTCAGCAATATGTGCCTTTTGCTGGATTGAAAAGGCTGGTTTCACGCCACTGTTCGATTTGAAATTTCTGATCATTATACCGTTTGACCCTTTGGGTTCACCCATGATGGTCGCAAAAGAGTTCTCAGTTGGAATTTCAATTCCTTTTACACAGAATGGGCTCAGGTTAAAATCAATGGGTTTTGTGATTGTATTTCCATTGGCATCATTATAGGCATAGCTCTGATAACGAAGGCTTTGTTGAGCTGTGCTGATATCGAGGAAACGGAAATTAGCTTTGGCATCCTCAACTGTCAATGGTCGCAGCACCTTGTAACGTGCTGTAAAAAAGCTGCGCAGTTCATCATCCTGAGGCACTTCCCAGATATCAAGAAAGAGTTGGATGGAACTGTCGGATGATAGATATTCCATCTCCACATTGCACCAGTTGGGACCGGTACTTTTGTAGGTCGTTCCCCTGTATTCGGAATAATTCCACTTTTTACCGTCATAATAGGTCAAAAAATTATGCCCTGCCAGGTTATCGTGCTGCGGCTGGCCTCCCCAAAAGGTTTCCTGGCTCATCGCCCGAAAATCGCCGATCGAAATCCCTGTTTTATGGCCGAATTTAAATGGGATATAACAGGTGGTTTCTGTTACCCCTGTGGATGAATGGAAATAATCCATAAAGAATCCAAGCGACGACCAATGTTTGGTCATATGCCGGCCCCAGTTTTGGTAAAGGTGAAGCGAACTGATTTCAAGTTCTTCGTTGGGCTCAAGGTACAACGGGAAAAAGGTCTCACTAAAAGCGGTATCACGTGGATTATAAAACTTCTCCTCCTTTTCGCCATCAAAATTCTTGCTTACCTGGACCAGGATTGGTAAGGGATTCCTGGCAGCATCCAGAACAGCCCCACCTTCAACGATTCCTTCCCCTTTGAGGGTTTTTTGACAAATATAGATCTTGCGCGGCGACCCATCGTTTTTTACCTTAAAACCAACCTCCTCATAACCATTCGGTTGATCGAAATACTGGCGTTGAAATCCTGCGGCTGTTTCACTTCCTATTGTGTATAAACCACGTCGTTGGTCATACCTGACCGGAGTGGCCCCTTTTTTTAAGGTAAAGGCATTATCCGGTAAAGGCTTTTCCTCCTTAAAGAAATCAAAATTAAAATATTGTGACTCCCCTTTTTCGATTGCCTTGATAGCAAGTGAAGTTTCAACATTTCCTTTAACCGTGAAATTCTTGATCCCAGCTTTGGCCGAAGGGAATAGTTTCACCGAGCCTTTTACCTTTTCAGGAAAGCAATAAAGCACCACCTCGGCCCTGATGGGAAGTGTATCCCCCTTCTGATCGGCAAACCTGATATCGAACCAATGTATCTCATCGTAATAGGCTCCCCTTCGGTACAGGTTGATCCTGGTTTTGGTTTTGCTAAACCGGGTAGAAAAAAGAGTTCCCTGATCATTGGTCATTTCGAACCACAACATGGGACTTGATGTGTTTGTGTCGTAAAGCAAATTGGGAGGTACTAAATCTCCCGTCAAATGGTAATCGGCAGCTACAATTTCAAATGCATCACGGTCACCATTCTGGTACCTCACCTCAAGGTTGGGACGTTTATTGAGTTCCTGATATTTAAAATCGTCCTTCCAATCGGCCTGGGAATAGGACATATTGGGAATTGAGATCGTGAACAACACTACAATTACCCATAAAAGAGACCATTTCTTTTCCATAATTCTGTATATTAAGTTGTTATATTTAATTCCCCTTTGGAAGCGTGAGTGGCAGTTCGAGCCACGCTAATCCGATACTCCGGCGCATGTGACTGACACTATTGCCTCCTGGCGCATCATAGAAAACTGCAAGGCGATTTTGATACCTGACAACAGAAGGCAATCCGACACAACGTTGTGTCCATTTACAGTTTTGCCTGTCGAGAACAATGGCTTTGTCGGCAGGATTCCATTTGTTCAGATCTTTAGACCAATAAACCCAGACAGCATCGGTGTATTCGCCATCCTTGTCGATCCCGATATGATTGGTAAATAAAAACCACGTCTGGTTCGATGATTCGTAATAGAGGGATGTGTTCTCGATTTGTTCTTCGGGAGGAACTATCGGAGCCAGATCGATTTTCCATGGACCATCAAGGTCCTTTGTGCGCGCAATACAAATCGTCCTTTTAATGGTGTAATCGGCTGCCGAAAAGAACATCAGGTATTCGTCCTTGTCTTTTACAATAAACCCGGGGGATGATGTAGAACTGTAAAAAGTATTCTCTTTGGGTTTGAATGGAACAATATCCAGTCTCTTTTTCCATGGACCGGCAGGGGAATTTGACTCTGCCTTCATATTCAAATAGGGAAAGGAAGGGATCAGATCGGGTGCCGGAGTCACATTCGGGGTTCCAAGGTAAAACATGTGCCATTTCTTCCCATCAAAATAGGTGGTGCCATAACTGGCACTTTTAGAATCCGGCTCATTTGGTGCGCCCAATTGAAGCACAGGCCCTTTCTTCTCCCAATGGATCAAGTCTTTGCTGGTTGCCAATGAAGCAAGCCACCCTTTTGGTCCGGCAGCATCGTAGTGCATATAATAGGTGCCGCCAGATTCAAATACCCACACATCGCGGGCACCCAGAAGATCGCAGCTTTCAGGCCCGTCACCGTATTTCAGCACGATACCAATGTCCTTTGCATCCATCCGAAGCTTAGCCAAAGGTCTGCCATCGCTGTAACTTTGGGAAAAGCTTGTCCCTATAGCCAGGAAGGCCATCAGGAAAAATAGAAAAATTTGTTTCATCTGTATATAATTATATTTGTTTCACTTACAAATAAGATATTCTGGTCACCATCAGAATTGCTGATAAAAAAGGCTTATAATGTTCTTCCCTTTATCTTTTTAGTGATGTTATTACTTTGCAAACGCTTGTAATTCAGCGCACGATGAGAATGCTTGCTCTGGTTTGTTTCCTCCGGCCGGTTTCCCCACCACCCGGACGCCATAAAGCTTCACCGGGGGTGATAACTGGCAGTTGAAGGTTTCTCCTCCGCGCAGTTTACCCGCATTTGTAGAGGTAGTGGACGGATAGTCCTTCAATTCGCTGGCGTCTTGCCAGGCTCCACCCTTAATCGTCTGGATTTGAATTCGAGGTTTGCCGGCACTTGCATCAAACCAGCCGCCATCGGGGAAGGTCTTACCGTGGGAATAAATCACCCGCGATACGGTGACCGGTTCTTCCAAAGTCACTGCAAACCAATCCTCTACCGCTGGTTTGCCGTCAAAGGTGACCACAAAAGAGTAGTTGTTTTCGTCATTGACCGAACTATCTACATTGCCCTGACGCGACCGGCTTTCATCACCATCGATCAGCAAATTGCCACTGGTGAAGGAGCGTAGCGGAAGCCAGACCTTGTAATTCTTGCCTGTACTGCTTGCATCAGCGAAAGTGGTTAGCTGAATCCTGATGGATGTGCCAGTCCTGGCAGTGGCAGTATGGCGGCGTAGGACGGCATTAAGAAGATAAACCTGATCATTTGGCCAGCTCTTGATACTCTCCGGAGCCGGTTCTGGTTTAATCGCCAATGAGGTCAGTTCCGGACTGCCAATAGCAAACGAACTGATGGTTAAACCATCTGTTCCGAGCAAGGCTTCATCTGCTGCCAATACCAGAGGGCCATACATGATGGCGATCTTCCCCTCATTCAGGTGGTCACCCACAATTACCCTCGGTTCCATTTTGAAGTTCAATTCCACCTTGTCGCCAATGGCCCAGGTGCGTTTGATGACAGCATATCCATCAGCACCAATTTTCGCATCCACCATTTTACCGTTGAGTTTTGCGGAAGATTCACGGCACCAGTCAGGAATCCTCACCTTCAAGGCAAACGGAACTTTCGACCCGGCATCCACCGCGATCTTGATTTTGCCATCACTTGGATAATTGGTTTCAGTGGTCAGGACAACCTCTTTACCATTTCGAAGTTTCATTTTCGCAGTACCGGCAGAATATAGATTGACCACCACGCCATCGGCATCGACGCTGGTGGCAAAGGTCGGAATCAGGGCGACCCCCCGTGGTCCGCTGGAGAGGCAGCAATGACCGTCTAATGTGCTGCTGTAAGGTTTCTTACCTTCCATCTGAACGTAATAGCCCCA
>JBAXWR010000366.1:0-6478 GCA_037128295.1 Mariniphaga sp.
AATGCTGTTGCGGTATGTCTGCTCCCCAATTCGCCGTCAACAATTCACGGTTTAATCGATTTTTATGGAACGCTTGTTCCTGTTATTAATTTACGAAAAAGATTGAATTTGAATGAGTTGGCTATAAACCCGGATCAAATTTTCGTTGTTGTCAACACATCTGTCCGCAAATTGGTTTTGGTTGCCGATTCTGTACACGGATTGATGTCTTTACAAACAAGCGAAATCGTTCCCGCGAAAAGCTTTGATCAGGATTTGGAATCCATGGACATTTATCGTTCAGATAACGGGATTATCCTGATTTACGATACCGAAAAGTTTTTAAAGGGTGAAGTTTTGATTTTACCCGAAAATGATATTGAACCTTGTTTGTCCGATCAAACTTTGACTGCATGAAAAGGGATTTGATAATGCTTGAAATAAGTTCCAGGATAGAGGAACTTCTTGGCCTACACTTTCCGAAAAACCGGTGGGCAGATCTTGAGCGCGGCATTATCGCATCCGGTAAAGAACTTAACCTTGACGCTTCAATTGAGGCTATGGCCATATGGCTTGAAAATGACGTTTTTACACCTGAACAATTGGATGTTCTTGCTAATAACCTCACTGTTGGCGAAACTTATTTTTTTAGGGATAAGCCTGTTCTGGATATTTTCAAATCAAAGATTATTCCTGAGTTGCTTGCTGAACGATTTGGCAAAAACCAAAGTTTAAGCTTTTGGAGTGCCGGATGTTGTACAGGTGAAGAACCTTATACAATAGCCATGCTTCTGTGCGAAATTGTGCCTGAATTGCAAAATTGGCACATTTCCATTCTGGCCACCGATATTAATCCCCGTTTTTTGGAAAAAGCAAAAGCCGGAATTTATGGCAATTGGTCGTTCCGGGAGACGCCAGAAAATCTCAAATCCAAATACTTCCAAAGGATAGGCAATCAATGGCAAATTTCTGATGAAATTCGCTCGATGGTTGTTTTCAAACAACTAAACCTTGTTGAAGATACCTATCCCTCAGTTCATAACTTCACCCTCAATATAGATGTTGTTTTTTGCCGCAATGTATTGATGTATTTTACAAATGATTTGATTTCACTTGTAGGACATCGTTTTTTTGATGCCTTAAATCCTCAGGGTTGGCTGATAACCAGTGCAGTTGAGCTGAATGATGAACTTTTTCCCAGGTTCACCAAGATGAGTTTCGATAATAGCATACTTTATCGGAAGACACATCAGGGGAAATTGCTCTCAAAACCAGAGATTCCCCTTGAGAAGCCGGTTTCCCCGTTAAGAAGGTTGCACGTTCAACCGAAAAAGGAGGTCAAACCTGTCAGGGATAGTCTGAATAATCATGTTCATCACAGACCGATTGGGCAAGCTCCAGATATTTCTCCTATTGAAATGGCAACACGGCTATTCAGAAAGGGCTCATATTCTGAATGTGTTATTTTTTGTCAGAGTGCAATGTTGCAAGTCCGCAATCATCCATTGCTAATGTTGTATCTTGCAAAATCTTATGCAAATATTGGAAAACATGATGAGGCATTGATCACTTGTGACCAATTGTTGAAGCTCGATGCCCTGAATTCAGAAGCTTATTTTATTAAGGCAAACATCTTAATCGAAAAACAGCAATTGGATTTGGCTGTTCTGGCCTTGCAAAGGGGGCTTTACATCGATCACGACCATTTGATGTCGCATTTCCTGATGTCGAATGTCATGAGGCGCATGTCGAATATGTCGGGATATGCGGTGCACCTTAAAAATGTAAAGCGCATCTTATCCGGACTCGATGACAACCATGTTTTGGATGAAGTGGATGGTCTTACCGCAGGAAGGGTTAGGGAAATGGTTAATTCACTGTAAATTGGCAACTTAAAAACAAATTATAATCACATGAAATCTAATGAAGAGATTTTACAGGAAAGAGCCCATAAAATATCGGGTAGGCGTTTAGGTAACCATTTGGCTAAAGAAGAGGAGATCACAGTAGTCGAATTCAATTTAATGCCCGAGTTTTATGCTATTGATGAGTTTTTTGTAAGTGAGGTTATTCTCTTAAAAGAATTGACACCTATCCCAGGTGTTCCACCGTTTGTTGCCGGCATCACGAATATAAGGGGGAAAATCATATCAGTTGTCAATCTGAAAATTTTTCTTGGGATTACAAGTAAAGGAATCACCGACTTAAACCGTATCATCGTGTTGAAAAACAAGCAAATGGAGTTTGGTATCCTTGCCGATTCTATTCTTGGTACCAAAACAATAAAGATTTCAACGCTCTCGCCGGCACCAATCACAATTCAAGGCGCAGCAGCCGGATATGTGAAAGGGATCACACCCGATGGGTTGATTATCCTCGATGGTTGCAATATCCTGTCCACCAAATCGATCATTATCAATCAAAAACAGAAATAATTAACCAATATCTTAATTAGAAAGGAGAAAACAATGGTTTCATTTTCAAATTTTAGTACCCGCACAAAACTCTATTTTGGGTTTGGGTTAATCATTATTGCCATTATGGCGATAAATTTCCAATCATATCAGAGTGTATCTAAAATCCATGACTCAGAAGGTGAAGTGGTCAACATGATTACAATCAGCAGAAACCTTACACAGCTTCGTTCCGATGAAAACCGGCTTAATGGGTTGATCCTTGAAATCATGGTTACAAAGGATCAACATGCACGTAACATAACAATAGGAGAATTAAAGGACGGTATTCAATTGGCAGAAACCAGAACATCTGAAATTAGCAAAAGCCTGGAAAATTTCCCATCTGAAATGAAAATTTTCCAGGATGTTACTTCAAATATAGTTACTTATAGAAGGAACAGGCAGTTGCAGCTTGATTTGATCGCTTCTGGGAAAATTGACCAGGCCATTGATCTGGCCTTAAAGGAACAGGATCCGCTTTATGTAAAAATCAGAACAGGGATTCTTGAAATAGAAAAAAGCATGGATCAATTGATCAAAACAATTGAAGTAAGGGATGAAGCTGAAGTACACAGTATTTTGGTTAACCTTCTTATTTCGGGCAGTATTGTGGTCTTGATTTGTTTATTGCTCATCTTATGGCTCCGGGGTATGTTGTCAAGGATTTTCAAGGAGATTGGTGATGGTGTGAACATTCTTGGTACATCTGCTTCAGAAATATTAACGACAGTTACTGAGGTATCAACAGGTGCAACCGAAACTTCAACAGCAGTCTCAGAGACAACAGTTACCATAGAGGAGATCCGTCAGACCGCACTATTGGCCACACAAAAAGCCCAGTCTGTTCTCGAAAGTTCCCATCGCGCATCCGAGGCTGCCGAGAATGGTAAAGATGCAGTTCAACATACCATTGATGGCATGGCGCGTATAAAGGATCAGATGAAAATGATATCCGAAAGTGTTAGCAAATTGTCGGAACAAAGTCGTTCAATCGGTGAAATCACCGCAACTGTGAACGATATCGCAGACCAGTCGAACCTGTTGGCGGTCAATGCTGCAATAGAAGCAGCCAGGGCGGGGGAACAGGGCCGTGGCTTTACAGTCGTGGCTCAGGAAATCCGAAGCCTTGCCGAACAATCCAAGAAAGCTACTGCTCAGGTGAAGGATATCCTTAACGAGATACAGAAAGGGATGAACATGACTGTTATGGCCACCGAATTGGGGACAAGAGCGGTCGAAAATGGGAATAGTCTCGCAGTTCAAAGTGGTGAAATGATTGATGTCCTTTCAGACACAGTGGGTGATACCGCTCAGGCAGTGATCCAGATTTCGGCCTCAAGCCAGCAACAAATGGCAGGCATGGATCAAATCGTACCTGCAATGGAGAATATCAAACAGGCCAGCGCACAGAATGTTACTGGAGTTCGTCAGACCCAAACTGCAGCACATAATTTGAACGACCTTGGCCGCAATCTGAAAGAGATCATCGAAAAATATAAATTCTAAAGCCGTGGCTAAATCACAGGAGGATTTTTTTCGTGAATTGCTAGCCGATTTTAAGGTTGAGGCCTCAGAACATCAAGAGGCGATTACCAAAGGCATGCTCCAGCTTGAAAAACAGCCATCTAAATCTGATTATCAACTGATTGTAGAAACTACTTTCAGAGAGCTTCATAGCCTGAAAGGTGCTTCAAGGGCAGTAAACCAAACTGATATTGAAAAGCTTTGTCAATCGATGGAAGGTGTCTTTCACCAACTCAAAGATGGCAAAGCCTCATTGACACCGCAACTCTTCGAATTGCTCTTCAAAGGGGTTGATGTATTGAATGGATTGCTGTCTGTTGATGGCCCCAACGCTAACCCCAACTCAGGAAGTAATTTGTCTCAATTAATAAAAGCGATTGATTATCAATTAATTGCAAGCAAAATTGAACAACCTGCTTTTGTCGTTGAACAACCCGCTTTTGTCGTTGAACAACCTGCTTTAGTTATTGAGCAAGCTGCTTTTGTCGTTGAACCACCTGTTTATGTCGTTGAACAACCTGCTTTTGTTGTTGAAAACTCTTCACCTTTAGTGATTGAACCGGAAATTTATAAGGAAATCGAACAAGTTCCGATAACGTTGTCTGTTAATGAACCCGTTGCAGTTGATCTATACCAACCGCGGGAGACAGTCCGTATTGCAACCTCGAAATTGAACCGTTTATTGATGCAAGCCGAGGAGTTTAACACAGCTAAGGCAACATTGTCCTATTTAACTCAGGAGATCCAAAGGATCAATCACCCTGGTTTACTGGTGTTGCAACGCGACCTGGACCGATTTAATCATTCAGTCGGCAGGATGGTGGACGATATGTTATTTGATATTAAGAGCACATTGCTTTTCCCTTTTTCGTCATTAACCGATATTGTACCGAAAATTGCCCGCGACCTGGGAAAAGAATTTGGAAAACAAATCAACATATCCATAAAAGGGGCTGAAACCGAAATCGACCGTCGGATACTTGAAGAATTAAAAGATCCTTTGATCCATCTGATCCGTAATTGCATAGATCATGGTATCGAAAAACCTGAAATCAGGCTTAAGAATGGCAAATCTGCTGCAGGTTTACTTGAAATTGTCATCCTTCAGGAATCTGGTCGAAAAGTAGAAGTTATCCTTCAGGACGATGGTATGGGCATAAATCGTGAACGGTTAAAAGAATCGGCATTAAAAAATTCCATTGTCACCCGCGAAGCCCTTGCCCTGATGAGTGATAAAGAGCTACTTTCTCTTATTTTCAGATCGGGTATCTCAACTAGTCCCATGATCACGGATCTTAGCGGTCGCGGATTGGGAATGGCCATTGTTGCCGGCAAAGTTGATGGCCTTGGGGGTTCGATTACAGTTGAATCGGTTTCAGGAAAAGGAACTAAGTTTGTAATTTCGTTGCCATTGACATTGTCCACGTTCAGAGGAATCGTCGTGAAGGTTTGTAACCAGTCTTTTGTTGTTCCAACAACTGCGGTTGAACGTGCAATCCGGATCAATACAAAAGAGATCAAATATGTCGAATCAAAACCATTCTTATTTTATAACGGCGAAAATATCGCACTTGTAAATCTTGCCGACGCATTGCAAGTTTCGGGACAACGCAATAAACAAACCGCCTTTAACCAATTATCGGTTCTAATCATTTCGCTTGGTTACCGTAAAATCGGTTGCGCAGTTGATGAAGTTTTAGGAGAACAGGAAGGTATCGTAAAAGATCTTGGACCTCAGTTGGTCCATGTCAGAAACATCGCGGGTGCAACGGTTTTGGGAAATGGGCAGGTCATCCCAATCCTTTACATCCCCGACCTGATTGATTCGGCCATCAATGCTCAAAGCACTACAAATACTTTTGAACAGGATAATGGCAAGGAGGAATCAATTCAGGCTCAACAACGCATTTTGATTGCTGAAGATTCGATCACTTCCCGTGCTTTACTCCGGAATATTCTGGAATCATCGGGATATTTCGTAAAAACGGCGATTGATGGATTGGAGGCATTCCAGATTCTTCAAAGCGATCAATTTGATTTGGTCGTTTCGGATGTTGAAATGCCGGGAATGAACGGTTTCGAGCTTACGGCTAAAATTAAGAGCGATTCCCGGTTTGGCCAGATTCCTGTAATTCTGGTAACATCCCTCAGTTCCGATTTCGACAAGCAACGCGGTTTGGAAGCTGGGGCAAATGCTTATATTATAAAAAGCAACTTTGAACAGAGCAATCTCGTCGAGACAATCCAACGTCTGATTTAATCGATATGATGGATAAAAAAATAATAAATGTCCTTATTGTTGAAGATAGCCTGACGGCACAAAGCTTGCTTAAAGGTATAATTGCTGAAGATCCCTCTTTTAATGTAGTGGCAGTTGTCACAAATGGGAAACAGGCTGTTGAATGTGTTGCAAAGCTTCGGCCTGACGTTGTAAGCATGGACATCAATATGCCCGAAATGGACGGATTGGAGGCAACGCGCCAGATTATGTACCATACACCTGTTCCGATTGTGATTGT
>JBAXWR010000367.1:0-6449 GCA_037128295.1 Mariniphaga sp.
AATCCGGATGCCCACTAAAGTAAATATTCAAACCATCAAAATACCAATTATATACAGCAATTGTTGTACCTGTCTTTACAAATAAATCCACAGGGGATGGCGGAGGAGTTAATTTAATATCACTATCATAATAGACCACCCCTCCACCAGACACACTTCCATCCAATTTTAATGTATGTCCATTGGGCACTACTGTGATAGATCCACTTGTCCCGGCTGTAGCGTTTACCAACTTGATAACCGCATCCTCAGTTAATGTTAATTTACCATTTACACCATTAGCAGGATCCAAATTATAGGTTCCTGGCGTTGCTGAAACGGTCAAGTTCTGTACCGTTGTAATTTTTGGGGAATATTTCCATTCAGGAACTGCACCAGCCCCATTCGAAGTCAATACATAATCCGGTGTACCTTCAGAAAGAAAAGCAGTTACACCAGGGCTATCCTGGTACAAAATCTGCCCTTTTGTTCCAAGATCAATATTTGTGGCCACATCGGCAGTTATCGCCTTATCGCCAAATTCAGCATGTAAATTAGCTACCAAAGTGTTGGATGTTACTTTTAATGGAGCAGTTCCCATTGCAACAGCAGAAACAAGTTTTGCGCTAGTTGTTATATTTCCAGTAGCCGAGATCGTCCCTGTTGTGCTAACCCCTGTGGGTGTGATATTGCCTAAAGTTAATGTCAGATTAGGTGCTGAAAGTGGAGTAGCAACCGATCCCGTAACACCGTCTTTAGCTGTGAAGGCAAAACTTGAAACCCCACTGACAGTCAATGTCCCTCCGCTAATGTTTAAGTTGGTACCTAGGGCTATTACTTCTGGCGATGCTGTACTACCCGTTCCATTTCCCAATAATTTCTGGGTTGGAATATTTGGCAACTTAGCAAATGTAACGTTTTGGTCCGCAATATTAACCGTTTTAACCTCACCCGCAGAGATCATTGTGGACTTTATTTTATCAGTTCCAATCGTTAATGCGGCTGAGTTGGCATTACTGGTAACATCCCCACTAATGTGTGAAACATCGCTAATCTCTTTGATCGAGGCCGTGGATAAAAGAGGTGGTGCAGGTAAATAGGCAGTAATTGTTCCTGTACTAGGTAATGCTACTAAGGTTAAATATTCCTTGTTGTTGAACATATCAATCAATAGGGTTCCCGCAGGGACATTTTGCCCAAATTGCGCCCCAGGACCGGCAAGCCTAATAACCAAAGCAGGTGTTTGCCCAAACGACAACACGCTAAATAAAACTGCGGCAATTAATAACCTTATTTTCATTGTTGTTCAATTTTAAATTTGCAAAATACTCAATATCAATTAGTTGACAATATTGTAAATACTTTGGTTGTTAAAGATATTTGGGGCATTTCGGCCACAATTATATTTTTCTGGTTATGGTAAAATTTATTTTCCAATTGCCACTACCCGAAGGCAGTGGCAATTAAACAAGTTATCTGATAAATTAATTATCAAAACCTACTTCATATAGGTAACTACAACTTTATCGTATTGTACTGTAGGAAGATCAATAGTTAAAGTTTTGCTACCTGCTGCCCTGGTATAACCTCGAACAGTAAATACTTTTGGTGCAACCCCTGTAAAAACAGATTCAGGCAATTCCTGCCCGTTCAAACTTACCAATATCTGCTGACCAGCTATAGGCGTATTGAGTAGTGTAAAATCCGCATCTGCAGTACTACCTTGATATAATACGTCGACATATAATTTTACAGGAAAATCAGAACTAGGGGTAAATAATGTCGCATATTGTGTAGTTGTCAACAATCCAGCAACACTAGCAGAAGCTGCCGGAACTGTAATGTCTGTACTTGATCCACCTCCACCACTTATATTAATTGTACCTTTGTCAGTAGCAGTAGTATAAAGTAAAGCTTGTTTTTCTGTAGCCGTAATCGTAATATTCTTGGAAGCATCAGATGTAATTGCAATGCTAGGACCAGAAGTTCCAATTGTAACTACATCCGATGCAGCCACTTCTGTACCAGTAGTTAAAGTAGTTTTTGATAAATTAATAACAGCTGTAGTTCCTGAGGAGGTAGTAGTCATAGACTGCTCAACTGCGTTTAAAAGATTAATTACTGAACCCGCATGAGAATTAAGTTTTGCCGTGCTTGCCGCTCCGTCAACACAAACCCAGTACTGCTTTGTGTCCATCTGATAAATTTTCGTCCCTGCAGGAACATTTACGCCAAAGGCAGTGCCTGCATCTGCAACCCTTAATTCGCCGACAGGGGTGGCTTGTGCAAAAATAGAAATACTAAACAGCAAAAGGACGGCTGATAAAAGTAATTGTTTCATAATTGTAATTGTTAAATTGTTTGTGAACATTTTTATTGTTTGTGAAAAATCTAATTTGTTGTAAAATTTCTAATTGTTGTGAATTTGGAAATTGCTTTAAGACAACGATCCATGTTTTCTGATTTTAAAATCCATTGTATTTCCTCATATTAATTAAGATTAAAGCGTTAATAATTAAGTAGTTATCTTTGAATTCGTATTTTATCGAAAACCATTGGTTGCACCAGCAGTTTTAAATCGGAACTTGTTGCCCCGGTTTTCCATTGGGTGTTGAAATCGAGCAACGCGCCATTATAGAATATCTGGGAATTGTCCTTTAATGCAAAACCAACAGGATATTCAGTTATACCAGCTACTTGAACAATGATTTCCACACGTTGCGTATTGGCATCAATTTTTGTATTAAGCTCTTCCAGTGCCGATTGCACATTGGTGCTAGAGATTCCGTTTTGGGCAACCACCGAAATATTTGCGGCAGCAGGGGTGATCACCACATAAGTAGCTGGATCGGTACTCTGGTCGTATTTATAAAATTGGTTGGTAGAATTGTCGTAATAGACGTTCAATTTATTGCCGGGATCGGTATTCGCAGTAATGTTGAGCGGAATCAGGTAGTTCATTAATCCTGCGGAGATGATGTTGTTGTTTTGTTGTACCTGGGGTATCTCGAATGGGGTATTGTAATTCCACGATTTAGGGCCAGTAAGCAAGGGTGCAAAAAGATACATTTTTGTTTGTGCCCCCGGGGTAACATCATCGTCGTCGTAAACCACGAACAACATACCACGCTTCAGGAACTGTACATCGATCTGCAACATTTTGGCATGGGTGTCAACCTGCATACATCCTCCATAAATATTATTGGCATCGATCAGGCCCCACGAATCGTTAGGCACGATCATATTTGGTACCCTGATCTGTGACTGGGCAGCAAAAAGAACCATGAACAAAACCAGGAAAATACCCCCTCGGATCAAAAAATTCCTTCCAATTTCCCTTAATGGGTTTTTATTAATAGGCTTCATAATTTGAGTATTTATCAAAGGTTAATTTTGCAAAATTGCACGGGTTTTTGCACCTGGAGCGGTAGGCGGGTTAAAGACACAAACCCAATACCAGGAAGCGTTTGCACCGGTAGTTTTGACAAGGAAAGTTTTCATATCACTTCCTTCAGAATAAGGTGCCCACGACCCAAAAGCAAATGTGGAAGGATATTTAATAAAGGCAGGCGCCGCAGACGTTGCTTTTACGTAAGTAGGAACCGCCCATGTAAAGTACCCCGAAACACCAAGGTTATTGGTAAGGTCCACACCTGATTCACTTGCTAATGGGGATGTACCGTTAGGTAGTGATGAGAAATATTGACTCGTCATGAGCGAACTCAACTGTAGCCCTAAAATATCGGATTCCTGAGGATTGGCAGCACTTGCGGCAGGAATGTAACCACAGTATGTCTTGTCCCTTAGTTGATAATATGCACTGTACCCGATAGGAGAGAACACACTTGCCACATTTCCTTTGGCACTCACCCCAAGGTGATAAACCGTTGCAGCATCGGAATTGGGCAAAGTCACTGGACTAATGCTCGACTGAGAAAGATTTGCACCCGCCAGATTGCCTAGTGTTGGAGGGCCGGTGAAGTTGATATTGGTCACATTGGCATCATTGTTCTTAGTCATTTCCCAATTGAGGAAATAATTAAAATCAGCACCGGTACGCTGTATTAACCAAGGGCTAGCTGCCGTTCCTGCACCTTCGGAGGTGGTTAGGGCAACTCCACCATTGCTGTTTGAAATACGTACATTACCAATCTGCACACCTAGTGGAGCCACAAATACGGTATTTAATGTAAGGCTCACCTCGTTTGATGAAGCATCGGTAATTTTTAATTTCAGGCTAGTATAACTACTCGATTTAGGAACTTTATCAAAAGCTCCAACAAGCGCACCATCCACATTGGTAAACAATGGGGTAGCATCAGAACCGTTATAGAGTTCAACTTTGGAAATCGCGATTGGATCCTGCTGGGCAATATCATATTTGAAAATAAAGAATGGCAGCAAAGGGTCGCTCCAGGTTGCATATGGAACAGTAACAGTACCTAGGTTATCGAGGGTAACCTGTGTCACCGGATCAACAGTCTGAAAAGAAACCATGCCTGCCGTAGCCACATTATTATACCTGAAAAAGTTCAGATAAGGGCTCCGCGTAGGAAAGAAAACTTTATTTAAAAAATCGACAAGAGTAGTGGTATTAAAATTTATGCCCGAAATGCCGGTCAAACCAGTCCGGGTGACAGGTCGTTGGCCATTAAATAAAGCGTTTAAGTTTAATTGGTTATCGACATACTGCTTGTTTGCGGCATCGGTAGCGGCAACAGGGTTGGCCAGATTTGTGATCAATTTATTGCCCATCGCAACATTGTCGGTGGCTGCGCCAAAACCACTGATAGGTATATTCGGTTTGTCGAGTTTTGCGTCGGTAACTTTATTGTTCCCTATTGTAGCAACCCCGGCGTTTGTAATGGTGATGTCGCCACTAACAGGTTTCGATTCCCAGGTAGTACCATTTGCGATCATGATATTTCCGCTTGTAGCAGGGGTAGTTGCCAGGGCATCGAGTTTTGCTTTGTCGGTGGCACTCATCGCCCCAGATGTTGTAGCCGTAGAGGTAGCCAAATTCAATTGTTGCCCGGACAAGGATAGACCGTTTGCTGTTCCGATAGTCACATCGCCGGTGTTAGTGCCCGATATATTGGAGCCGGTAACGGTACCGACTGCGGCCACCGATGTTGGTGTGATATTTCCCAACGTTAAAGTTATGGCGGGCGTGGAGGTTGGTGTTGCCACAGTACCACTAACTCCGTTTGCAGTAACTACGGATACACTTGTAACCAAAGAAGCAGGCTTATTCTTGATGTAGTCGTCAGCGGTCGGAGTGTTTTGGGCCCAGTCGGCCTGAACCTTGGTAGAGTTCCAGGTAGTGCCGTTGCTGACATATAAAGTATTGTTGGAAGTATTGTAAAAAGTATCACCCGCATTTCCTGTTGGAGGAAGAGTTGGTCCTGAAGGCACGTTCGAAATAAGTTTCCAGTTTGTCCCGTCAAAATAATAAAAACTATTCGTTGCCGTATTATAGAAAACATCGCCCACATTGGCTCCTGCTGCTGGAGGATTTGTTGGCCCGGAAGGGGTAGTTGCTGTTTTTAAATCAACGTACGCTTTGTTCGCAGCATCAGAATTGGCCGTTGGAGAAGCAAGATTTGTCAGTTTTAGGCTTCCCATGGATACATCGGTAGTAGGAACCCCAAACCCGCTCAAAGGAATAGTTGCTTTTGTAGTAGGGGTGGCAATATTCGAGGCATTTCCTACAAAGAAAGAACCATTTGCCAATATGTTTGACAGACCGGCAACATTCCATAAACCATTACTATAGACATATAAGGTATTGGTGTCGGATTTAAAAAATGGATCGCCAGGAGTTCCGGCCACTGGCAGGGTTGTTCCCGTAGGAATGGAAGATGCCACTTTCCAGGATGTCCCATCGTAATAATACAAGTTGTTTGTAGCCGTATTGTAAAAAACATCACCTGGCGAAGGAAGCGGAGGAAAAGTCGGTCCTGAAGGAGTTGAACCATCGGTTGCAACAGGTAGCCACTTTGTACCATCAGATATGTATAATACTTTATCAGTCGTATTAAAAAAAGTATTTCCGGCAGCTCCAACAACAGCAGGAAGTGTTGGGCCAGTTGGGGTGGTGGAAGATTTGGAGTCCACGTATGCTTTGTTTGCAGCATCCGGATCAGCAGTTGGTGTTGCGACATTTGTAAGTTTCTGTGTACCCATGGAAACACTAGTGGTAGGATCCCCAAATCCGCTCAACGGAATGTTCGTTTTTGTTGTTGCTGTTGCGATATTTGAGGCGTTTCCTACAAAGAAAGAACCATTTGCTAGGATATTTGAAAGCCCAGCAACAGTCCAACCACCACTGGTATAAATGTATAACGTATTGTTGTCTGTTTTAAAGTAGGGATCACCTATAGTTGCGGTCAGCGGCAGAGTCGTTCCCGTAGGAATGGAAGCTGCCAATTTCCAGCTTGTTCCATCATAATAATAATAGCTGTTTGTTG
>JBAXWR010000368.1:0-6449 GCA_037128295.1 Mariniphaga sp.
AAATAATTCTGATTTGGACTTGTCTTGAACACGATCACATGCTTGTTCTGTATCTGATGCCTGACCTGATTTTTCTTCCCGTCTTTGACCAAAACCACAACTTCCGAATCTGGCCACGGATTAACGATCAAACAATCATTTCCTTTCTGGCTTTCAATGTAAATTGCGGGTATCGAACCATCCTTTTGCCTTTCGGATGAAACCATGAAAGCCCCCCTTGCCAGCAATCTGAAGCTTGTTGCCCAGTTATCAGGTATGGCTGGGAAGATCCTGATTTTCCCTTCGTTGCTTTGGAGCAGCATTTCGTTGACCGCAGCCCCATAAATGCTTAGGGGTTCCAGTCCGCATTGAATAAAAGGTTTGGCTGGCAACTTATTGGGATAGTGGGATCTTTCGTCGTAAATATAATCCCGCTGAGTGGTGATGTCCGGTTTTTTGACCGAATCCATATAGAGCGAAAGATTATACCAGTGATCGATGTTGTAAAACAATCCCTGCGGAAAGTGTTGCAATCGGCGGATGCCGTTCTCCATCATTTTCAATGCTTCATTTCCCATACCCAACCTGGCAGCCACAATTGGTTCGGGAGATATGGCATTTACCTGAGGTGAATGATGACGTATCATGGTTGCCATTGCATTGAATTCGCGGTTATTTGTTTGATCGATACCCAGCAAATTGGACGGAAAAACTGAAGATGTGCTTGCACTCATGTGGCTGAGCCATGGTCCCCGCTCTTCCAGTTTTGGGAAAATTGATCCATCCGGATTCCAGGCATGGGCAATGACCTCCCCAACATCCGGAACAATCTGGTAGGGAATTGGCCATAGGTGGTCAACAATTTCCTGCCATTGTTTAATTTTTGCTTTATCTGTATGTAGTAACCTGGCTGAATTGATGCAATTCGCAAAATTGGAAATGATTATATTCCGGTCAGTAATTGGATTCCGCAGGTTGTTCGACCGTGGATTTTCGTAAGGCTGTGATGGGAAAATAGAATATTCGTTTTTAAGGCTGTCCCATTGAAGTTTCTGCACATAAAACTCAGCCGCCTTCTTCATAAATGGGTAGGCTTTTTGCCTTAAAAATGCAGTATCACCTGTAAACTGATAATACTCCCAGAAATAACCGGCAATCTGGCTGGCCGGGGTAAAGTTGTTGAGCATATCACCACGATCCCAGAAAGTCATGCTTCCAAAGAAATCATGTGGTTCACTCCAAAGGATGGCATTATCAGCTCCCCGTAATTTGGCATGTTCTTCCGCTTTGGGCATCAACCTGAAATAAGTATTTAGGTAGGGAAGCATCAGTTCGCAGTCGTTTTGAGGGCAAAGTCCCCAATATTGCTGCTGGGTATTCCAATGGTGAGGTGTTACCCAATTGCGAACATCATGATTCCAGGTCCATAGTCCACCGTTGAAAACGACAGGAAATCTTCCACGGGAAGAACTTCCCATCAGGTAGCGGCGCAGGTAATAGATATTTTCAATGTAATCGTTCTCTAAATGGACAAAAGACTGGTTCCAGAAATTTTTCCACCATTGCCTGTGTATTTCTTTCTCTTTTTGAACGGTCTGTTTTTCAAATTGATTCAGTATTTCAACAGCCTTCTGAGTTGGGTACTCAGATTCATAGGAAGTTGCCATTGAAACGATCACGGTGATGTCATGAGTTGCCTTTTTTTGCAAAGTTTCCAGCTCCGACCGGTTGGCGCTGATGATTTCAGGAGTCGTATCTTCACCCAAAATACGGCACGCCACCGAAAACTGAAGTCCCTGAAACGTTTCCTCCAAAACCATATCCTTTCCGACTATGATCGAATTTGCATTTCCCAAACCACTCTTGGTATCTTTTGAGAAGTAACCATACCAGCCCGGGAAAGCCCTGCTTCCCCACCGTTCCAGAGAAACACGTATCTTCGTTCCTTCCTTTAACTGATTGATACTGCAATTATTGATCTGAAAACACCATACATTTTTAGCGGGTGCTACCCAAGTGTTTATGCTGCTTTCCATAAACGGTGTTTTGGCTTTCAGCACCACCTCTGCATTCTTTAAGGATAAGCGTCCATCAAAATCATCGAGGTAAGTCCATTCAAATCCGGGAGCTCCCAGGTCGATATTCAACCGGGCTGCTCCGCGTAAGGTTGAACGGGATTCATCATTCGGTTGGTCAAACAGGTCGTTTTTGTTGATCTGGACTTCCAAACCATTGTTGGTGTTCCAAACCATACCTCCCATATCTCCATTCCCGACAGGAAAACCTTCAAACCCTTCATATGCAGGAGTTTTATAAACAATGTCATGTTTGGTCAGAAAGGTTGAATCAACCACAAACAATGGATTTTGCCCAGCTGCAATTTCCGACATTGGAATTAAAAGAAGTAACAATATCCAATTTAGTGTAACTTGCTGAATCTGTTTCATTTTCGATTCTTATTACTCATTGATGATTCCTGAACATTCTCCCGAAATATTTTGAACGACCATCCATCGCCCTTCGGTTTTGACTTCGTTTTTAGACAAAACTTTGCTGTTTAATGTCAGCATCGATTTTTCTGAAAAGGCTGGCAAACGAATTTCAGCCCTGATCCCTTCTGGAATGGAAACCTTGAATGACAATGATTTGCCATCGGTTGACTTCTTCCAGGAAACAGGTACAGCTCCGAATTCAGTAACAACAACTCCCTTTGCAAAAGTTAAATCTCCCAGACGTGGTTCTATCAGTAATTGCTTTTCATTTACCGTTCCTATTCTTCTCACACCCAGTACATAAGAGCTTAGAAAATAGGCTGGTACTGAACCATAGTTGTGGCAGGCTTCTGACGATCCCACACCATTTTCGTCCATAAACGATTCGGCCAATGTTCCGGTATTGCTCAAAAAACTGACCATCGGAGCCGAGCGCCTTCGGATTTCCTGAATCACTTCCAGATCCATTTGCACTGTATTCATCCGGTAAAGTTCCTGGAAAACCCAATAATAAGTAACTGGCATATTGACCCCTGCCTTCTGATCGACCATTTTTTCAAAATCAGGATTTTTACAAACGTGTTTCATCCCTTGATTTTTATAATTGGTAAGGAACCATTTCCTTACAGTCGCCTTGCGATTCTCTGGAACCAGGCCCCGATCCAATGCAATCAATTGGGCATGAACAGTTGGACTATAAATCTTATCTCCAATAAATGCTGAATTATAAGCCTTTTCGGTTTCATTCCAAAACTGCTTATTGTATGCAGATTTTAGCTCCCCGGCAGCCTTGGAATAAATGATCGCCTCCTTGTTCATCTTTAAAGCCTGCGCCAAATATTGTGCATCCGTAAGTGCCTGATAAAAAAAGGCATTAACTGTAGCTCCTTCACATGTGATATAGGCGAAAGGGTTATCGAATGAGGTGTATTCCCGCGCCAGCAACAAACCACGTTGTGTACGATGCTTAAGAAACCAGTCCATTTGCGCGACCAATGTAGGCCACATCTCCTTTAAAAATTGCATGTCGCCTGTTGCATTGTAATAGATCTTCAGTGCTTCGACCCACTGGCAGGAATAATCTTCTATTATGTAATGACAATCTTCGGGTCCCCGATCAGTAGGGAATGTTGCAAGTATTTGTCCATTAGGAAGTTGGGATTGAGCAGCATGACGCAGGATATTTTTGAGCAGGCGCGGATCAGAGAATACTTTCTTTCCATCTTTCCCGGGACCTGCCAACGCAACTTGTGTTGTAATGAAATTCGGTTCTGCAGGATCCTGTAACCACTCATTTCTTTCTCTCGCATCAGAGCCGTAACCGTCATCCGTTGTAACTTCGATCGTTTTAACGGCCATATCCCATAAATTTGTCAACATCTGATCACTACAGGTAAACTTGCCGATACGCTCAAATGGGTAAAGCCGGTCCGTTATTTTTAGCCCAAGGATCTTTATGCGGCCAGTAACACACCTGACCTGCATATAATGGCTGTCCCATTGGTCGGTGGTGATGAAATTTTGTATCCCGGATCGTGCAGTATAAGTATTCCCGGCGCCGTACATTTCGGCGGGTTTTCCGTTTTGGTAACGAAGTGCATACTTCATCGTTAACTGGCTTCCCTCAGTGGCATCCAATTCCATGGAAGTATAAGCCATGGCCATCTGACCGAAATCGATAAGAATTTCCTGACCTGCAACAAGTTCAATAGGTAATTTTTCATTTAAAAGATCTCCGGATGGCAATATTTTAAGTTTTTTAAGGACTGTTTCTTTTGGCAAAGGTATTTCGCGCGGATACATCAAACCCCATTGATTACCGTCAATTGATTTGGCAAAAGACCATGATGAGTCATCAAAACCCAAAGAAATCCAATCACCTGAATCTACCCTGGCATCTATCACATCCGGTACTGTATTCCAAGATCCTGGAGAAGGAAGATACCTTGTTTTATCGTTGTTTTTCCAGGTTGCATCGGTCCGCAAAACTTTTTTTCCCGAAATATCCAAAACGGCTGCCAGACCGGAAGTATGCTTCATAATCCGTCCATTGATGGCATTCCCGTAAGTATGCACCATAACGACAATTGCATTGTCTCCTTTTTTCAGATAGTCCTGAATATCAACAATATCGTATTCTGGTCTTTTCGGGTTAAAACGGCATGGCCCCCTCAACACATATTGGCCATTGATCCACAACAGATAGCGAGAATCAGCAAACAATTGTAATTGAGCGGGAGAGCCAGTTTCCTTCAGTTCAAAACGCTTTCTGAATACGACATAGCCACCTTTTTCACCAAGGGTAGAAGAGGTCCAGATCATTGAGGATTGGATGGATACTTTTGGCAGTTGGCCCCAGCAAAGAGTTGCTCCGAAAAGAGAAAGAATTACAATGAGGACGTTAAGTTTCAATGGAAAGTTTGTCATTTTTTTGTCCATCTTAAATTCAAGTCATTTAGTTATAGTGCTGTATATGAGTTATTTCCAAACAACAACTTCCGCCGGTTTTAATTCAGCAGAGCCAAAAATAATCCGGGCAGTCGCAGGCAAATCAAGCTTTGCAACATTCGACGAATAATTGATTGCTACCCAAAAACCGTCGCGCCAGTGCTGGATTACCCCTTCGGGCAGTTCATTGGTTGTCAAACCTGCACTTTGATAGACTTTTTTAAGCATTTCTTTTTCCAAAACCCCATCATCAGTGTCGCAACCCATGTAGGTTACCGAACCTTTTCCGAGTTTCCGGTGCACTACAGCAGCCTTTCCTGCGTAAAACTGATCGGAGTAGGTTGCCCATACCTCAGCTTCTTTAGATGGCACCATGATATCCGCCCAATTGTTCCATTCATATTGTTTACCACCAGAAGATATTTTGCCAAATTGGTCTTGCGGCATGTGGTCGAACATTTGAATATCAGCCCCTATCAATTCCGAAATATAAGCTGCCCATTTGGCTTCAAAGAAATGCCCATCACGGTCTTTTTGTCCGGTACGACAAGTCAGTACCAAATTTCCTCCATTTTCAATATATGCCTTCCACTTATCAACCAATTGTTTATCAAGTAATTGATATGCAGGGGCAACCATCACTTTGTAAGCTGAAAAATCAACCGTTTCACTGATAAAATCAACTGGCACACAAAGCGATTTTACGGACGAGTAGAATTTATTCAGGTGCTTTTTAAAATCCCATTGGAAAGTTTGTTTCAGAAGGTCGGTATCCCATAAGTTATCGATATTGAAAAGAAAAGCTGTTTTTCGGGCCAAATAGTCAGCCGGGCATTTTACATCAGGTTGATAAAGCTTCCGGATTTGCTTAATTTCATCCATAAATTGCCTGTACTCGGCGCCTCCACTCGATAAGGTGACACCATCGGTACCAACAATTCCATAATGGTACTGTTCGCAACCAAACAGCGGCTGTCGGTAGCGATAAGTGCAGGCAAAGTTTAATCCACCGGCAAAACAATTCCACAACCAGGCACGGACAACGCCGGGGTACAACTGTGGATTAAAGGTAGCCCAGTTTATCTGTCCGGGCTGAAGTTCCATCACACCTGTAATGCCTTTAAGCGGGCGGAAAAAATCGTTGGCAAAAGAAATCCGGGATGGTTCGCCCAAACGGAAGCCCTGATCGCCAATACCTGCATACCTGCCCGAAACCGGGTACATCGTATAGGAAATAAAATCCAGATCATCGTTCAGCCATGGATTTACTTCAGTATGATGGTGCATGAAATTGGTGGTAACAAACTGATTTTTATCGATGTATTGGTGCAATACCTTGTTTTGAAGTGAAATGTACGAAGCGCACTCATCGGCACTAAACCGCTTGTAGTCGAGAAGCGAATGTTGGCTGGCAACATCGGTAATTTGCTTTAATTTACTGGGTATTTCAATTTGATCGAAATTATTGAATGTGGTTGACCAAAATGCAGTTCCCCATGTGGAATTTAATTTCTCTATAGAGCCATATTT
>JBAXWR010000369.1:0-6420 GCA_037128295.1 Mariniphaga sp.
CCGGCAACCGCGTGACCATACAGGTAGCCAGCCCGGGCATATCCACCTTCCGGGTGTTTAATATAGCCCCCACAACGGCCAAAACCATAACGCTAAACGACGTTATATTGCGGGGTGGCGATGTACGTGGACAAACTTCTCCTGCTAATTATGGAGGAGTGGTTTGTTCTTACACTGGTAATTCTAGTTATAATTTAACCCTTAACCTGAACCGTTGCGTAGTAACTGATGGAAAAGCTGTTTTAGGAGGTGGTATTTATAATTATCATTTATTAAATGTAAATCAATGCACTATAAACAATAATACGGCTACAAATATGGGTGGCGGCATATACATTAATAATGGCACTACAAATATTCAAGTTATACTGAATTCTACCATAAGCTATAATTCGCCAGAAGGAATATATCAGCTTAGAGCGGTTATTAGAATAATAAATAGTACCATAAGTAACAATTCCGAAAAAGGTGTTTACTGTTATGGGCAATCTCCTGCTACTGCGTTTTGTCATGTTCTCAATTGTATTATAATAAATAATGGTTTATTTGATTTCTATAAATCTGGAAGGAGTTATGCTTATTGCTATTATGGATGGACCACGGGAGTTTTTGGTGTAGATCCTTTAGCTCCCAATCAAACTGGCAGTTATACCACCGGCGACTTAGGCAGCTTGACAAACAACGGGGGCCCCACCCCCACAATGGCACTGTCGTTGTCGGCACCTGCCTACCACACAGGAAGCTGTGCTTATTATAATGCCACCGATGGCTATTACTATAAGGGAACCGACAATTCTTATTATAAATTTATAAATAGTACAGCTAGTACCACTGGTGTTACTGCCATTACTCCCACCAACCCCGAAGCTGACAAAATCACCACCGACCAGCGCGGCGCTACCCGCGATGCCACCCAATCGATGGGGTCGTACGACGGGGTATTGGCAACTGCCGAGATCGATGTCAAACAGGGCGCTACCGCCATAGCAGATGGATCAGGCACTTACGATTTTGGCAGCCAGGCTACTTCTACCAATACCGATGTAATTTTTACGATTGAAAACACAGGAACTGCCGCTTCCACGTTGGAAAATTTCACCATCACAGGTACCGATGCCGCCCAGTTCAGTTATCAGGGAACCAACCCCTCAACAGTTGCCAATGGTTCATCGGTTACTTTTACGGTCCGTTTTGCACCCACAAGCGGCGGGGCAAAAACTGCAACCGTTTCGTTTGCCAACCAGGATGCTGTTAAAAATCCGTATAATTTTACGATTACCGGGACAGCTGTGGCGGCTCCTACAGTTACCACCCAGGCTGCAAGTTCAATAACTGCCACAACAGCAACCGGCAATGGAAACATAACCGCTACCAACGGAGCCAATTCAACCATAAGGGGAATGATATATTGGCTGTACACGAACACCGACAAGATTAAAACAGATGCAGGTGTGACAACTGTCAGCGAAAACGGAAGCTTTGGAACGGGGACATTCACTTCATCATTAACATCACTATCCGCAAATACCCAATACAATGCAAGGGCGTATGCCACAAGTACGAATGGAACAGGCTATGGATCAAGGGTTGCCTTCTGTACACTTGGCAATGTACCCTCAGCACCAACCTTGAACAATGCAACCGCCACTACACTGGATGTGACTGTGAATGCAAACAGCAATCCTGATGCAACAGAGTTCGCCATCTACGAAACCACACAAGGTAAGTTAGTACAGGCAGACGGCTCATTAGGTGTTTCCACCGTATGGCAAACCAAAGCAACCTGGGGAACTAAAACTGTAACCGGATTAGCATCTGCTTCAACCTATACATTTGAAGTAAAGGCAAGAAACGGCGAAAATACAGTAACTGCATATGGAGCAACAGCCAATGGAAGTACATCTGGATGTTATGCCGGCAAAAACTGGACAGCCCGCTCCGCAACCGAAGCCAGTTATTGGACTTCAATAACCTATGGCAATGGTTTGTATGTGGCAGTAGCAAGGATTGGCACAAATCGTGTAATGACCAGCACTGATGGTATTACCTGGACAGCCCGCTCCGCTGCCCAAGCCAATCAATGGTCTTCAGTAACCTATGGCAATGGTTTGTTTGTAGCAGTGTCAACTAATGGTACAAACCGTGTAATGTCCAGCCCGGATGGAATAACCTGGACAGCCCGCACCGCTACTGCTGCAAATGCCTGGCGTTCAGTAACCTATGGCAATGGTTTATTTGTTGCAGTATCTCAAGAAGCAACCAATGCTGTAATGACCAGCCCTGATGGAATAACCTGGACAGCCCGCACCGCTGCCCTGGCCAATCCGTGGACTTCAGTAACATTCGGCAATGGTTTGTTTGTGGCAGTAGCGTATAGTGGATCACAAACCGTAATGACCAGCCCGGATGGAATAACCTGGACAGCACGCTCAGCTGCCGAAGACAATTGGTGGATTTCAGTTACTTATGGCAACGGTTTATTTGTTGCATTGTCAAGCAACATTACTGACGCTCATCAGGTAATGACCAGCACAAACGGCATAAACTGGACAGCCCACACATCATCTGAAGCTAACGATTGGAATTCAGTTGCTTATGGAAACAGCTTATTTGTTGCAGTTTCAGGGTTTGGTCCATTCAGTGTAATGACAAGCCCTGATGGTAATACCTGGACATCACGCATGATATCCGAAGACAATCGATGGTGTTCAGTAACTTATGGTAATGATTTATTTGTTGCAGTGTCAAATAATGGGACCAATCGTGTAATGACCTCTGATTGTAGTGCACCCGTTGTTGTACCAACCACTCAGGCATCAGCCATTAACTTCACATCCCTTGCCGGGACATCGTTCACCATCAACTGGACCAATGGCAATGGTTCAAATCGTGCGGTATTCGTAAAAGAAGGAATCGGAAGTATAACCAACCCGGGCGATAATACCACCTATACTGCCTCCCCCAATTGGAACGTAAAAGGCACACAACTAGGCGCCTCAGGTTACTACTGTGTTTACAATGGTACGGCTAGTACGATAGCAATCACTAATTTAAGTATAAGCACCCAATACACCGTGCAGGTATTCGAATACAATGGAAGTGCTGGTAACGAAAAATATTATACAGCAACGGCTACCAATAATCCAAACAATTCATGGACACTTGCAAATGTACCTTCTGCTCCAACAGTGAACAACGCAACTGCCTCTACCCTTGATGTGACGGTGAATGTAAACAGTAATCCTGCTTCTACTGAGTTTGCCATCTACGAAACCACACAAAGTAAGTTCGTTCAGGCAAACGGCACTTTAGGGGCTTCGGTAGTGTGGCAAACCGCCGCAACATGGGGAACCAAGACCGTAACCGGATTAACTACAGGAAGCACCTATACGTTTAAAGTCAAGGCAAGAAACGGTGTAAATACGGAAACAGCTTATGGGACAACAGCAAATGGAACCGCAGCCCAACCTATGCAGCTTAAATTCACCACCAATGGCACAAGCAAAAGAATTTATTTACCGCTTTACGGCACTGTAAACTGCACGGTGGATTGGGGCGATGGTTCGGCTACCGACAACTTCTCCACTACCGGCAACAAATTGCATACTTTTGCTACTGCCGGAACTTATACCGTAAAGATCAGCGGAACCTTAACCCATTTTGGTTATTATGATTATATGAACAGTAGCGGTTGGAGTGGATCAGGATATCTGACGGAAGTTATTGATTTTGGGAACATTGGTTTAACTTCTCTTTCAGGGGCATTCTCCGATGCAGATAATCTTTCGAGCGTTCCTTCTGCTTTCCCCGCTACGGTTACAGATCTGTCCTATTGCTTCTATTTAATTAGTCAGGCAACAATAACAAACCTTAACTTGTGGAACGTAAGTAGCGTAACCAATGTGGAGGGGATGTTTTATTACGCATCGGCTTTTAATCAGAACATTGGCAATTGGGATGTCAGTGGTGTTACAACTATGTTTCGTATGTTCAGTAGGGCATCGTCCTTCAATCAGCCCATTGGCAACTGGAATGCAAGCAGTGCAACAGATATGTCGGATATGTTTCGTTCTGCATCGGCATTTAATCAGCCCATAGGCAATTGGAATGTAAGCAGTGCAACAGACATGTCAGGTATGTTTGAATCTGCATCGGCATTTAATCAACCCATTGGCAATTGGAATGTAGGCAATGCAACAACGATGGAAAGCATGTTTGATTATGCTTCATTATTTAATCAGGACCTCACCAACTGGAATGTAAGTAAAGTAACTGATCTATCGTGGATGTTCTCCGGAGCTTCTGTATTCAACCAGAATTTGGGTTCATGGAATATTGGTTCCGTTACGGCAATGGAGGATATGTTTAAAGGAGTTACCCTCTCCACAGCCAACTACGATGCAATTCTAATTGCCTGGGCAGCAAAAACCTTACAAAATGATGTAATTTTCAGTGGTGGCAATAGCAAATATTCCTGTACTGCCGTACCAGCCCGTGCCGTTTTAACCGGCACACCAAATACATGGACGATTACCGATGGTGGCCCTAATATCAGCATCACCTGGGACGGCTCCGAAAGCCCCGACTGGAACGAAGCCGCCAATTGGAGCGGCAACACAGTCCCCACCGAAACAGACTTTGTACTGATCCCCCATGTTACAACCGACCCGGTTGTAAACCTGACACCTGCTTACCCGTGCAATTGCCTGACGATCGAGTCGGGCGCGGTACTTACAATTCCTGCCGGAAAAGCACTTACCGTAAACGGGACATTGACCAACAATGCAGGCATTACCGGTTTGGTTGTCCAATCCACCTCTTCTGCCTCCGATGGAACCGGGGCTTTGCTCAACGGCACCGCAGGTGTACAGGGAACAGTTGAACGTTTTGTATCTGGCGATTACTGGCACTTGATTTCGCCCTCCGCAACCGCAGGGGAATCGGTCGCCAATTTTGTCCTTTTGGCCAATGGGAACCTTGTGGCGAGGAACGGTACCAATTACGCCCTCGCACCCTGGCTCGAATCGACCGGAAAGTGGGACTATTATAAAGTTGCGGGATCCAACAGCGGCATGTTTGGCTCCCCTGCCCAAGGTTTTCAGGTAATGCGGGCAAATGGGGCAGGTTCCGGAATCGGAACAGATGTAGCCGGTAGTGGCAAGCTGACCTTTAAAGGGACACTGGCTGGGGCAGACTTTACCATTCCGGTCACCAAATCTCTTTACGGCTGGAACCTGATCGGCAACCCCTACCCATGTGCGTTGGACGTCACAAAATTCATTACGGAAAATACTGCACAGCTCGATCAAAGTTACTTGGCCATCTATGTTTCAAATATCGCGGATGTCGATGCCAGTAAAGGTTATAGCCCCGTTATCTTAGCCGATGGGCTTAAATTGGCCCCAGGCGAAGGATTCTTTGTCAAGGCAAAGGCAGGTGGTGGGACCATCAGTTTTACAACTACCATGAAATCGAACGTTTCTGCTGCTTTTAAAGCTGCCAGTGTTGACAGCCCAACCATCCGTTTGACCGCAGAGGACGGTAATGGGAAATTGGCGACAACCCTTAAATACGAGGGTGGTGCCACGAAAGGACTCGACCCGGGCAAAGATGCAGGTTTGTTCAACGGGTCCGCTTCTACCTTCAGCCTGTTTACCAGGCTGATAGAAGACAACGGCGTTGACTTTACGGTTCAGGTATTGCCCGCCAACAACCTCGAAAGCATGGTGGTTCCGGTCGGACTTGTTGCCGCAAAAGGTGCCACCGTTACCTTTAAGGCCACTGCAACCAACCTTCCGTTAGGATACAAAGTTTACCTTGAGGACAAGGAGACAGCCACGTTTACCCGTTTGGACGAGGCCAACAGCTCTTATACTGTTTCGCTCGAAGCTGCGACCCTTGGAACAGGAAGGTTCTACCTCCATACAACCGAAATCGTTTCTGCCATCGACAGCGAGTTGCACAATGAATTTAGAGTAGTTCCAAACCCCGATCAGCAATTGGTCAGGATCATTGGCAATTTCGACCTTCCTGCAACGGCCAAGGTTTACGACATGAACGGAAAATTGGTCGCAACATCGGCACTAACGGCACAAATCGAAAACACCATCGCACTGAACAATTGTGGCACAGGTGTTTATCTATTGAAGGTCGAAACGGACAAGGGAACCGAGACGGTGAAGTTTGTGTGGAAACGGAAGTAGCGAACCTGAGGGGAGAGACTGTGAGAGGGAGAGACTGTGAGATGGGGAGACTTTGAGAAGAGGAGAATGGAAACCGGAGACGGGAGAACGAAGAATGGGTGAGGGGGAGACTATGAAAAGAGGAGAATGGAAACCGGAGACGGGAGAACGGGGCTTCGGCTCGCTCTTCCGACGGGGAATGAGACTTTGATTTGCTTCGGCTCCCCTCAGCTCCTCT
>JBAXWR010000037.1:0-39033 GCA_037128295.1 Mariniphaga sp.
CCAAGGCGTGGTCATTGGTTGTTGTTTCATCGTTTCCCAAGGCGTTGCCATTGGGCTAGGTTATATTGGGCTTTCAGCCTGTTGATTGTGCTAGGATATTAATGGTGCTTCAAAATCGGAAAGGTGTATGGAGAGCGAACCTTCTGGCAATTTTTGGAATTTTGTGGCGCAATGCTTAATTTTGATTGTTTTCCCAAGGCGTACCCATTGGGCTAGGTTATATTAGGCCTTCAGCCTATTGATTGTGCTCGGATTATGATGGAGCTTCAAAATGGTAAATGTGTATGGAGTACACGTAACAGACGTGATTTTAGATTCGGGTCATTATCCCAGCAAGGTCCCCGCCACGCAGTGGCAACATACCCTAGCCCAACGGCAACGCCTTGGGAAACATGGATAAACCGAAAAAACATGGATAACGGAAAACAAAACATGTATAAACGGGAAACAAAATAATGGATCAAATCAAAATCCCGGCAGGATCCCCGCCACGCAGTGGCAGCATACCCTAGCCCAATGGCATCGCCTTGGGAAACATAAATGATTATTTGAAACAAATAAAGATAAATCAATCATGTCGCAATCATTGTCAAAAATGTATGTTCATGCGATTTTTCATGTCAAGAACAACGACATCTTGATAAAGCCGGAAGATCATGAGGAATTGTATGCCTATATAGGAGGTGTTATCAAACTATCGAAATCGATACCGGTCATCATTAACGGCATCGAAAACCATGTCCATGTGTTGTGTATCATGGCCAAAACGATATGTCTGGCCGATTTAATGGAGGACATTAAGCGTCACAGCAGCAGGTGGATCAAAACAAAAGGGATTCATTATCAAAATTTTGCATGGCAAGGAGGTTATGCCGGTTATTCCGTTAGTCCGTCAAAGGTTGAGGCAGTCAGGAAATACATTGAAAATCAGAAAACCCACCACCTTTCGCAATCCTTCAAAGATGAATACATTCAGTTTTTGAAGGAGCATGATGTGGATTATAACGAAGATTTTTTATGGACTTGATGATTTAATTGCCACCCCGGGTAAAACGGTAACACAAAAACCCTCAGTGGTCGAAAGTTAAGTAAATAGATAATGTGCCTTTTGAGAAGGGGATGAAAAGCTTTAAAGGCTCGGGGCAGATGACTTATTATTCCCAAACCTGGATTCCATTATTCATCAGCAATTCCTATTGCATTAAGTCTTCAGATTCTTTGGATCAGGTGTTTTTTCCTGTTCTTTCATCGATTTAAGGAAGGGGAAGATATTGGGAGCCATCCGTTCAATGGGCTGGTATAATTTTGACTCGGCTTTTTCTTTCGGAGGAATAATCGTTATGGTCAATTCTTCGATTTTCGTAATTACGATCATGAGGATACTTAGTAAAAACGCAGCCTTTAATGCGCCAAATATTCCTCCTGCCAAGCGGCTGAAGATACTCAACGAAATAGCTGATACGAATTTCTCAGTTAGTGTTGCGATAAGGTGAACCGCAAGCACTACGAAGACAAAAATCAGGATAAAGGACAGAATTTTCATAGTATAATCGCTCCATGAAACATACCGCGACAGCCAATGTTGCACAATACCGGAGAACTCGGCGCCTGCCCAGATGCCGAGTATCAAAGAGACAATAGACGCAAGTTCAACAAAAAAACCTTTTATAAACCCACTGATTGCTGCACTTACCAATAAGATAATCAAGATAATATCTACATAATTCATCCGGATAACGTTTAAATTTGCCGCTTTAAATTTATTAAATTATCCAATGAAGCTGATAATTTGCGGAAAATTACTAAATTTCATCCGAAAATAAATCAATCAATGGCGATTTTAAATTCGATAATTAACTGGGTCAATTACAAACGTATTTACGAAATCGATCTTTACCGGGAACATGCCAGGGAGATTCAGGAAGAAGTACTTTTTAATCTGCTTAATGAAGCAAAAAGCACTTTATGGGGCGAAAAATATGATTATGTAAATATTAGGTCGTGGGAGACATACAGAGATACTGTCCCTGTTTGCAAATACGAAACAATTGAACCATTTATCAACCGGATGATCCAGGGAGAAAAAAATGTCCTTTGGCCGGGGATCATGAAGTGGTTTGCAAAATCTTCGGGGACAACAAATGCAAAAAGCAAATTTATTCCTGTTTCAAAGGAGTCGTTGGATAACTGCCACTTCCGTGGAGGAAAGGACGTGCTTGCCATTTATTACCGCAATTATCCGGAAGCTTCCCTTATTTCCGGGAAAAGCCTGACTTTGGGAGGCAGCCACCAGATGACCAATTTGAGCAACAAGGCATATTATGGCGACCTATCTGCCATTATGATCGAAAACCTCCCGTTCTGGACCGATTTCCACCGCACTCCACCAACCGACATTGCATTGATCCCCGAATTTGAAGAGAAGATTGACCGGATCACCAAAACGGCCATTACCGAAAATGTGACCTCATTGGCTGGTGTTCCATCGTGGTTTCTTGTACTGTTACGTTATATCCTCGATTATACCGGAAAACCGAATATTTCGGAAGTTTGGCCCAACCTCGAATTGTTTATCCATGGCGGGATCGCTTTTGACCCTTACCGGGAACAATACAAACGGCTGATCCCATCGCCAAGGATGAAATACATGGAGACTTACAACGCATCCGAAGGTTTTTTTGCAATTCAGGACGATCCCGAATCTTCCGACATGTTGTTGATGATCGATTACGGAATCTTCTTTGAGTTTATACCGGTTGGCGAAGTTGGTGGTGCCTATCCGCAAACCATTCCGCTTTGGGAGGTTGAAACAGGGGTCAATTATGCCATGGTGATCTCGACAAACGGTGGATTATGGCGGTATATGATTGGCGACACTGTGATTTTTACAACGAAAGACCCTTACAAACTGAGGATTACGGGGCGTACCAAGCATTTTATCAACGCTTTTGGCGAAGAAGTGATTATCGACAATGCGGAACGCGCTATTAAAGAGGCGTGCACAGTAACAGACTCAATAATAAGTGATTACACCGCAGGGCCAATTTTTATGAGCGACAAGCAAACAAAAGGTGCCCATCAGTGGTTGATCGAGTTCGACACGCCACCTGCGGATATGGAGGTTTTCACGACTGTCCTCGACAAGAAGTTGCAGGAGTTGAACTCTGATTATGAAGCAAAAAGATATAGGAATGCAACCCTCGAAATGCCTCATGTTCTGGCAGTTGCTTCCGGGACTTTTCTCCAGTGGATGCGCGAACGTGGCAAAATCGGTGGCCAGAACAAAGTACCTCGCCTATCGAACAACAGGGAATATTTGGAAGGATTGCTGAGGATAAATGAAGAATTAAAAACCTTATAATAATTTAGACAGATGAAAAATTCAAATTCTACGATGCACATTGCGATAGCGGGAAACATAGGTGCCGGAAAAACAACATTGGCAGGTATTCTGGCCAAACATTACGGGTGGGAAGCCCATTACGAAGAGGTGGACGGAAACCCCTATCTCGATGATTTTTACCACGATATGCAGCGATGGTCGTTTAACCTGCAGGTTTATTTCCTCAACAATAGGTTCAGCCAGATTATCGATTTCCGCCATGCAGGGAGAACAGTTATTCAGGACCGAACCATTTATGAAGATGCCGAAATCTTTGCCCCCAACCTCCATGAGATGGGATTGATGAGCACACGCGATTTCGCGACCTACCATACCCTTTTCGATTTGATGGGAAAACTGATCAAGGCTCCCGACCTGATCATTTACCTTAGGGCATCTATCCCTACCTTGGTGAATCAGATCCAGAAACGCGGGAGGGATTACGAAAATACCATCCGTCTCGACTACCTTCTCCAGCTCAACCAACGCTACGAAGCCTGGGCCTCCCGCTACCGACTTGGCAAGATGCTGATCATCAATGTTGATGAACTCAACTTTGCCGAAAACAAGGAAGACACCAGCAAGGTGATTGATAGGATAGATGCACAGTTGCATGGGTTGTTTTAAAAAATAGGTTTCTCATTGTAAAAGGAAAATGGTGTACTTAGCTAGCTGAATCCCGTAGATGCTTTATATCAAACAATTAGTTGTAAAAAGTAGAAATAATGCAAGAAGATAGAACATATTTCAAAAGTAAAGGTCCTTCTGCTTTTATTGAAATAACACGAAATGTACTTACTATTGCAGCAAATAGTAACTGGCACATTGGAGGTGAAAGTAGTTTAACATTAAAGCATTCGCCATACAAAAAATATTAAATTTTTATAAGTTCTTAGACGAAAAACTAAATGAATGGAATAATAAGGGATTTGTAAACTTTTTATAAAGAAGAAGATATAAAATTGAACGGCTTCTAAGCAAATGGACCATCGATAGGCTAAAAGCCAGTCCGATGCGATTTTTACTACTTTTTCCCAGAGCTAAGATAAGTCTTGCAATAAGCGATTTCCAGAAGTTTCAGATTGTTGCAATTTTACCTATATTAGGTGCGAAAGAAAATCCATCAGAATAATCCATGAAGGATTTGGATGACACCTAAGCTTAAGTGTTGACCATTGTAAATAAAATTAATTGTTGTATTTCTTTTATGATGAGTAAAACATTTCCCGATTTATGGAAGAGGCCAAATTTTGCTTAATCGCAAAAACTTTTATGCAAATTCATCAAAACCACCCCGGCAATTACCATATTGGGAAATTGCATTATCTTTGTAAATAAAAAATAATCATGCGGGTAGTTGCAAAAAGTACTTTACGTGAATTTTGGTTGACTCACAAAGACTGTGAAGAGCAATTAAAATCCTGGTATGATGAAGCCGGGAAGTCGGATTGGCACACACCAAAGGAGATAAAAACAGAATATCCTTCCGCAAGTATTTTACAAGGCAATCGGGTGGTTTTTAACATAAAAGGCATTTCCTACCGATTAATTGTAAAAATAAATTACAAATTTGGAATTATCTGGATTAGGTTCATTGGAACACATGTAGAATATGATAAGATAAACGCTGAAACAATATAATAAATGGAACATAAAGTAATAAAAACCGGGGATGAATACAATCAGGCGCTACAAAGACTTGAACTGATTTTTGATGCAGAGCCGGGGACTGCAGAAGGTGACGAATTGGATTTGCTTTCTTTGCTGATTGACAGCTATGAGAATATTCATTATCCGATTGATTTACCCGACCCAATCGAGGCGATTAAATTCAGGATGGAACAAATGAATTTCAAACCAAAAGATTTGGCAGATATTATTGGATTCAGAAGTCGTGTAACCGAGATATTAGGGAAAAAGCGGAGATTATCTTTAGATATGATTCGAAAGATTAATGAAAAGATGCATATTTCAACAGATGTATTGATTCAAAGATACTAATATGTCATTGTATTAAGCGGGCAAAATACAGGATTACAAAGGATTAAAGTTTTATAAAAATCTTTACCCGCCAAACAGATTCTTCAGACCTGAATATTTGTACTTTCGTTATCAATCAGTAGTCTAACAACCTTAAAAACCCATCCTAAAAAGACACACCAGCAATTATCATTCACCGTAATAAAAGGAGTATTATTATGGATGCTCAAAACAAATCAAAGGAAGAACTCAAAGTAGAGTTACAGGAATTACAGAAAGCCTACAATACCTTAAAGGTTTCTGCAGAAGCAGATCGTATCGGACACAAGCAGTCAATGGAGGCATTGCAGGAAAGGGAAGAAAACCTTTCAACGACCCTCCAATCCATTGGCGACGGTGTAATATCGACCGATAAAAATGGCTTGGTAATCCATATGAACCCGGTTGCCGAAACACTTTGTGGATGGAAATTGAGTGATGCATTTGGCAAACCCTTATCTGAGGTTTTTACCATAATAAATGCCGAAAGCCGCCAAATTGTAGCCGACCCGGTTAAAGAAGTGTTGGAAAAAGGAGAAATTGTGGGGCTTGCAAACCACACGGTTTTGGTTTCCAGAAACGGAACCGAATACCAGATTTCCGACAGTGCTGCTCCCATAAAAAACAAGGAAGGTGCCATTACTGGGGTTGTATTGGTTTTTTCGGACATAACCGAGAGCTATATTGCCCAAAAGCAGATAAAAGAGAGCGAAGAGCGTTACCGCAGTTTGTTAAATAATCTTGAAGCAGGTATTGTGGTTCACGCACCGGATACTTCCATTGTAATGAATAATCCGAGGGCCTCCGATTTACTGGGTCTAAGCGACGATCAGATGCGAGGCAAGGCAGCCATCGATCCGGCATGGAAATTTGTGGATGAGGAAAATAACCCCCTTTCTCTTGATCAATATCCCGTTAACAGAATTATTAATAGCAGACAGCCTATAAAAAACCAGGTATTGGGTTCCCAACAACCTGACAAGGATGCAATTGTTTGGGTAACTGTAAATGGTTTTCCGGTATTGGATAATACCGGCGAAATAACCGAGATTGTGATCAGCTTTATAGATATTACTGAACGCAAGCAGTCAGAACGATTGCTTCAGGAAAAATCTGAAGAAATTGAAGTCCAGAACGAAGAATTGAATCAAACCAACCAGAGATTGGCAGAAGCCAAAGAAATTGCTGAAAAAAATGAAGCCAGAATGAAAATGGCAATGAAAGTAAGCAAGTCGGGTGCATGGGATTGGGATATTGTGAAAAACTCGTTTTATTGGTCGGATGAATTTTTGCAGTTATTCGGGTTACCTGAAAATACAATAGCCGGATTTGCAGCCTGGACTAAAGCGCTTCATTCTGAGGATATTGAAAGAGCTTCGTTAAAAATTATCGAAGCCATTGAAAACCACACAGAACTATTGAGCGATTACCGGATTATCCTTTCCAACAATGAAATAAGGTGGATAAGGGCAACCGGAACAGTTACCTATCTCAATCATAAACCGCAAAGAATGATTGGCCTGTGCATGGATTTAACATTCCAAAAAACTGCCGAGTATGAATTGTACCTTGCCAAGGAACGGGCTGAAGAAAGCGAAAGATTGTTGGCCAGGATTGCTGAAAACTATCCCAATTCATTTGTTTCAGTGATCGAAAAAGATTTGACGGTCGGTTTTTCCGGTGGTCAGGAATTTAAACGGCTGAACCTTAACCCCAACGATTTTAAAGGTTTAACCTTAGATCAGGTTTTTGGCGAATTTTCCGGAATAGTGAGAGAAAACTATCTATCGACGTTTAGTGGAAATGAAACATCCTTTGAGCTGTTTATCAACAATCAATATCAACTTTACAAAACTGTTCCATTGGTTGACGAACACAACCAAATCACACGGATTTTGTCGGTTGTCGAAAATATTACTGAACGGAAGCACCTGGAAAAAATCCGTGAAATCCAATACAATATAGCTACAGCGGTGGTTACATCCGATAGCGTCAGTCAATTGCTCGAATTTGTTCGTACCCAATTAAGTCAGTTGTTCGACACCACAAACTTCTTTGCTGCTCTATTCAATGCCCAAAACAATACACTTAAAAAACTGCATTGGGTGGATGAGGTTGACGACTTCGAGGAATGGGACGCCTCCATATCCTTCTCGGGTTATGTGGTTAAAACAGGAAAAATGCTGTTGCTGAACAAGCAGGAAATCGCAAAACTGGGAGTGGAGCAAAATATCCCGATTATGGGAGCACCTGCCGAATGTTGGCTGGGTGTACCACTGGTGGTTGACAAAAAAAACATCGGGGTTATTGTAATACAAAGCTATTCCGACCCCAGGGCCTATGATGCTTCCAGTGCCAGACTATTCGAACAGGTCGCTTACGATTTAAGCGTTTACATCGAAAAATCAAGGATTCTTCAGGATTTGAACATTGCCAAACTTCATGCCGAAGAAAGTGATCGCCTTAAATCTGCCTTTCTGGCAAACATGAGTCATGAAATCAGGACACCGATGAACGGCATTCTTGGTTTTGCCGAAATATTGAAAGATCCTGAATTAACAGGAGAGCAGCAACGGGAATATATCAAAATTATTGAAAAAAGCGGTAACCGTATGCTCAATATTATCAACGACATTATTGACATCTCGAAAATAGAATCTGGCCTTATAAAGCTGGATATCAAGGAATCCAATATCAATGACCAGATTGAATATATATATACGTTCTTCAAACCTGAAGTGGAAGCCAAAGGGATGAAACTTTTGTTTAAAACCACCTTGCCAGCTAAAGAAGCAACCATTAAAACCGACCGCGAAAAGGTGTATGCCATACTTACCAACCTTGTAAAAAATGCCATTAAATACACACCTGCAGGTACGATAGAATTTGGATACAACCATGTAGAGACGTTCCATGGAACGTCTCTACAATTTTTCGTAAAAGATACTGGCATCGGCATCCCAGCACACCGTCAGGAAGCCATTTTCGAGCGATTTATTCAGGCTGATATATCTGATAAAATGGCGCGACAGGGCGCAGGCTTGGGTTTGGCAATTACTAAATCTTATGTCGAAATGTTAGGTGGTAATATTTGGGTAGAAAGCCAGGAAGATTTTGGATCAACGTTTTATTTTACTTTGCCTTACAATGCCAGACCGGATGAAAAAGCCACTGTTAAGACTTCTGTTTTTGCTGATGGAACAACGAATTTAACCAGGCCAATAAAGATATTGATCGCCGAAGACGATGAAGCCTCAGAAATGCTTATCTCCCTAATGGTGAATGTTTTTTGCAAAGAAATATTAAAAGTTCGTACCGGACTCGAGGCTGTTGAAACCAGCCGCGAAAACCCCGACATCGACCTGATACTGATGGACATTCAAATGCCTGTTATGGGCGGATACGAAGCAATCCGCCAAATCAGGGAATTTAACAAAAATGTAATCATCATTGCCCAAACAGCATATGGGCTATCGGGCGACAGGGAGAAAGCGATTGAAGCCGGATGCAACGATTATATTGCAAAACCAATCAACAAAGCCGAATTACAGACACTGATACTGAAATATCTCGGCTATTGAAGAACAAATTATAAACATATGAAAGAGAAAGAGAAAGCCAACAGAATAATCCTTCGCCCAAAGGCAGAAGAGTTACTGAAAATGCGGAAAGGGACGGAAAGCGTTATTTCTGCCGCTGAAGGCGACATGCTCAAACTCATTCATGAGCTAAAAGTTTATCAGATAGAACTCGAACTACAGAACGAAGAACTCGCTTTGTCAAAACAACATGAAGAGTTTGCAAGAGAAAAATACACCAATCTGTTCGATTTTGCTCCTTCTGCCTATTTTACCCTTACGGCAAGCGGTGCCATTTCAGAACTGAACCTGACAGCAGCAAAAATGCTTTGCAAGGAGCGCAGAAACCTGATAAACCAGAAGTTTACACTTTTTATTACCTATGGTTCCCAAAATGCCTTTTCTGAATTCTTTTCGAAAACATTAAGTAGCAAAAACCTGCAAAGTTGTGAGGTTGCCTTTGAAACAATTGGGGGTATGCCTCTTTATGCCCACCTGAACGGTACCCTGGCTGATGATGGAATTCATTGTCTGATCACTGCGGTGGATATTTCGGAACGCCGTCAGGCACAGCTTGCTTTGCAAAAAAGTGAGGAAAGGTTCCGGCAATTAGCTGAAACTTCGACCATTCTTGTTTATCGTATCCTGTTAAAGCCTGAATTTAAATTCGAATATGTAAGTCCTTCAGCAACAGCTATTACCGGATATGCCCCTGAAGATCACTACAATGATCCGCAACTGGGGTTCAAACTGGTCCATCCCGACGACAGAATACTTCTTGAAAATACAAAAAGATACAGCAAAGGCGAACCACTGGTGTTGAGATGGATACGAAAGGACGGTCGGATAATATGGACAGAGCAACACAATGTTTTATTGTTTGACAACAATAAGGAACCTTATGCCATTGAAGGAAATGCCAGGGATATTACCGATAGCAAGAACATCGAACTTGGGCTTCGAAAAGATGCTGAACGGAATTCTTTGTTACTTGGTTTATTTACGAACGCTCCGGTTTTAACAGATACGGAACTCTTCGATGAGGTATTGGATATCGCTGTTAAAATCACAGATAGTGAGATTGGGTTTTTCCACCAGGTAAGCGACAACCAGCAGGAAATCATCCTTACGACCTGGAACGATGAAGCGAAGAAAAACTGTACCATCGTATATGACAACCATTATCCCATGCAATCAGCCGGCAACTGGGCCGATTGTGTAAGGCTTAAGGAAGCAGTTGTTTACAATGATTATGCTGCCTCACCAAATAAAAAAGGGCTTCCCGAAGGACACCCTCCTATTGGCAGGACACTGAGTGTTCCTGTGGTTGATAGTGAAAAAGTCCGGTTAATTTTTGGGGTTGGGAATAAGTCATCTGATTACAACGACTCGGATGTAGTTCAGATACAAACGATTGCCAATGAAATGCATAAAATACTGGAAAAACGCAAAATAGAAAAGGAGCTTCAAAAAAGCGAAGAACGATGGCATTTTGCCATCGAAGGGAGCAATGATGGCATCTGGGACTGGAATGTATTTACAGGCGATGTCTATTTCTCAAACAGGTGGAAAGAGATGATCGGTTACGCCACTGCCGAGCTGGAAGGAAAACTCAGCGAATGGCAAACCAGGGTTCATCCTGATGATATAGAAGGAGTCACGTTCAAATTGCAGCAGCATTTCAATCGTGAAGCACCGGATTATTCTTCCGAACATCGTATATTGTGTAAGGATGGATCATGGAAATGGATCCTGGACAGGGGAAAAGTATTGGAATGGAACAGCGATGGAAAGCCTGTCCGCATGGTTGGGACGCATACAGATATTACTGACCGCAAAAAAACAGAAGAAAAAATAAGGGAAAGCGGAGAAAAATATCGCAGTATTTTCGAAAGTGTACAGGAAGTTTACTTCGAGGCTTCGATAGATGGAACCCTTCTGGAGGTTAGTCCTTCGATTGAAAAAATTTCCAACGGTCAATTTACCCGGAATGAGATGATCGGAAAATCCTTTGCCGGGATTTTTGCAAATCCTGTCGGCCGTAATGTTTATTTTTCAAAATTATTTGAGCATAAAAGAGTCAACGACTTTGAATTGTCGCTTCTGAACAAAGATGGTTCAGTAATTCCAGTTGCCATTTCTTCAGTACTTTCGTTTGATGAAAACGGTAACCCTGTAAAAATAACAGGAATCCTCCGCGACATTGCCGAACGCAAAGATGCTGAAAATAAGCTAAATGAAACACTTAGAAAATTATCCGAAACAAACGTGCACCTTGAGAACAGGGTGGAAGAGCGGACACTTGAGTTGCGTCAGCTATCGAACCTTCAACAGGCCATTCTTCGCCATGCAGGATTGGCCATAATTTCAACTTCGACCGAAGGGTTAATTGAGCAATTCAATGATGCGGCAGAGGAGATGCTGGGTTATAAAGCGAATGAGGTCGTTGGCAAAAACACCCCTGTTCTGTTTCATGAACCACAGGAACTTGTAAAGCGTGCCAGGGAACTGTCGCTGGAAACAAGTGAGAATATTCCTTCTGATTTTAGCGTGTTCCAAACCATTTTGAAAGGATCGTTAAATCAGACTGGTGAGTGGACCTATGTTCGTAAAGGGGGGGAGAAATTCCCTGCTAAACTCACTTTATCCTCTATCAAGGACCAGGATGGCAGGTTGCTGGGATACATTGGGTTAGCCATTGACATTACAAAGGAAAAGCAATCAATTTCAGCATTGCGTGAAAGTGAGGAGCGTTTTCACAACATGTTCTGGGACCATTCGGCAGTAATGATACTTGTGGATCCGGAAAACGGCGAAATTATTGAGGCAAACAAAGCGGCAGAGCAGTTCTACGGGATACCTTTCAATAAGGGTCCCAGACTCCTGGTTTCCGATCTCAATACCTTATCTTCTGATCAGATTAAAGAGGAAATGGAAAAAGCAGGTCTGCAAAAACACAACTATTTTATTTTCCCGCATAAACTGGCCAACGGGGAAATCAGAACAGTTGAGGTTCATTCCTCCCCAATTGATGTAAAAGGATCTAAAGTTTTGTTTTCTGTTATTCATGACATTACCGAACGGAAAAAGCTTTATCAGGAACTTGCCGACGAAAAACGGAGGTTGGCTGATATCATCAAAGGAACCAATGTAGGGACATGGGAATGGAATGTACAAACTGGCGAAACCAGATTTAACGAACAATGGGCCAATATGATTGGCTATACATTGGATGAAATATCACCCATAAGCATCGAAACCTGGATGAGATTTTCCCATCCCGACGATTTGAAGAAATCCGGCGAATTATTGGAAGAACACTTTAAAGGTGAACTTGATTATTATTCTTTCGAATCACGGATGAAGCACAAAAATGGCAATTGGATATGGGTTTTGGACAGGGGAAGAGTACATGACTGGGACAGTAAAGGCAAGCCATTTCTGATGTCGGGGACACATCAGGATATTACTGAAAGGAAAATGGCTGAAGAGAAATTGCAATGGAATAAATCGTTTCTTGAATTAATGTCCAATTCATCACCTTTGGGATTTCTTGTGGTTGACAACCGCAATGACGAGATTCTGTTCTTCAATCACAGGTTTTGCCAAATCTGGGAGATAGAGCAATTAAAAGATCAATTGACCCTGGGTAAATTGAAGAACAACGACATCATTCCTAATTGTCTGGCTGTATTGGCTGATATTCCGGCTTTTGCCGAATCGTGTAAACCATTACAGGATGAATCAAATCGTATCGTTGTTGAAGATGAAATTGCCTTTACCGAAAACCGTACCGTTCGTCGTTTCACCACCCAAATCAGGGGTGAGAATGATGAGTATTTTGGGCGGTTCTACATCTTCGAAGACATTACCAAACGCAAGAGAGTTGAGTTGGACCTCAAAAAGGCAAGAAATGAAGCCGAGAAAGCAAACCTTGCCAAGAGCGAATTTCTTTCCCGCATGAGCCACGAACTGCGCACTCCTATGAATTCAATATTGGGTTTTGCCCAATTGATGGATATGGGGGAATTGAACAGTAAGCAGAAGAAAGGGATCAAACACATCATAAACAATGGCAGGCATCTGCTCAGTTTAATCAATGACGTACTTGATATTTCAGGAATTGAAGCTGGAAGACAAATCCTGGCTTATGAACCAGTACAATTGGCCGCCATTATCAATGAAATAACCGACAGCATTCAAATTGCCGCGAACAAAAGAAAAGTGTCAATTGTACTGGTTGATTCATCTGCTAACAGCCTTTTTGCACTCGCCGATAAGCTCCGGTTAAAACAGATTTTGATCAATCTGTTGAATAACGCCATAAAATACAATAACGAAGGCGGTTCGGTAACAATAAACACTGCAGTTCAACCAACCAATGAATCAGGCGAATGCCCTGTGAGGATTTCAATCTGCGACACAGGAAACGGGATCAGTCCGGAAGATATCGGCAAACTTTTTCAACCATTCGAGCGCATCGGAGCAGTTCAGAACGAAACCGAAGGTACCGGTCTTGGTCTGGTGGTGGTAAAAAAACTGATCGAGGTAATGGATGGTAAAGTTGGGGTGGAGAGTATAGTTGGCAGGGGAAGTACATTCTGGATTGAACTACCAATCACCAATCATAGCAAACAAGATATCTTGCAAACCAACGGTTCACCAACACCCGGATTGCAGGAAACCAAACATGGCACAACTATTTTGTACATCGAAGACAATCCTTCGAACATCGAACTGGTTGAAGCGATCATGGAGCAACATCGTCCGGAAATCAGTCTCGTTACTTCTATGCATGGTAAGCAAACCCTCCCTTTGGCAAAAGAGTACAGGCCGGACTTAATCATGCTTGATCTCAATTTGCCCGACGTGCCGGGTATCGATGTTCTGGAACAATTGTTGGCCGATGACCATACAAAAGCAATTCCGGTAATTATCATTAGTGCCGATGCAATGCCTTTTCAGATTGAAAAACTGATAAAAGCTGGTGCAACAGACTATTTGACGAAGCCATTGGATATTGTTCAATTTCTCAAAACCATCGAACAATACCTTAAGAATTAGAGCTTTCACAAATCAAAAATAACACAGATCATGATTGATTCAACATTAAAAAATGCAATGATCGTTATTGTGGACGACAACGAATCGAATATTGATATTCTGGAAGACCTCCTCGAAGAGACGGGTTACACGAATTATCAATCCACAACCGACCCGAGGCTTGTTGTTGGTATGTTCAAAACACTTCATCCCGATTTGATTCTGCTCGATTTGATGATGCCCCACCTCAGTGGTTTTGAAGTGATGGATCTATTAAAATCAGAAATGCCACCCAAATCCTACATTCCGATACTTGTCCTTACTGCCGATATTTCCTCCGAGACCAAACTCAGGGCACTTTCGGGTGGAGCAAAGGATTTTTTGTCTAAACCATTCGACCTTTATGAAATACAGCTTAGGATAAACAACCTGCTAGAAACCAGATACCTGCATCAACAACTCGAAAATCAGAATATGATTCTGGAAGAAAAAGTGAAATTAAGGACGCTCGACCTTGAGCTTGCCAATGTTACACTTGATCGGGCAAATAAGGAGCTGGAAGTTCTCGATCAGGCCAAGAGCGAATTTCTTTCAATGATCAATCACGAAATCAGGACTCCTCTTAATGGCATCCTTGGGTTTACAAGTTTCCTTAAAAAAGAGATAAAGTCTTCAGAATTACTTAAATATATTCAATATCTGGAAGAGTCCACCCAAAGGCTTGAAGCTTTTTCTTATCAGGCCCTTCGTATTACAGAATTGCGAACAGGGAAACGGAAAATTAAGTCTGAACCTGTATCTGTTGATGATTTAGTGATGATCACAAAAAAGCACCTTCAGAAAAAATTACAGGCAAAAGGCTTTTCCCTTATTGTTCATAAGGATCAATCCATTGAAGAAATCAGAGGCGATAGGGAACTGGTTCAAATCTGTTTTGATCAACTGATTGAAAATTCACTCAAATTCTCTGCAAATAACGATGTCGTTATTCTGAAGGTGTTTTCAGAAAACCAATCCACCATTTGTGAATTTATCGATAATGGTTCTGGATTTTCAACAGAAATACTCCACAATCCATTTCGGTTTTTTGGGCTCGGTGAACGGCATGTTGACCAAAATACCGGATTGAACCTTGCATTGATTAAGCTGATTATGGATGCTCATCATGGCAAAATTGAAGTGTGGAACAATCACACAAAAGGAGCCACGGTAAAACTGACTTTCAACAACCAACAGTAAAATTTCTAGTACTTTCCTTTATAGGAAACCTTAAATCTTTATGAAATTAGAAGACCTTGGATATTACGATCAACTTAAAGAGTTTCAGGACAAAGCCAACCAGGATGGTTTTGAGCTTGGAAGGGTTGTAGCAGAACACAAGGAGCGGTTTATTGTCAGCACAACGAAAGGCGAATATGAAGCTGAAATAACTGGTCATCTGCGTTTTACGGCAAAAAGCCGTGAAGACTTTCCTTCTGTTGGCGATTGGGTGGCACTCACAACTTATGATGCCGATTTCGGGATCATCCATAAAACACTTCCACGATTTTCGATCATTAAACGGCAAGCTGTCGGACAGTTTGGCGAGGTTCAGGTCATCGCCGCAAATATTGATTACGCTTTTATAGTGCAGTCCGTTGACCGCGATTTTAACATCAACCGGCTTGAACGGTACCTGACCATTTGTAATTCCTCGAAGGTTAGCCCTATTATCGTTCTCACAAAGATTGATCTGACCAGTCAGCAGCACCTTTCTGAGATTATGGAAAGCCTGAAAAGCAGGATTATAAATATTCCGGTAATTCCCCTGAGTAACGAGTCACAGGATGGAATAGACACAATAAAAGCCATCCTTGAAAAAGGGAAAACCTATTGTATGTTGGGTTCTTCGGGGGTTGGGAAATCAACATTGATCAACAACCTCTCCGGCAGGTCCATTATGAGGACCGACACCATCAGTCAGAGTACAAACAAAGGGAGGCATGTTACAAGTCACAGGGAATTGGTCCTCCTCGAAAATGGAGCAATTTTGGTTGACAACCCCGGGATGAGGGAGGTTGGGATTGCCTATGCCTCTACCGGATTAGAAATCACTTTTGATCGGATTGCCACCCTTTCTGAAAATTGCAGGTTCAAGGATTGTACCCACACAACAGAGATCGGCTGTTCTGTGTTGGAAGCCATTGAAAACGGTGAAATAGACAAAGGTTCTTACGAAAATTACCTTAAAATGGAACGCGAAAAAGTTCACTTTGAATCAACTGTTGCAGAGCGGCACAAGAAAGACAAAGACTTTGGAAAGTTTTTGAAGAACTATAAAAAGGACATCTACAAAAATAAGCACTAAACGGTAGCAGGATTTTAACCTCAATAAAAGCCAAATTTTACCCGCTTTTGTCATTTATTGGCAATTTAAATTCAGGTAAGATTATGCGAAAATTTTCTTGGTACCAAGATTTGGGAAAATTTCGGACTAATTTTACTAATGCGTTATGAAACAAATAGATACAAAATATTTCAATTTTGGCGAAGACTTTCTCACTGTTGGCCTTGCCGTGAAATTATCGTCAGGTAAAATCACGGGAAGGATTAGCCATTCGGCAGCAGAAAAGATAAACAATAATCGCCGGATCGTTGACAACATTGTGGCGCAACACGAAATTGTCTATGGGATCAATACAGGATTCGGGCCATTGTGTACGACAATAATCTCAGAGAGCGATACCAAAAAATTACAGCTCAATTTGTTGATGAGCCATAGCGTAGGTGTGGGTGATCCGATCAAACCCCAGATTGCCAAACTGATGCTGATCCTCAAAGTCCATGCCCTCGCCAAAGGTTATTCCGGTATTGCCTTAACGACAATTGAACGGATGATCTGGCACATCGATAACGACATTATCCCAATTGTTCCATCGCAAGGTTCTGTTGGTGCTTCAGGCGACCTTGCCCCGCTTGCCCATCTTTTCCTTCCCCTTACCGGACGTGGAAAAGTCCAGTTTCAGGACAAGGTGTTCGATATGGGAGAATTGCTGCGGCAGTTTGGGATGAACCCTCTGGAACTTGGTGCAAAGGAGGGACTTGCATTGATCAATGGCACACAATTTATTGCTGCCCATGCCATTAAGGTGGTGGAACGGTTACAGAACTGCCTTGATAATGCCGACCTGATCGCAGCCATGAACCTTGAGGCGATGTTGGGTTCGATCAAAACATTTACCCCCGAATTGCATGAACTAAGACCTTTCAAAGGCATCATTTATGTCGCCGAAAGGATGAGGATGATCATCGGGAATTCGGAGATTGTACAGTCGCATAAAAACTGTTCACGGTTGCAGGACCCTTATTCGTTGCGCTGTATTCCTCAGGTTCATGGCGCCTCGCGCAATGCATGGCTCCACCTGAAAGAACTTTTGGAGATCGAACTCAACTCGGTTACCGATAACCCGATTATCCTTGAGGATGGCTGTGCAATCAGTGGGGGAAGTTTTCACGGACAACCATTGGCAATGGCACTCGATTACATCACGGTAGCTGCTGCGGAGTTGGGGAACATCGCAGACCGCCGTATTTACCTTTCGCTCAACGATTCTATCGAAGGATTGCCCAAACTTTTGATGCGCGAGACAGGGTTGAATTCCGGTTTTATGATCCCGCAATATACGACAGCGGCATTGGTTAGCGAAAATAAAAGTTTCTGCTTTCCTGCAAGTGCCGACAGTATTCCCACCTCACTTGGCCAGGAAGACCATGTAAGCATGGGTTCGATCAGCGCAAGAAAAGCATTGATGGTGATTGAAAACCTTGAGAAAATATTGGGAATAGAACTGTTTTGTGCCGCACAGGGATTTGATTTCAGAAAACCGCTTCGTTCGGGAGGAATAATCGATGAATGCCATTCATTTGTAAGACAGACAGTTCCATTTGCAGAATCGGATCACATCATGTCGCAGGAGATGAACAAAGCAATCGACCTTGTCAGGAATAAAACATTGATCACAGTGTCGGGAAAAGCGGCCAAAAAATTGAAAATCGAACTTAAAAATGAACACCATGAATTATTCGGAATTTATTGAGAAATACGCCACACATCCCAATTATAAAGCTCCTATTGGCCACACTTTACATGCAAAATCGTGGCAAACCGAAGCACCTTTAAGGATGCTGCTGAACAATCTCGATTCCCAGGTTGCTGAAAATCCGGATCAATTGGTTGTTTATGGAGGCACCGGACAAGCTGCCCGTAATCCCGAATCGCTTCGGCAGATCATTAAATGCCTGCTCGAACTGGATGAAAACCATAGTTTGCTGGTGCAATCGGGCAAAGCTGTTGGAATTGTCAGGACACATCCCGAAGCACCCAGGGTTTTTATTGCCAACAGCAACCTTGTTCCGGCATGGGCAACATGGGAACACTTCGAAAAACTGAAAAGCGATGGGTTGATGATGTATGGGCAGATGACAGCGGGAAGCTGGATATACATTGGAACACAGGGTATCCTGCAAGGGACTTACGAGACTTTTGTAGCTTGTGGCGCAAAATATTTTAACGGCGATTTACGGCATAAGTTAATCGTATCGGGTGGCCTTGGCGGGATGGGGGGTGCACAACCACTTGCCGCAACAATGGCTGGGGCCACCTTTCTGGGTGTGGATGTCGATGTGGAACGAATTAAAAAACGTCTCAATACTGGTTATATCGACCACATCACCGAATCTTACCATGAAGCCAAAGAATTGGTTTTGAAAGCCAAAGAGAAAGGTGAGGCAATCTCCGTCGGACTTGTTGCTGATATTGGCGATACACTGGAAAAGCTGTTGCTTGATGGAATACTCCCGGATATTGTAACTGACCAAACTTCTGCCCACGACCCGTTGCATGGCTATGTTCCAAATGGACTGACACCTGGAGATGCGATTGAACTTCGTAAAACCGATCCTGAAAAGTATAAAGAATTGTCAATGAAGAGTATGGCCCGCCATGTCGGTTTTATGCTCGAAATGAAACTGAAAGGAAGTATTGTTTTCGATTACGGGAATAACCTGCGCGAGATGGCCAGACAAGGTGGCGAACCCCATGCTTTTGATTTTGACGGGTTTATTCCAGAATTCATCCGTCCGCTCTTTTGTGATGGTAAAGGGCCGTTCCGTTGGGTGGCTTTATCGGGTGATCACAATGATATTCTTGAAACAGACAAGGCCCTGATGGATGCCTTTCCAGATAACACACACTTAATCAATTGGTTGCAAAAAGCTCAAAAAAAGATTGAATTCCAGGGACTTCCAGCCCGGATTTGCTGGCTGGGAATGGGCGAACGTGAGAAAGCGGGTGTGATTTTCAACAATCTCGTGCGGGATGGAAAGGTAAAAGCTCCTATTGTGATTGGGCGCGACCATCTCGACTGTGGATCAGTGGCTTCCCCAAACAGGGAAACCGAAAAGATGAGGGATGGCAGCGACGCAGTTTCCGACTGGCCATTGCTTAACCTGATGGCCAATACGGGCGGCGGTGCCACATGGGTCTCCTTTCACCATGGTGGAGGTGTAGGAATGGGATATTCCCAACATGCTGGTATGGTGATTGTTGCCGATGGAACCGATAGGGCGGAAACTTGTATCCGCAGAGTTCTTTTCAACGATCCAGCCATGGGAATTTTCAGGCACAATGATGCCGAGTATCCTCAAGCCCAGAAGAATATGGAAAAGTTTCAACTCGGGTTCAAATGAAGAATGCCGCAGATTATTTGCTAATCCAATATACCTCTGAAAGGGTTCCCCATAAATAACCGTAGGTTTTAACCTATGGAAAATGACCAATAAAATATGAACGGCACCAAAATAATCGGCCCTTTTTCCCAACTCCTCACGATGGATCATCTTCCATTGAAGGGTTCCCTGAGTGATAGTCAGTTGGAGATAATACCCAATGCAGGTATCGTAGTCTGTGATGGGATGATTGTCGAAACAGGTCTCTTCAGTCAGCTCTGTTCAACATTTGAGGATTTGGCAGATATAGAATCTATTGATATAGAAATGGTTGTAATACCTGGGATGATCGACCCTCATACGCATATCTGTTGGGCAGGAAGTCGGGCGAACGATTATGCACTGCGTTTGGCAGGTAAAAGTTATCTCGAAATTGCCCAAAGTGGTGGAGGGATCATGAATACGGTCAACAAAACCAGGGTTGCCACTGTTCAGGAATTGGAAATATTGCTTACATCAAGAGCCATACACCACCTTCAAAGCGGGGTGACAACCATAGAAGTCAAAAGTGGTTACTGCTTAAATATCTTGGGAGAGCTAAAACTGTTGGAGGTGATCAATTCGTTAAACCAGCAAATTCCTGTTGATCTGATTCCCACTTGTTTGGCAGCCCATATTAAACCGGCAGATTTTCAATTCAGCAATTCCAATTATTTGGCAAGCATTGTTGATGAATTGCTTCCTGAAATAAAAAGACAAAACCTCACAAACCGTGTAGATATCTTTGTTGATAAAGGTGCATTTTCGACCGAAGAAGCCTTTAGCTATCTTACAAAAGCTAAATTGATGGGGTTCAATCTGGTGATCCATGGTGAACAATTTACATCAGCAGGGGTTGCACTTGCATGCAGTTTGGGTGCTGCTTCTGTTGATCATCTCGAAGCCATTCAAGATCATGAAATCCAGCTTTTGGCAAATTCAAATGTGGTCGCAGTTGTATTGCCCGGCGCTTCACTTGGTTTGGGTTGTCAGTTTGCCCCTGCCCGAAAATTGTTGGACACGGGGTGTTCGCTGGCCATTGGCTCCGACTGGAACCCGGGATCGGCACCAATGGGCGGTCTTTTGCTTCAAACCTCAATTTTAGGTATCTTTGAAAAAATGACCATGGTAGAATCATTGGCAGCAATTACTGTAAGAGCAGCAGCCTCACTTGGATTGAAGGACAGGGGTATTATAAAGAAAGGCTATCTTGCTGATTTTATTGGTTTTCCAGCATCCGATTACCGGGAAATACTTTACAACCAAGGTAGTTTACAACCTTCTGGGATATGGAAAAGGGGGGATAATATAATGAAGGAATGAAAGAATGAAGAAATGAAAGAATTGAGAAATGAAGGAATTTAAAAATCAACAATGGAGTATAATCTTTAATCAGAAGAAGTATTGCTCTAAGAGTATGATCAAAAGCACCAGAGGTGCGAAATATTGGTAGAACAGAATTTATTCCATCAAAGCGGCGCAATCGGTAGGTTGGTCAATGCGCTAACGATCAATGCGCCGCAAAGAACAATCCTTCGGTCGGATGGAACGTTGAAAAATCGTTACAAACGACAAACCACTAACCCCTCGTTACAAACGAGGGGGATTATTGAAATACAATAATACAATCATATTCATCTATCTATCAGGTATTTAATATATGAAACAACTTATCGAATGTGTCCCGAATTTTTCAGAGGGACACGACCTTGGAATCATTAAGCAGATTACCGATGCAATCGAAAGCGTAAAGGGGATCAGATTGCTGAACGTCGATCCGGGACATGCCACCAACCGGACCGTGGTCACTTTCGTTGGAGAACCTGAACAGGTTGTGGAAGCCGCTTTTCTTGGCATAAAGAGGGCATCCGAGCTGATTGATATGCGTTTTCACAAAGGGGAACACCCCCGTTTCGGGGCAACAGATGTCTGTCCACTTGTCCCAATTTCGAATATTACGATGGATGAAACCGCAGAATATGCCCGTCAATTGGCCAAAAGGGTTGGTAATGAATTAAATATATCAGTCTATTGCTATGAATACTCAGCCTTTGAAGAGAAACGCCGCAGCCTCGCAAACTGTAGAGCCCGTGAATACGAAGGTCTGGCAGAAAAACTTAAATCAGAAGAATGGAATCCAGATTTTGGTCCATCTTCGCTGAATGTTCGGTCAGGGGCTACGGCCATTGGTGCCAGAAATTTCCTGATAGCCTACAATGTCAACCTGAATACGACATCTGTCCGGTTGGCCAATTCGATTGCATTCGATGTGCGTGAAGCAGGGCGTATCCTGCGTGATGGCGATCCGGTAACGGGAAAGATAGTTACAGATGAATCTGGTGAGCCTGTACGGATACCCGGTACTTTAAAAAAAGTAAGGGCCATCGGTTGGTTTATCAAAGAATATGGAATTGCTCAAATATCAATGAACCTGACAGATATAGAAACGACCCCCATTCACAAAGCATTTGACGAAGTATGCGATAGAGCACGGGATCGTGGAATCAGGGTAACAGGTTCAGAACTGATTGGGATGATTCCTTTACAGGCAATGCTCGATGCTGGTAAATATTTCCTTCAGAAGCAGCACCGCTCGTTGGGGATTTCCGACCATGAAATCATTAAAATAGCCATTAAATCACTGGGGCTCGATGAATTGGCATCGTTTGATCCCGACAAAAGGATCATCGAATATTTGATGATGGGGAAAGGCAATAAATTGGTTGATAGCTCATTAATAGATTTCACCCGTGAAACAGCTTCCGATTCCCCTGCTCCGGGCGGAGGTTCCGTAGCAGCAACTGTCGGGGCACTTGGGGCAGCTTTGGGAACCATGGTGGCGAACCTTACTGCTCATAAACGTGGTTATGACGATCGCTGGGAAGAATATTCAGACTGGGCTGAAAAAGGGAAAGCCTACTATGAAGAATTGTTGAAATTGGTCGATCAGGATACTGAAGCTTTTAACCAGATCATGGAGGCATTTAAATTACCAAAAGCAACGCCTGAGGAAGTTAAGGCCCGAAAAAAAGCGGTTCAAGATGCAACCAAAAACGCAATCGAAATCCCGTTCAAGGTGATGCAAACCACTTACCAATCCATGGAAGTCCTTGAATCAATGGTAAATATTGGCAATCCAAATTCGGTAACGGATGCCGGGGTAGGGGCGTTGTGCGCAACTGCGGCCGTTTCGGGAGCCTACCTGAATGTTTTGGTCAATGCCAGCGGTTATAGCGACAAATCGGCCATCAGGGAATTGTTGTCAGAAGCTGAAACCATTGAAAGGCAAGTCAAAGAATGGTGCGAAAAGATCCAAACCATCGTTAGATTGAAAATTGATCAGATGAAGTAAAGTATGAAATGAGCATGCTTTCAAATCAACCATCGGAATGAAAATAAACTTCATGCGAATTCCATCTGGCCATTAAAAAACAAATTATTTACAGATGAAACAATCTACGGAACAGCTCCCTGTCTATAGCCTCCAGAATTTTAGTTCCCCGGAGCGCAAGACCCAGCAATTTCAGGTGGAGGTTTTTGATGCAAACCGCCATTTCAGTGTGAAATACCCGCATCGCCACGATTTTTTTGAAGTTCTTTTTATTCAGAAAGGGTCCGGTTATCACGTGATTGATGGCAACAAATATGAGATCAAACCTCCGTGTGTCTTTTTTATGTCGCCGGGTCAGGCTCACAAACTCGAATTATCACTTGATATAGAGGGATTTATATTCATCTTTACATCAGACTTTTACCAGCTCAACCGCAGCAACCAGAACAACCTGATCGAGTTTCCGTTTTTCTACACCATCCATCAGGATAATCCCCCATTGTTGTTGAAAAATGAGAATGATGTCCGTTTTCTGGAAATGCTGTTCAGGCAAGGCATAGCTGAAATGGACAAGTCAGGGGAATATACTTTCGACTTACTCCGCACGGTTCTTGAACTGATCCTGACAACATGTGCCTCACGCTATCCCATAAATGACAACTCGTTGAGCAACAGAAAGGGGCAAATCATCGTCAAAAAATTCTTTCATCTGATTGAGGAAAACAACCAGAAAAAGCTTTTGCTCGGCGACTATGCCAGGATGATCGGGGTAACGCCGAACCACCTTACCGAAACGGTCAAATTGCTAACCGGAAAGACCTCTTCCCAGATTATCAAGGCAAAACAACTGCTCGAAATCAAACGGTTGCTGTTTCATACAAACCTTAGCATGACTGAAATTGGGAACCAGTTCAACTTTGAGGACCAATCGTATTTTACAAAGTTCTTCAAACGAGAGACCGGTATGACACCGCTCAGGTATCGTACAGAGTCTTTAAAGTAATGGGCAAAATTACCAATAAACAAACAAGGGTATCTTACTGTTATTTAGTGCATAGTTCGGAATGACAATATTTATTCAAATTGAAATCCATGAATATTACCTAAAATAGTCAGGTTTTTCCATCTTTTTACGGTAAATATTCCTTTGCTTTGCAAAATCAAATAGAAAGCTTTATAAACAAAATAAAAAACATCAAAATGGCAAATTATTTCAGTTCCCTTCCTTTAAGGCTCAAGATTGAAGAGCTTGGAAAATGTGACTTTATGGACCAATCGGAATTCGCCGATGGCGTAAAGAAATTGGTTGGTAAAAAATTGGTTGTGCTTGGTTGTGGTGCCCAGGGGCTTGCCCAGGGTTTGAACCTGCGTGACAGTGGTTTGGACGTATCGTATGCTTTGCGCAAAATTGAAATAGATGAGAAGCAAATCTCCTATATCAATGCGACCGAGAACAAATTTGAAGTTGGTACCTTTGAAGAGATGATTCCAAAGGCAGACCTTGTTTTGAACCTTACACCCGACAAATACCATACACCTGTTGTCAATCAGGCTGTTCCATTGATGAAACATGGGGCGTGCCTCTCCTATTCACACGGTTTTAACATCGTTGAGGAAGGAATCGACATCCGCAAGGATATTACAGTAATCATGGTTGCCCCTAAATCTCCTGCATCGGAAGTGAGGGCAGAATTTTTACGTGGATTTGGCGTTCCTACCCTGATCGCTGTTCACCGCGATAACGACCCCAATGGTGATGGTTTCGAAATCGCAAAAGCATATTGTGCAGGTACTGGTGGCCATAAAGCTGGTGTTCTAAAATCATCGTTTGTTGCAGAGGTAAAATCTGACCTTATGGGCGAGCAGACTATCCTTTGCGGTGTGTTGCAAACAGCTTCAATATTGTGCTTCAATAAGATGGTTGAAAAGGGAATTGATCCTGGCTATGCTTCAAAACTGATCCAATATGGTTGGGAAACAACTACCGAAGCTTTAAAATTGGGTGGTATTACCCATATGATGGACCGTTTGTCTAATCCGGCCAAAATTGAAGCTTTCAAATTATCAGAGGAATTGAAATCCATCATGCGTCCGTTGTACGAACACCATATGGATGATATTATGGACGGAACATTCTCTTCGACAATGATGGTTGACTGGAAAGCCGGCGACAAAAACCTGTTGGCCTGGAGGGCAGAAACAGGCGAGACCGCTTTTGAGAAAACACCTGCCGGAAATATGGTCATTACCGAACAGGAATATTTCGACAATGGTACTTTGATGGTTGCGTTTATCAAGGCTGGTGTCGAACTTGCTTTTGAAGTGATGTGCGAAGCTGGTATTAAAGCTGAATCGGCTTACTATGAATCGTTGCACGAAACTCCATTGATTGCCAATACAATTGCCCGCAAGAAACTGTTCGAGATGAACCGTGTAATTTCCGATACTGCCGAGTATGGCTGTTACCTGTTCGACCATGCCGCAAAACCTTTATTGGCCGGTTTCATGTCAAAAATTGAAACCAATGTTCTTGGCAAGAATTTCAATGAAGGGATCAGCAACCATGTTGACAACCTCGAATTGATCAAGGTAAACGAAGCCATCCGTTACCATGAGGTTGAGATCGTTGGCGAAGAGTTGCGCGAAGCGATGGAAGCAATGAAAGCGATTATCTAAATAATTGATATTGAATATTAAAGCCCCGTCTTATGATGGGGCTTTTTATTATATTATGGATTCATCTGGTTTTTGCCGCCACAGTATGTCAAATTTTTGAAATTAGATTGATCTTTTCTATCCATCGCTTCAAACAACAAACCATTAACTTCCCGAAAGATCAGAGTATTGAGCCTTCGGTATTACTAACCAAGGTAATTGCAGATAATATTTTTCTTCCAATGAATTTATTTGCCGATTACTTTATCGATAATCGCTTTACTAAATGTCGATTGATTCAAATTGTGAAATTATATTATAATTTTAAAATTATCTTTTAAATGAGTTATAACATCATTTGCTGCCGACTTTTCATTCAAATTTCCATTTTGCATATTCTTAAGTAATAAAGTAGTTTGCGATTTTAAAACCAAATCACTAGATTTACGAATAAGAATCGCCTCACAAGTTAAAGCCCTTATTTCAGGTGCTTCACTAATTGATAATAACTTAATTAATTGAGGCAATACCAAATCATTAAGATTACCAGTGCCATAAATAATTGTCTTTATCGCTATATCTTTCAACTCATCTGAACCCTGTAATTGAAACAATTGGTAAAAGATTTGTTGCAAACGCATAACTTCTTTCATAGTACAAGATATACCATCAGAATCCAAACCCAATTCGTTAAGTTTTTTCTGAGCTTCATTGTGAACATTACTCACTTCTTTCTGAACCAAACTGTCGATCCGTTCACGAGCATATTTTTTTAAATCCTTTAATGTGGTAAATCCAATATAGCCACTTAATGATAAAAGAATTAAAATAAACCCAAAGAAGCCATAAATTATATTGTACATTGTATTAAAATTCGCTTGGCTTTTTTGGTGGTCTTCGACCATCATTTGAATATTACGATTGTAAGAATTGAAAATATCCTTTTGTGTAATACTCAACTTATCATCAATATCTTGAATCTTTTTATTTAAAACACTAATTTTCTCTCTAACTTGGGTAGTAGTATCTAACTGGGATGCATTAGTCGCGTTAACGAATATGAATGAGAAAAAGCAAATAATGAACAATAAAAAGAACTTTAGATTATTCATATCAGAATGTATAAATATTAATAATTAAATTAGCTAAATATATTTATGCACTTCGTTAATAAATTCATTAACAATGCAGTATTTCACAAGGAAACTATTCGCACCATTGTTTAAACATTCTTTAATTCTATTCTCATCCTCGATGCCTGAGAATACAATTATTGGAATATGTTTGCATTTTTTACGAATTTCTTTTATGTGGGTCATTCCTTTTATTTCAACTCCTTTAGCATTATCACCAGGCAATAAAATGTCTATGATTATTAAATTATATTCACAGTTGAAATCGTCAATATTAAATTTCACGACATGATGAACGTCATATTTTTCAATTGGGAATGCCTTCTCTTTGTAGAATTTTACTCTATCAAACTCATCTTCAATCCACAAAATAGTTTTTCGCATATTAAATAGAATTAAAATTTATAATAATGGCAAAGTTATAATAAACGAATTTATATAAAATTCTCCTGCATCAGAGTCAGGGACACTTTTATTGGATATTTTTCCATTCATTAATTTAAGGTATTGAGCGACATAATATAGGCCTTTGCCTGTACCTGGAATATTATGATATCGTGAATGTAAAAAATGTTGTTTAATTCTGTATTTATCTTTATAAATTTTTCGACTTTCTGCTCGATTAATTTGAAGACCGTAACTATATGTAACAATTCTAATTCTTTTGTTTGTGTCTCCTTTCTTTGTTTTAATTTGTTTAATTTCAACATATGGCTTTTTAGTATCGTGTAAATTGTATTTGACGGCATTCTCAAAAATATTTCTAAGTACTATGCCCAACCTACGTTCATTACAATCTAAAGTTAGCATTTCTGCCTTGGGGGCGAAACGTATTTGTTTGAAAACTGCAAGTTTAGCCGTTATAAAATCATTAATATTTATTTTCTTACTAATCAAATTTTCGTAAACAAAAACATTCTGAATTTTTTTCAATGTATTATCCATATGACTCTGAATGGCATTTGTTATGTATTCTAATTCAATTCCCAAGCGATTAACCTCATTCGTGGTAGTGTTTGCAGATGATAATTTGTAGGCAATCTCTCGTAATTTTTCCATTTCAAATCTTCTATGCTTCGCATCTTTCAAAATATCATCATTGTGTTCTTTAAGCCAAAATTTCTCAAGTTCATTTGCTAGTTGATAAGAAAACATACCTAAAAAATCCAAATCAACATTGTCGAATATTTTGTCATTATATCGGTTCTTTTTTAATTGAGTCACACCTCTGACGATACCCAATTTCACTCCATCCTCCCCAGTTCTAATAATTGAGTAAATACTATTAGAGACAATTTCACCACAAATATCATGTTGTTCATTTTCAAAGCAATTAAAACCTGAGTTAAATATGGTTGAAATCAAGCTTTTATCATTAATTGAATAGGACTCTGTGGAAAAAATTTCAACGCTTTCAATTCCGTCTTTTTTAAAAGCTACTTTTTTCTCTAATACTTTACTATTATTTAGTAGAAAAATACTAATTCGTTCAAAAGTAAAAAGTTTTAAAGCTTTTTCACAATACAAATTAAGAATAGTATCTAATTCAAAATGTACATTGTTTTCAATTTCTGATAATTTCAATATTTTATCAGTTAATTCATATAATCTATCTATTTTACCTTTCTGGATTGCGCTACGCATGATTAGTCCGATTGTTCTTGCATAATTCTCTATAACAGACAACTCATAACTATCAGGCAAATAATGGTTAGATTTAAATTTATCAATAGTCACCTTACCTATTAATTCATCACCATTTAGCAAAGGAATATCAATCCAAATATCTTTATATATTTTATCAATATAATCAATTTTATTCATACCCACCCAATATAAGCCATTTATAACATCATCTTTTACATAGCCGCTATTAGGATTATCCGTTTTTATTTTAAAAAGAATGGGCTTTTTATTGTGTGAAATAATTTTTGTTGGTTCATCTTTATCTATAAAGAAAGATATTTGGGGATTATCGTTATGTCCAAAATAATCTGTAAGTCGAAGATTTATACTATCATCATTGGAATTTTGATAGGTTAAGTATAATCTACCTCGCTTATACCCCATTCTTTCAAAACTCGCTAAAAGACGTTTTATTCTATCCTCCCAGGTTAATTCCTTTTCTTGCTCAATAATTTCTTCTTCTGCAATCATCTGCAAAGTAAGATCTCTACATATTTCAACTATAGCAATTTTATCTCCATTCATATTTTTTAAAGGAAAAGCCACTAGGTCAACCTTTTGCTTTGGACTGTTAATTTTATGACCACTTAATAACCCTCTTGTGAAAAAAACGTGTTGAGTTCTAATTTTACTGTCACTTTTAAATGAGATTTTGCATGGACAATTTCTACAATTATCCTCCAATTTTTGATATGTTTCAATTTTAGCATTTTCATAGTCGTCTTTACTTAACTCAAATCGGTTAAAACAATAATCACCAACAAGTCGTTTTTGTTCTTCATTATAGCACCGTGTTGCTACATTGTTATCAGTGAAAATGGATTTTAATGGATTTATAAATATCTTATTCTTCTCATCACAAACATATATAATTTTACCATATTCATTAATGATAGAAATTTCCTCTGGTGATTGATCTAATATTCTTTTAAACCAAATATTATTCCCTAAGCTGTTAATCATTAATTTGATGAATACTACATTGAAATTATCAATACTAACAATATTTGTTAGATTTAATATTTTATTGTTATTTGCTGTGTGTAAAAAATCTGCATTCGGAACTATTAAAATTGTTTCTAAACTTTTATTTGCTTCTTTAGCCCTTAATAATAAATTAATATCATTTTCTATGCCTATTTTTGGTTTAAAAAATGTTATTAGAATATCATTTTTTTTACAATTATTTATAAAGTTCTCATCTTGAGTACAGTATACAAGATTAACGAAATCTAACTTCAAATCGTTAAACACCATCTCTATTAAGGCAAAATCCTCTGATATCAATAATATATTCAAAAATTTGTTTAATTCCGAAAAAAAATGCATATTATTAATATTAAGGTGAAAACTAATAATTCATAATTTAATTATAGACCATTTGCAAAATATTTTACATAGCAGACTCATTTTTAAATTATCAATTAAAAAACCAATACAACCTTTTTTTTTACAATTGGCAAAAAATGGTTTAAACTATGTATATGATATCTTTAATATTTCACTGAACGGTTATTACAAAAATACTAAATTCCAAATAATATTCGCTTTTATTAAATAATATTTTACAATTTTTCTCAAATTTTTTTTACTAGTTTACAGCCCACTTCCATTTTGGACTACTTATTTTTGCTTCTTAAAGAATCCACCTTTTGAAATGAAATTTCAATAATTGTGATACCTTTCCTGAAAATGAATATTAATGAGTCCAAAACTATTAGGGGCATATTTTCAAACTAAATTCAGATTAAAAACGGAACAAACCATTTTGTCCGCTTCATATTCTCAATCAACAGATTAATGTGCAAACCATTGCAATCCCAAACTAAGAATCATTGTACCAAAAACATTATCAGGATAGCGCTATAGACGTTTAAGGGAGCTGTTTGTGGTTTTCAGTTTTAATCATTACCGTTTACTGTCCTTGATCTTTTCCGAAAAATCTTTCCAGAACTGCTGATGAAATTTAAGGCTGTTCGATTGGATGAGCAGTTCGTTCGGGGAAAAGGGACTTCCCGGAACAGTTGTGAGCTTTGAATCCGTTTTATATAATGATGATGGTTCGGGATGAAATTGGGTGCCAACAACATTCTTAAATACAGCATGTTGCAATCCTTCGATAATTTTCTTGTCCATCGAGGTAGCCGTTACGTTCAGGTTTGCCCCTTTTTTGCCAACTGCCTGATGGTGATAGCTCAACACTTTGGGGCTGGTAGCACCCGAACTTGCGGCGATTTTTCCAAGGTAACCCTCTTTTACAATCATGATTGGATGGAAATTGCCGCCAAACAAGTCCAATAAAGGGTGCATTGGTGAGGAATAACTCCTGTGCTGGTTTTCAATGGGCATTCCAGCCACTTCTTCCAGGGTATTTTTCCCATAAACCTCTTGTGGTATATCCTGAATTAAGGTACCTCCTGCGGCAACATTCATGGTTTGCATTCCCAGACAAAAAGCCCGGATCACAAAATCGGGTTTTTCCTTTAAGAACGGGACAAATGAAGGGTTGCGGCTTCCACCGATCAGATGGAAAAACAACGAAGTTTCGAAATAATGACGGTAAGGATCGGTGACCAATGTAAGCAAATGCTGTTTCTCGCCAAAAACAGCAGCCGGAATATCTGGGCCACCGAAAAAGAGGATGGCATCCGACTCCTGAAACAATTTTCGGAAATCTGCAGTACAGTTGTTTTCACGGAAAATATCCTCAAGATTGAGATCCTTGTCAATTTTGCGAAGCTGATAATTTTTTATCTGATGGCTGGCAAGGTATTTTTCGGAGGCAGAATAATCGTAAACCTCTTTCGCATAATAGACACCCAGTAATTCTACATCAGGAATATCTATCACCTTGTTCTGCACCATCCATTCGATACTTTCGATGTTGCTGACTGTCGGATGGAGCAGCACCAACCGATGTTGCGATTGTCCCTGAATTGAAACCAGGACAAAGAAAAGGAACAATGCAAAAGCTTTAATTTGGAAACCGGTATTTTTCATCATTAATATTTTTTGTAATTGGTTGTTTAGTATCGTTCTTGAATCTTTGTGAATCTTTGTGACCTGGTGCCTTTGTGGCTAAAAACCTAAAGGCCACGAAGACACAAAGTTTCAAAGGTTCAGAAAGTTAAATCAAATTATTTGATTTACATACTAAATGCTTCATTATAAGTAAATTAATTAAATAATTTATTACTGACCAAACCTTCCGAAAAGCATGTGGATAAAGACGATCAGCAATGAGGGACGAAGGACAACTGGAAGCAAAAACCCAAAGATCGCACCAAGAAAATGGGCATCATGACCAATGTTGTCCATTTTTTTATTGCTCATATAATAGGAATAATAAAGATACAGTGCGCCGAAGATAATACCGGGGAAAGGCAGTATGGCAAATAAATAAACCGGGTTCCAGGGGTCAAAAAATATAGCACAAAAAAGTACAGCAGAAACAGCCCCGGATGCTCCCACCGAATTGTAATAACGATTGTCCTTTTGCTGGACCAACGACCACAAGCTTGAGAAGATGACCGAACCGAAAAACAGGATCAGGTAATAATAGACACTGATACTTCCAAATTCGTCACGGAAATAGTGTTCCACGGCAGTCCCAAACGAATAAAGTACGATCATGTTCACAATCAGGTGTTCCCAGTTGGCATGGACAAAGGCATGGGTCAATATTCGGTAATATTGTTTGCGATGAACGATTTGAAAAGCATTAAACTGGAATTGAGCCATCGTTGCCGGTTGTGAAAATGCTGCAATCGAGGTCATCGAAATAAAGAGGATCAACAATAGGGTAGTATTTGCCATTTTCAGATGTGTAAAATTTTAAATGTTAATTCGCGCAGGATGTCGCCGTTAGTGGTACTGCCTCCTCGGGCACCTTTTGAACGCAGGTCGCACTCCCGCATGATGGCAATAATTTTTATCGCTTTGTCGAGACTGTAATTTTTTGAGGCGTTCACATATTCGTTGATAAAAAATGGGTTGACCCCTAATTTCTGGGCAACCAATGTTCTATCCGATTTATTTTCAATCGAATGATAAACAAGCAATTTACGGAAATAATTCAACAAGTTTCCGAGTATTACTGTAAGTGGATTGTTTTTTTCGTTATCGATAAAGAAGTTGATGATCCGGTTTGCCTTTAGGATATCCCTGTTTCCCAATGAGTTCTGAAGCTCAAAGATATTGAATTCCTTGCTGATGCCAATGTTCCTTTCAACATCATCGGGCATTATACTGGTTCCGGGAACCAATGAAATACAGACTTTTTCGAGTTCATTGACAATCCGTTGCAGGTCACTGCCAATAAAATCGGCAATCATCTGTGATGCACGTGGATCTATACCGAGGTTTTTACCTTTAAGATATTTTGAGATCCATGCTGGTATCTGATTGTCATAGAGCGATTTAGATTCAAAATAGACGCCATTTTTCTGAATTGCCTTATAGAGTTTCTTCCGTTTGTCGATGGTCTTGTATTTGTGGCAAACGACAAGAATAGTCGATTTCATCGGTTTCTCCACATAGGCCGAAAGGTCTTCTATATTTCTGATATTCTGGGCTTCACGTATAATTACAACTTGTCGCTCTGCCATCATTGGAAACCTTTTGGCCGTAGTCATGATGGTGTCGATGCTTAGGTCCTTTCCGTACAGGATCGATTGGTTAAACCCTTTTTCATCTTCGCTGAGAACATTTTCAAGAATATAATCACTGATCAGGTCCAGGAAATACGGCTCTTCACCTTCAAGAAAATAGATGGGTGAATAAACCTTGTTTTTTATATCCGCAATAATCTGGGTGTACTCCATGCTGCTTAAAATTTCAGGTGTTTTACAGAACGCCCATCGTTGATTATTTCAGTCAAAGCACCAATGCCAACTTCGAGATGGTGGGTTACAAATTTACGGGTAACTTCCTTGTCACTGGCTGCAGTCTTTACTCCTGTTGAAATCATGGGTTGGTCAGATACCAGTAATAATGCTCCTGTCGGGATCTGGTTGTAAAATCCAACTGTAAAAATTGTGGCCGTTTCCATGTCGATGGCCATTGCCCTGGTCTTGCTGAGGTATTTTTTAAACCGCTCGTCATATTCCCATACCCTTTTATTGGTCGTAAATACGGTACCGGTCCAATAGTCGAGGCCCATGTCGCGTATTGTGGAAGAGACGGCACGCTGTAGGCTGAAAGCCGGCAATGCAGGAACTTCGGGTGGCAGATAATCGTTTGATGTACCGTCACTTCTGATGGCTGCAAGTGGAAGGATTAAATTGCCAAGTTCACTTTTCCGCTTCAAGCCGCCACATTTCCCAAGGAAAAGTACCGCTTCGGGCATGATCGCACTTAGAAGGTCCATAATCGTAGCAGCATTCGGGCTTCCCATCCCAAAGTTGATGATGGTAATGCCATTTGCACTTGCATTGGGCATTGATCTTTCTTCACCGACTATAGGGACATTGAACTTGTCCGCAAAATGTTCAACATAGTTCTGAAAATTGGTCAGAATAATGTGCCGTGTGAAATCCTCGAGTTCACGTCCGGTATAACGGGGCAGCCAGTTTTTTACAATCTCGTCTTTTGTCTTCATAACAGAAATTTGAACAAAAATATCTGGTTTTTACTGATTTCTGGTTCAATTGAAAAATTAAAATTAGATTTGATCCTTTAAATTTTAACAATGATACTCAATCTGCCCCAATATTCATTTCGGACCAGGGAACAATCGAAAAAAAAACAAATTTTTGATGGTTTTCGCCGAAGGTGGGTCACGTTGACTCCTGAAGAGTGGGTAAGACAGAACTTTGCACGTTACCTTACAGAGGTTAAACTATATCCTGCTTCTTTGGTCGCCATTGAAAGGTCGTTAAAGATCAACCAGCGTGATTTTCGCACCGACATTGTTGTCTTCTCGCAAAAAGGAAACCCTTTGATCGTTGTCGAATGTAAGGCACCTGATGTGAAAATCTCGCAGCAGGTTTTCGATCAGATAGCCCACTATAATCTGGATTTGCGGGTCAGCTATCTTATTGTTACCAACGGGATGGCTCATTATTGCTGCAAGTTTGACCAGCAACAACTTACATACACTTTTCTGCCAGAGATACCTGAATACAAAGAAATTAAGGAATGAAAGAAATTATGGAATGAAGGAATTAAAGAATGAAGAATTAAAAGAATTTTTTAAATAGAAAGGATAAATCAATATGGAACCGAGAATTGAAAATCTGTCCGAAAAGAAACTGGTAGGAATCCAATTGAAAATGTCGTTAGCCAACAATAATACCTCTAATCTTTGGCGCACTTTTATGCCAAGACGAAGAGAAATTTGTAATAGTGATACAATTGAGATGATTTCAATGCAAGTTTACAATGAACCTTTAAGATTAGGTGATTTAAATCAGGAATTTATTAGATGACAGACCGCACTTTGAAATATTGGGAGCCAAATACAAAAATGGAGACCCGAATTCAGAGGAAGAAATATGGATACCAATCAAACAAAAAATATAGCTATCTATATATCAATAAGTTGCAATATTAACTCGTCTTCCCAGCCAATTTCGGTGAAGTTCCAATCCTTTTTTCTGCCACAAATTCTGAACCCAAACTTTTCAAAAAGTGAAATACTGATTTGATTACCAATCCCAATGTTTGCATAGAGTTGGTGGATTTTCAGTTTTTTAAAGCAATAACCAATCAGTAACTCCAGTGCCGAAGAAGCATAACTTTTCGATCTGTCTTCCTTGTTGTGGATCAACAATCCGATTCCCACACGAGAATTGTAAGGGTCAAAGTCGAACAGATCGATTGCTCCAACAGTTTTCCCATCCAGAGTATCAATCATCAGGCGCAATTGTTTACTTTCGTAGATGTCCTTATCTGCGTTTTTGATGTAAAGGGCGAGGATGTATTTGGAATAGGGAACCAACGTGTGACTTACTTCCCAGATTTCAGGGTCGTTTTCCCAGTTATAAAGCAAATCAACATCTTCGGGTTCAATTGCCCGTAAGCTAACTATTTCGCTGGAAAGGTATTTGCTCATGAACAATGTATTATTATTCTATTAAACTATTAAAACCCTAAATTATATAAAATTTAGTAAATCAGGTCATTACCAGTCACTCTTCTCTCCTCACTTTTCTCCGGTCTCTCTTTTCCCTTCTCCGGTCTCCGATTTCAAATTGCCCCAAGCCCTATGCTCCCTGCTCCTTGCTCCACGCCCTATCCAAGGAAGATTTCAAACAACATCCGGTTCACGATCGACCTCCCCAGGGTAACCTCATCGGTATATTCGATCTCGTCGCCGATCGAGACACCACGAGCCAGGGTGGTTACTTTTACATCGAACGGTTTGAGTTTTTTAAAGATATAAAAATTGGTGCTGTCGCCCTCCATTGTTGTGCTTAAAGCAAAAATAACTTCATCAATTTCACCTTTTTCGACCCTTTGTAAAAGTGAATTGATTTCGAGATCAGCCGGGCCAATTCCATCCATTGGGGAGATAATTCCTCCCAAAACATGATATACTCCTTTGTATTGTTGAGTGTTCTCGACTGACATCACATCACGGATGTTTTCAACCACACATACCGTGCGGTGATCACGTGACGGATTATTACAGATATTGCACAAGTCAGTATCGGAAATGTTTCGGCAGATTTTACAATGTTTTACCTCTTCCCGAAGTTGTGTCAATGAGATACTAAACCGGCGCACCTCTTCAATGTCCTTTCTCAAAAGATGGAGGACCAAGCGAAGTGCTGTTTTTTTTCCTATCCCTGGAAGCTTAGAAAATTCATTTACAGCATTTTCCAAAAGTTTGGATGGGAAATTATCTATCGTCATGCCACAAAATTATTATTAAACATATTTAAGGATCATCTCGAAGAGTTTTTCCTTTTTGATTGGTTTGGATATAAAATCATCGCATCCGGCTTGTAAAGCAATCTCCCGTTCTTCGGGCAACGAATAGGCGGTTTGTGCAATGATCGGAAGATCTGGAAATTGCTTTTTCAGTTGTATCGTTGCTTCAATTCCGCTCATTAAAGGCATTTTAAGATCCATTAATACGATGCTGTAATCGTTGTTTGCAACTAATTCAATGACCTCCCTACCATTATAGGCACAATCGACCCTTTTTACATTATCCTTCAATAGCGTTTCAAAAAAATGAATGTTAGTTGGTTCGTCATCGGCAACCAAAACGATCAATTCTTTCAGTTCTTTTTGAACAGGTTTTGGGTCATGAATTTCGGTTGGCACTTCATCTGATTGTTCCAAAGGGATAGTAAACGAGAATTCAGAACCTTTTTCAGGAACTGATTTTACCATAATTTTGCCGCCTATCAACCGAACCAATTCTTTTGAGAGGCTCAATCCCAGCCCTACGCCACCGATGGCTAATGTCATGGCATTTTCTCCACGGTAAAAATTGTCGAAGATCTGATGTTGTGCGTGTTCCGATATCCCGATTCCCGAATCGTTCACAAAAAACCTCAGATTTCCGTTCTGAAGATCAAATCCAATTTCAACGAGTCCTTCAATCGTATATTTCAATGCGTTAGAGATAAGATTTGCGAATATTTGCCTGATTTTGTTTTCATCGGCTTGTACAACCAGGGTCTTTTGTTCCTCTGGGATCGACAACGTAAGGTTAAGTTTTTTCTTTAATTCTGACCGGTTATACTGGACGTATATGTCTTTCAAAACGGTATAAGGGCAGAAACTAATGTTGTAAATCGGCAGCTTTTCACTTTGCAGTCGCGAAAGGTAGATTACGTTCTCAATAAGTTCAAGCAATTGTTTGGAACTTTTTTGGACAATGACTGCAAACGCATTTTTCTCCTCCGGTCCTGCATCTATCATTAGATCCGAGAATCCAACAATCGCATTCATGGGTGTACGGATTTCATGGCTCATATTGGTCAGAAAGGCGGTTTTAAGGTTACTGTTTTCTTCGGCTTTTTTTCGGGCAGCTACCAATTCTTCCCTGTTTTTCTTAATTTCACTAATATCTAATGCAACCCCGATCAAAGCGATCGGTTGTTCATCCTCGTCTTTTATTACAGATGTTGAAAGCAAGATGGGAAACAATGTTCCATCTTTCTTTTGGTTCATAATTTCTCCCCGCCATCCGCCATTAAGAGTTTCGGGAAGGATATCCCGTATATGGTCGTTTTTCATTTCGGGAGACCTTAAAATGCTGATATGCTTCCCAATTAACTCATTTTCAGTATATCCATAGGTTCTTAGAAAAGCTTCATTGATATAAATGATATAGTCTTTGTTGTCGGTTATTGAAACACATTCGCTAATTCCCTCCAAAGAATGGGCTAAAAGTTTCACTTTCTTTTCAATCTCTATTTTCTCTGTAATATCTCGGCCAAAGCTTACAATACCCACAACCTTTTCAGAATTAAAAATGGGAGATGTATTGGTCGAAATGGTAAGGACACTTCCGTCTTTTTTCTTAAAACGCAGATTGTAATTACAAGATATTCCATTTATCCCTTTTTGAAAAATATCAAGAATCATGGGCCGGTCTTCTTCCATTATCAATGGTAAAAATGATTTTCCAATCCATTCCTCAAGTACCAATCCTGTAGTATTCGTTGCTATCTTATTCAAAAACACGAAATTACCATTTATATCCAATGTCCAGATCAAATCATTGGAATTCTCGATCATTGTACGATATTGATCCTCACTAGCTTTAAGCTCCATTTCCACTTTTTTCCGTTTGGTGATATCGGTATCGGATCCGCGGTAGCCTATACATTGATTATGATCATCAAAAATGGGAATCCCGTTTGTGGATACCCAAACCATATCTCCGTTTTTTGAAATCTTTGCATTTTCATTATCAATAATTAATACTGGATTTCTACAGAACTCCATCACGATGTCCCGAACCTCTTCTCTTTTTTTTTCAGGTGCCAGATCGTAAACAAACTTCTTTCCGGCTATTTCCTCGGGTAAATAACCAAGTACTTGTTCAACAACGTGACTGATATAGGTATAGCGTGCCTCTGTATCGATTTCCCACGTTATAATCCTGCTGTGTTCTGCCAACTGGTTTAACCTGCTTTCGCTCTCCCGGAGTTTGATTTCTGCCTGCTTTCTTTCTGTAATCAGCTCGGTATAAACAATAATCCCCCCAATACAACCATCTGCATTGTACCATGGACGACATTCCCATCGTGTCCATTCCAAGGAACCATCCTCCCTGAGATATGAATCATCATCAGCAGAGGAAACAATTCCGTTTAAAGCCTTTTGATGGACATCCCTCCACTTTTGCGGTATGTCTGGAAGAACATCATAATGGTGCATTCCAATTATGTCTTTTCCCTTTATTTTGTATTCGTCGAGGTAACGCTGACTCACATAAATATATCTCAAATCCTTATCGTGAACCGCAATTGCGCTTCTGCTATGTTCGATAATATA
>JBAXWR010000370.1:0-6373 GCA_037128295.1 Mariniphaga sp.
GTGAAAATAATGCCCAACTGGATCCGGATCCACCGTTGACTTTATTAATTTCTCCAGAATTAAGCTGCATATAATCAGGAGCCAACGAAAAGTATTGGCTACGGCCTGCAGAACTCCACTGATAGTTGTTTTCAACTGCTTCAGTTCCCAACACCACATTAATCTTGTGATTCTCACCAATTTGCTTGTTGAAATTAACGGTATTTGACCAGTTCCATAAAATAGAATAGTTCGAGTCAACAGTCAAACCTGCAACAAAATTAGGTTCAGCATTTTCAACGGTAGGGATAGTATAAGATTTGGCATTCCACTGACCTACGTTGTATCCGAACAAACTCTTGAATGTCAAACCTTTCATGATTGTAGCTTCAGCATAAACATTACCAAGGGCACGGAACCATTTTCCGTCATTATCTTTGGCATGGTCAAGCATCGCAACCGGGTTGGCAGCATTTCCAGTTCCAGGAGCCTTAGTTCCTGCAAAATTGCCCATGATGTCATAAACCGGAACAATAGGTTGCATACGATAAGCCATAGAGATAGCGTTGCCTTCACCATTGTTTCCAAAGTCACCTTTTTGATTGATGTAGATAACCTGAATGGATTGACCAACCTTTAACCAGTCGCTAAACTTGGTATCTGCATTAACACGGAAATTGTACCTTTTGAAACTTGTATTGATTAAAAATCCTTGCTCATCCAAATAATTGCCTGATAATGAGTAGGTCGATTTTTTACCACCACCTGAAACAGAAAGGTCGTATTCCTGAACAACACCTGCGCGATAGATTTCATCATACCAGTTTGTACCCAGTTTATTGGCTTTAAAAATCTGATAATCAGGGTATTTATATTTCGTAGGATCTACAGATGCAGCGCCTGCCATAGTACCAGCAGGGAGGACATAGTCAGGAATAACTGGAGTTACCCCTTTACCATATTGCTGAGAGTTAGGTGCATTGCCCAAGTTTTTAGCCTGTAACCATACAGCCTGGCCATACTCGGGGGTTGTCAACATGTCGTAACTATTGGTAGCCTGAGAAAAACCTGTCCTTACTTATAAGGTAATACTTGGCTCCTGATTTTCACGTCCGTGTTTAGTTGTAATCAAAATTACACCGTTTGCTGCCCGGCTACCATAAATAGCAGCAGAAGAAGCATCCTTCAGGATTGACATAGATTCAATATCGTTAGGGTTGACGTTGTTACCCGGACCTACAGGAACACCATCTATTACATACAATGGATTTGGATCACCAATAGTACCAATACCATGGATGCGAATGGTTGCCTCACCACCAGGAACGTTACTTGAAGTAACCGTAATACCAGATACCTGACCTTGCATACGGCTTACAACACTTGTTGCAGAAGATGTTTTCAATTGTTTGTCAGAAATGGTTGAAATGGAACCAGTTACTTCTTCTTTCTTACGTGTGCCATAACCTACAACAACAACCTCTTCAACACCAACAGTTTCAGTTTTCATCACAGCATCAATCACATTACCTTGACCAATCGGAATCTCAACTGATACCATCCCGATAAATGAAAAGGCTAATGATTTTGCGGAAACAGGTACTGAAAGATTGTACTTTCCATCAATATCTGTAATGGTACCTGTGGTGGTCCCTTTTACAACAACCGAGACACCGGGAACTGAAGCACCGCTCTCATCCGTAACTTTACCGGATATTGACTTTTGCGCGAAAGCCATTCCGGTCGTCAATACCATCAGAAGAACCAGAGAGAGTAAAGTTCTGGTCCATTTCCCTTTTGGCAGAAAAATCAGATTTTTTTGTTTCATAAATACATAACATTAAAATTAGTAAATAATAGTAAAAGAACGCGTAGTTAAAATATAGTGTGATAATTAATTACAAAAATAAAAAATGAAAAAAAACACCTGATAAGGTTATATTATCAGTACGGTGGGGGCTTCATCCGAAATTTTTTAACAAATATGATCATTTATTAAGCCAATTTTTATGATTAATAAATTATTAAATTCAGAATTCAAAATAACAACTATCAGTAATCGATAGATTAACATAGTTATACGCCAATATTAAATAGACAATCAATAAATTCTGGTGGCAAAGATAGAGATAAGAAAATTCAAATCAAAGGAAAACATTAGATATTTTTTACAATTTTTTAACATTAAAATACAATATTAATAAATTAATTGAAAAATGATCAAATTCCAAAAAATCCAAGTGAATTGCGATGCGCATGACAAAGCGGTGAAAATTTAAAGGTGAATTTTACTTTTAACTTGTAACATAAATGATTAGCCAATTTTTTGATATTGACAGTATTGTAAAGAAAAGGCTTTCTAGAATTATAAAATAATCTACACCATAATTCCAATTAATAAATCCCAGTGGTTTATATGATTTATATCAAATGCGAAGGACTGGTAACCATTTAAAGCTCTCAATAAACATTTTCACTATCTTCGGCCCAAAATTAAAATTAAAAGCTATGGCATTGTCATTGATTAAATATTCGAAGGTTGTTTTAATATACATTTTATTATTTGGAGCAACTTCATGTCAGGATAGTGGCTTAAAAATAGTTACCGTAACGGGTGAAATACCTGTTTCCAAAATGGGGATTACACTTCCAAACGAACATGTGCTTGTCGATCAGGCTTCTATTGATTCTGTGGGGATGAACAAGTATGAAATGGATTCGGTAATCGCAACGGTTTTACCTTATTTTGAGGAACTAAAGCCTTTCAAGGTCGCAACATTTGTAGATAGTACACCGGAATTTATGGGTCGTGACCCACAACTGTTGGCGGAACTGTCCCGAAGAACAGGGATAAATATTCTCACCAACACAGGTTGGATGGCTTCCGATGATGAAAGGCACCTGCCCAAAGAGATCAAAGATATGAGTGCCGAGGAGATCGCAGCGGTATGGATCAACGAGGCAAAAAATGGAATTGGAAATACCGGAATCAGACCTGGTTTTATTAAAATCGGGCTAAATAAAGTTCAATTGTCGGAAACCGATAAAAAATTGGTTGCAGCCGCATGTCTCACCCATCTGGAGACCGGACTTTCAATTATGTCGTTTACAGGTCCTGCTGATGCAGCGAATGAACAATTAAAAATACTAAAGAAATACGGTGTCGATCCTTCCGCTTTTATTTGGTCACACGCCATGGAAGAATCGGTAAGCAAAAAAATCCTTGCCATCTCCCTAATGGGAGCATGGGTCCTTTTCGATGGAATTCAGGATGAAATGCTGGCCCAAATCGAGATTGAAAAATTATTGTTAAATTTAAAGTCTACACGACAGCTCAACCGCATCTTGCTCTCACACGATGGTGGGTGGTACCAGCCCGGAAAACCCAATGGAAAGAAATTCCGTCCTTACTCCGATCTTTTCAATTCCTTTTCATTGCTTTTACTTAGCGAAGGATTTACACGTGAAGAACTAGACCAGATGATCATTAAGAATCCTGCTGAAGCTTTTGCAGTAAGGGTGAGGAAGAATAAATAGCTTGGGGCTGGGGGCTGGGAGCAGGGAGCTTGGGGAAACCGGAGAACGAAGAACGGTGAAGGGATACCAGAATCATAATTTCGGAATCAGCTACAAGTTTACAGCATATGCAGTTATGCCAGCCGCTAGTTGCCAGTTACCAGTTGCCAGTTACCAGTTGCAAAATGCCAGTAGCAAGATGCCAGTAGCCAATAGCTGACTAAACTTCTTTACCTCCAATTAATTCATTTGCAATACGATAAGCCAAATCGGATTCAAATCCATGGCTTTGAGCATAATTGGCAAGTTTTCCTCTACGTTCATAATCTGAAGACCCTTTGACAGATTTCATCTTTGACGAAAGCAATTCGCGAAGGATTTTTAGATAGAGGTCTTTATCAATTTCGTCAAGTGCTTTATTAATGAGCAGATCATTAATCTGCTGTTGCCGTAGCATATAATGTAATTTGACCTTTCCCCATTTGTTAAATCTCAATTTATCATTCACATAAAAGTGAACATATCTTGAATCATCGACGAATTTTTCCAGAACAAGGTAATCTAAAGCTGTATCTAATTCATTATCAGTTAATTCAAATTTTCTCAATTGGAGTTTTGCTTCAGAAATACACCTTTCTGATTTACTGCACCACGACATGACTTTCGTCAGTGCAAGCCGATAGTTCATTTGGTCCTCCATAGTGTTAACAGTCAAGATATTCTTTCAAATATTCTCTCCAATTGTGAAATAAAAGGTGGCACCTGAACCAGGTTTCGATTCGGCCCAAATATCGCCATGGTGCCTTACGCAAATATTTTTTACCGTACTCAACCCTACACCGGTACCGGTAAACTCCTCATTGGTATGTAAACGGACAAAAGGCTCGAACATCCTACCTGCTTTAGCCATATCAAAACCAGATCCATTGTCCCTGATAAAGAATACTTTCTGTCCATAAATGCTGGTGGTTCCAAAAGTCACTTCCGGGTTTTGAACTTTCGTGGAATACTTCACTGCATTGCCCAGAAGGTTGTTAAGTACCACCCGCATCAGGGCAGAATCCCCGTGCACATCCAGACCTTCCTGTAAATGAAATGAAGCTTTACATTCAGGATCCCGTGCTTTAATGTCATCCATCGCTTCGCGAGCCATCTGACTTAGGTTTAAGGGTTCCATTTTAAGTTCAGCCCTGCTTGACCTTGAATAATTTAAAAGGTCAACAATTAATTCCGACATCTTATAGGCTGATTTTAGGACCCATTGAAGGTTTGTTTTTGCATCCTCACTTATATCTTCACTAAAATCATCCAGGGTAAGTTCAGTGAAACCAATTATACCTGTTAATGGGGAACGTAAATCGTGTGAAACGGTCCTGGCAAATGCATCCAATTGTTCGTTTGCAGTCTTCAGGTTGCTATTCATCTCCTCCAACTTTTGTTTTGCTTCGATCAGTTCATTGTTGCGAATGATCGCAGCTTCATAAACCGATAGTAATAGGTTAAGGATCTGCTTTTTATCCGAGTTGATCTGATATTTATGCCCCTGAAATACAATTTCGATCATTATATCTCCAGCACCTGAACGGCGCATATCGTTGTTTGCCAGCAAATAGTGTATCCTTGAAAGCAGGTATTGTTCGTCATAAGGTTTTGTGATAAAATTGTCGGCTCCGGCCTGTAATCCTTTTACAATATCGAGTGGGTCACGAAGTGCTGTGAGCAATATTACCGGGATACAGTTCAAATTGGGATTGTTTTTTAACTTCAGGCAGAATTCATACCCATCCATACCAGGCATTACGATATCGCTAATCACCAAAACTGGTGGATTTGATACAGCCGAATCGTATGCATCAAAAGCATTGTTGAAAATTTTTGCATTGATATTGTTCTGGTCAAAGAAATATTGCAACATCTTGGCCTGCACCATCGAATCTTCAATAGCAAGAATGTGCCCACGTCCGAGCGAAATTGAGTAAGAGGAGGTAAAATCGTTTTCCATTGTATTAGTTTTTAGTATTTTTGATTATTTCCCGTGCAATGTCCTCAGGTGGGGCAATAACACATGCTGCACCCATACGGATGGCTTCTCCCGGCATCCCATGCACAAGCGATGATAATTCATCCTGAGCCATTGTGATCACCCCTAAATCCCTGAGATGTTTCAATTCTTTAGCCCCATCGGCACCCATTCCTGATAACAAAACTGCAATTGCATTTTTCCCATAAACCATTGCAATACTGCGAAATAGAAAACTTACGGATGGCCGTAGGTTACGTTCCGGTGGTTCTTTGCTTACCAGGATAAAACCCTCCCTTACAACTCCAAGATGACTATCCCCAGGTGGCAAATAGGCATGACCAGGGAGGATTTTGTCACCGTCACTTGCAATATGGACCGGAACAGCAGAAGTTAGATTCAACCAATCACAGAATCCTGATGCAAAATTCGGGTCAATATGCTGAACAATAACAATAGGAATAGTAAAATCCACAGGTATCAGACTCAAAATGGATTGAAGTGCCTGTGGGCCACCTGCTGACGCACCTATCGCCAAAATCCTGGGCTTTTCGATCCTATTTTCCTGATTTATAGTAGTGTTGAAACGTTTTGCCACCATAGTTGAAGGACTAGCAGGAGGAATTTTACGTTGGGCAGTTACTCTTATTCCTGCCATCATCCTTAAGGTATTCCTGTAACTCCGGGCCGATTGTCTGTAATCGGGATGCATCGGACCAACCGGACGTGGAAGGATTGTAAGCGCCCCTGCTTTCAGGATACTAAATGACAAAGCCACATCTGATGTTTCATATTGACTGCTCACAATCACAATCGGAACAGGTGTATGGTACATAATCTGGCGCGTTGCCTCCAATC
>JBAXWR010000371.1:0-6320 GCA_037128295.1 Mariniphaga sp.
TCGGACCGTGTAACCCGGGGAAAAGTGCGTAACGACAATACCGTCCGCGATCGAAACTCCGGGAAAGAGGGAACGACCTCTCGGACGGGGAACAGATTAATTTAAAAAAGTTAAAACCCCATTTAAGTGTCCGGGTGACTTAACGGCGGTAATGCTTTGTGCGGGCATTTGCTCCAAGTCACCGGGACACTACATCCTATAGTTTGTTTTTCGTTTGTAGGTGATTGTTGATGTGGTGCATTTTCGATGGATAACACATCTAATAAAGTATTATAAATTAGATAGTTACTCAAATTTCCCCTTTAAGGAAAGAGGGAGTCGTTCAAACATGATATGTCGTTTTAAAATTTAAACCCTCAAGGTTGCCATTACATTGAGGGTTAATAAGTTATTTGTGGAATACAATCATAATTACAGAATTTGCAGCTAAAGCCAGCCGACAGTTGCTAGTCGCCAGCAACCAAACTTTCCCTTTCCCCATCTCAAAAAAATCTTTAGCTTTGTCTCAACGATAACTACCGCTTCCCATGGATACCTCAGAATCTTTTGCCCTCATAGAAACCAATTTTAAGCACCTGTTTGCTACAGACAGGGCGAAAAATTCGATTACCCTTAGGCCGGGTCTTGGCAATATCCCCACTTTTACATTGGTCTGTGTGGAAGGAGGTGAATTTTTGATGGGCGAAAACGGTAAAACTGATGACGAAAAACCGCCCCACCGGGTAAGCGTAAATAGTTTCTTTATGGCAGAAGTTCCCGTAACGCAGGAGCTTTACCGAAGCATAACCGGCAAAAGCCCAAGCCAATTCGAGGGCGTAAACCATCCGGTCGAACAGGTGACCTGGTACAATGCTGTGGCTTTTTGCAACCAATTGAACAAACTGCTCAAATTGCCCAAGCCTTACAGTGGCAAAGATGAGGAAACAAAATGCAATTTCCGTTGTACCGCTTTCAGGTTGCCCACCGAGGCCGAATGGGAATATGCCGCACGGGGCGGGGCTGTAGAGACGCATGGCTGTTCGTCTCTACCCGGCAATCCACAACAATTTGAATACGCAGGAAGCGGTAACCTTAACAAGGTGGCCTGGTACGAAAAAAATAACGAGTACGAAACCAAGCCGGTTGGGCTTAAATATCCCAACCGGTTGGGGTTGTACGACATGAGCGGCAATGTATTTGAATGGTGTTGGGACCGGTACGATGATTATTATTATGATCAGTGCTGCAAAAACGGCCTTACCCGAAACCCTATTGGCCCCGAAAATGGCTCTAGCCGTGTTTTGCGCGGCGGCTCGTGGGGCAGCGACGCCGGCAGCAGCCGTGTGGCTTACCGCAACAGCCGCGCGCCCGGCGCTGACTGGGACGACCGCGGGTTCCGCATCTTGTTGGCCTTGTAGTTCACCTCTGAGCCAGGAAAAGCCGGGTAGCCAGAAAAAAAATGGAAGTGCGGCGACCGGTAGGAGCCGCAGACGAACATTTTTTAAATCGTTTTAATTTTGTATTCATCAAAAAACCAATAGCTTTGTCCTGAAAAGATTAACCGCTTCCCATGGATACCGAAGAATGTTTTGCCCTCATAGAATCCAATTTTAAGCACCTGTTTGCTACAGACAGGGCGAAAAGCTCGATCACCCTTAGGCCGGGTCTTGGCATTATCCCCACTTTTACATTGGTCTGTGTGGAAGGCGGTGAATTTTTGATGGGCGAAAACGGTAAAGATGATGACGAAAAACCTCCCCACCGGGTAAGCGTGAGCAGCTTCTTTATGGCAGAAGTTCCTGTAACGCAGGAACTTTACCAAAGTATAACAGGCAAAAGCCCAAGCCATTTCGAGGGCGTAAACCATCCGGTCGAACAGGTGAGCTGGTACGATGCTGTGTCTTTTTGCAACCAATTGAACGAATTGCTCAAATTGCCCATGCCTTACAGTGGCAAAAAAGAAGGCACAAAATGTAATTTTCAATGTACTGCTTTCCGGATGCCCACCGAGGCCGAATGGGAATATGCCGCACGGGGTGGTAATGTAGAGACGCACGGCCGTGCGTCTCTACCCGGCAATTCACAACAATTTGAATACGCAGGCAGCGGTAACCTTAACAAGGTGGCCTGGTACTATGATAACAACGGCTACGAAACCAAGCCGGTTGGGCTTAAATATCCCAACCGGTTGGGGCTGTACGACATGAGCGGCAACGTAGATGAATGGTGCTGGGACCGGTACGATGATTCTTATTATGATCAATGCTACAAAAACGGCCTAACCCCAAACCCTATTGGCCCCGAAAATAGCCCTGGCCGTGTTTTGCGCGGCGGCTCGTGGGGCCGCAACGCCGGCAACAGCCGTGTGGCTAATCGCGACTCCTACACGCCCGACCGCGACTGGGGCGGCATAGGCTTCCGGTTCTTGCTGGCCTTGTAGTTCACCTCTGAGCCAGGAAAAGCCGGGTAGCCAGAAAAAAAATGGAAGTGCGGCGACCGGAGGGAAGCCACAGACGAACATTTTTTTTGTACGCAACCAACAACGGGCGCCAGGCGCCCAAAATTTTGAGAAAAATAAGATTAAACACAATGATTTTGAAAAAATGAGATTGACACATTCCGAACTCGAAGAAATCCATTACGGGAAAGATAAAGACGGGGTTTTTACCTTTGGGAAGGATACAATAGATATTGTATCGATAAGCCTATCAGAAAACGAAAATCTGGAAAGGATCGTGTTCAAATCGGCACAACCCAACCTTAAATGCATCGATGCGGGCTTTTGCAACATCAAAGAGATCATCTTTTCGCACCCTTGCCGCAATTTGCAGGCGGTTTACCTGAACCACAACCAGCTAGTAAAATTCGTGATCGGTGTGGAGCTGCCGGCCCTGGAACTTTTGGATTTGAGTTTCAACAAACCGCTCATCGAATTGAAAATAATGGGTGGCCTAAAAAAACTCAATTGCCTGTACCTGCACGATTGCAACCTTAAGGACCTGACCGTTTTTGAGGACCAGTTTGCCGATCCGGAATTCGATTTTAATATACAGGAAAATGAAGGTTTGCAGGCCCCACCGGTTGAAGTCGTGAAACAGGGGAAGGAAGATGTGAGGACATGGTTTTCTGCATTGAGAAAAGGGAAAGTCCCAAAAGATGAACTGACGGTGATGATGTTGGGCAATAGCGCGGCGGGCAAATCGTCGCTCTTCAAGTACCTGAAAGACGGAGTTTATGAAAAACAGGAAAACTTGACCACTCATGGTATCGAAGTCAACGATTGGATTATCACAAAAAATGAATTTTCGTTTTTATGGGAGGGTAGTGACCGCCTAGGTGGGTTGGACCAGTTTACCGCCCATTTCTGGGATTTTGGCGGACAGGAGTTTTACCATGCCACCCACCGGCTATTCTTGGGAGAGAAGAATGTTTATATTATCGTATGGGAGAAGGATACCAACGTTTATGATTTCAAACCCACCGAGTTGTTGGTCTATCGTTGTGGCATCAAGCAGAAAGAAACGTGCAACCTCGAGCATTTCCATTCCGGGTATTGGTTGCAGACCGTCAGTCATTTTGCAAAGGAGAGCATTGTCTGGTTGGTCCAGAACAAGATAGACCTGCATGGGATTCAAGGAGAAGATGAGAAGGACAGTAGTTATTATCAAATCGGCCGTGAAAAAATAGGACATTTAAGTGTGGAAAAAGCCTCAGAATTAGGCTTTAAAGGTCGGTTCGATGATTTCAAGGTTAACCTCTTGCGCGACCTGACCAAATATGTCGGTATCCTTCAGCCCCTTTATTGGCACAAGGTAAGGAGCGGTTTGCGGACCAAATTTCCAAAACAGAGCATTATCGAATACAAGGACTATAAATCTTTCTGCTTAGTTGTCGATGCTAAAATAGAACTCACAGAATTGACAACTTATCTCGATCGGACCGGGAATATTGTTTATTATCCCGGACATCAAGTATTGAACAAATATGTTTTTATCGACCCAAAGTACCTGACCGAAACGATCTATAAGATTCTGGATTTAAATATCGAAAAGGATTATTGTGGCGAATTTGGGTTAGGGCATGTTGAAGTTGTTTTAAAGAATGCAGGCAATGAGAACCAAGATACTGATCTATGGATCAGGTTGATGAAAGCCTTTGAATTGATCTTTGAAAAAACACCCGGCGTTTTTGTCGCCCCACAGTATCTGCCACAAACACAATTTAATGAAAAACTCGAAGGGAAATGGCGTGAAAGAGATAAGAGCAACTTCAACAATGCGATTTCCGGGTTGGATAAACCCTTGGCTAAAGTGATCTATTCGGGCTATTTTCCCCATAGTTTGATGGTAAGGTTTATTTCAAATTATGGGCCTTATGCAAATGACAATATTTACTGGAAACATGGGATCGTATTCAATAAATATGGATTGAGGGTTTATGTGCGTTACAATGATAAAAATAAGACCGAAAAATACCATCCCGTCGAAATATGTGTGGAACCCGGCAAAAACCACTTTGCCGAATATGTTCTCTACAACGACATACTGCGTACCTTCAAACGGATCAACGAAAAGCAATCCGATGTATCGGTCGAGGTTTCGGACGGAAATGGTTTTGTCCCCTTGGAGGAACTTAAAGATCAGCAAAAAAAAGGTCATCTAAGTTTTCCTTATAGGGATAAAAAAATTGACATACAGAATTATAGTAATTTCCTGACCCCAACGCACAAAGACGAAATAGAACAATTGCTGCTAAAACGCGACCTGTCGAAGGCCATCGAAGAGCTGTTGAAAGGGACCAAAGCAAGTGGTCAAACAGATTTATATTCCCAATTGATTTTGATTTCTGCCCAAAATGTTAAAAATGAGGAAGATAAAAATAAAGGTAGTATCGATGATTACAGAAGGAACCTTGAAAGGATCAATTATGACCTGCAAATCGTGTTAAACGATTATTTGCCGGTAGAAAAACCGATGATACAACCAACTAAACGGAAGGACATATTTATTTCATATTCCCATAAAGATGACAAGCGTTTTTTTGATGAAATTCAAGGGTATCTCGCATCAGTGGAGTCTTATAAGTTGGATGTAAAAGTTTGGGATGATACGCTGTTGCGGACCGGTGATGAATGGTTATCCGAAATAACTAAGGCGCTTCAATCGACCAAAGTTGGGGTGCTGCTGGTTTCTCATAACTTCTTAAGTTCTAAATTTATCAGGCATCAAGAAATACCGGCATTGCTCGAAGCTGTTGAGAAGGATGGTGGAAAGATTATGCCAATTATTTTACGCCAAACACCCATCAAGTTTCACCCGGTTTTAAAGCATTACCAGGCTGCCAATCCACCCGAAAAACCGCTCAACACCCTCACCGAACCGGAAAGGGATGCCGTTTATGCCAAACTGCTTGAGGATATTTTGGCTTTTTATGGGATTCAGTAACAATTCCCAACATTATTTATATTGTATTGTTATTCAATTAGATACAAGTTTAATATTTCTGGATATTAGTTTTAAAAATCCAATTTTTACGCCGGTTACAATTTAAGCTTTAGGGTTTAACTTTGTGACCAGGTGGGTATGGATTTCATGAAAACTTACCTGCTCACTTTAGGATGCAGTGTCCGGGTGACTTTGAGCAACTGCCCACCTGAAGATTGGCCGTTCCAGTCACCCGGACACTAAATCAAAGTTCGAAATATTTTGTTGGAAAAGAAAAAATTCAAATGGCTTTAGTCGAAATCTTGTATGTAATTAAATATGACGAAATTAATAAGGATTTGGCTAAAGCCTTTAAAAATTTAGATCTATGGTCCTCCAGCTAAAGCTGGAGGCAATTTAGCTGGAGGCAATTTAGCTGGAGGCAATTCAGCTGGAGGCAATTCAGCTGGAGGCAATTCTACTAAAGGCAATTCAATAAATCATTTATCCTCTTGGGAAACTAACTTCACCTCTGCCTTTGAACTGTCTGCAAAAGGAACAGTAATATCCCAATGCCTTTTTTGCGTATCCGAAACCCTGACTTTTACAGAATTGGCATCCTTAGACAAAATTTCTGTGCGGATTTTCGGGGCTTTCCCTTCCGAAGGCCATAAAACCCACACAAAGGTATCATCGGCTTTCAGTTGGCGGGAATAGATGGTGGTCGGATTGGGCTCGAAGGTGTTGTAAACTTTGCTGTACCAACCCTGGATAGTTGGGGTCTCCTGACCTTTTACAAGATCAACCTTCCAGTCAGAAACACCTACTGGAACAATTATCAGATTGCCACGATCATTGTTGGTTTCAACAATTCCGGATTTTTGGATACTGACCTGATTAGATGGGTGCCAGTGCCAA
>JBAXWR010000372.1:0-6317 GCA_037128295.1 Mariniphaga sp.
TGGATTTCTCTATGTCGCACTGCCTTTTTCACTTCTGGTCTATTTCAGCAAGCCCCCAATGCTTCACGCATTCGGTATGCCGGTTGTACTTGTCGGGTATTTTTCATTCACCTGGATTTATGATACCGCTGCCTACCTTTATGGAAAGCAATTCGGCAAGCACAAATTTTTTCTCATTATTATTTTTCTGGTTTATTGTACTTTTGGCATACTCGTAAACGAGTGTAGGGGTATTGGTAATGGTAAAAAACGGTGTACTGCTTGTAAACGAACTCGTTACGTGGTTGTTTACCGTAACCGAAACCGGTACTGCCGAACCAGCACCTGCCGGTACGGTAAGTGTGAGCGCGGTGGTGGTAGCGGCGGTTACCGTTGCTTTTACATCGCCAAAGTAAACTACATTATTGGCAGGTGTGGTACTGAAACCGTCGCCGTTAATGGTTACTGTTGTACCCACTGCGCCTTTTGATGGCGTTATGTTGGTTATTTTTAAATCTAACAATGTAAAATCTGAAACTACATTGCTGCTTGTGCTGGTTTCCAATGCGTTATAAGCCCGTACGCGACAATAATAAGTGGTTCTGGGTGTTAAACCTGTGATGGTTTTCGAAAGCACATTTCCCACATTTTCGTTACCTAAACCGCTATTATTCACCATATTGACAAAACCGGCATCGGTGGCTATGTCTAAATAATAGCCGGTTGCTACGCTTCCGGTGGGACTGCTCCAACTGATGTCGAAACCGGTTGTGGTTTTATTTGTGATACCACTGGCAGTAGGCGTATCTAAACCACCCAAAACGATATTCAAATAACTATCGTTGCTTGTAACAATATCGGCGCGACCATCTTTGTTGAAGTCGCTCACTTTTACAATATCGGCGCTGCCTGAAATAACCCTGTAATAATGGCTATCAATATCTCCGGCACCATTGCCCATTACAAATAGAAGGTAATTAGCATAATTAGAATGTGATATGACGACATCCATATTACCATCGCCATTAAAATCGCCTGCGGCAATTTGGTTTGGTTTGGCTGTAACAAGGTTAACTTTTAGTTCAAAAGTACCATTGCCATTTGATAATAAGAACATTACCGAACCGTAATAACCGCCAACCAGAACTAAATCGGTTTTTCCATCGCTGTTCAAATCAGCCACATCAAAGGATACAGGATTATCGCCCAAAGTAGTTTTAACCGGAGTGGCAAAATTTCCGGCACCATTACCGTAAAGAATAGATACATTGGCATAACCTAAATTGATTACAGCAATATCAATATTTTTATCCCCGTTGAAATCACCTAATTTTACAACTGCCGATTTTACTCCTACGGTGTAGTTGCTTGCCGCATTGAACGTTCCGTTGCCATTCCCCAGCAAAACACTGATGTAATCGCTACCATAATTGGCAACCACAAGGTCGGCTTTTCCGTCGTAGTCAAGGTCTCCAACAGTTACACCAATTGGGGTTGTACCGACTGTATAATTTGTTGCGGCACCAAAACTGCCGTCGCCGTTGCCAAGCAAAATGCTCACATTTGCCGAACCGGAATTGGCAGTTACAAGGTCTAAAACTCCATCGCCGTTAAAATCGCCGCTTTCGATTCTATATGGTTGTGTACCAACTGAGAAAGTATTTGATAGCGAAAAATTTCCGCTTCCATCGCCCAAATAAATGTTAACTTTATTTTCCGAATACATTCCGGCTGCTATATCAGGTTTTCCATCGCCGTTAAAATCGCCGGTTTCGATACATGCCGAAGTGCCGGTTGACAGAGTTGAAAAATTAAATCCAAGATAATTTTTTGTGCTTCGTGAAAAGGTGAAAAACGGACTTGAACCCAGCAGCGAGTTCGCCACTTTTCCAGCCACCGTAACCGAAACTATTTCTACCGAACCGCCACCGGCTGGGGCAGTTACCGTAAGTGAAGTGCTTGTGGCAGAGGAAACAGTGGCTTTTACATCGCCAAAATAAACCACATTTTCCGATGCTGCCGAACTAAAGTTTTTTCCGGTAATAGTTACCGTAGTTCCAACGGCACCCGAAGTAGGTGATATTGAACTAATTATTGGTGTGGGCTTATTAATCAAGGTGTAAAAAACATTTTCGGTAATGAGTCCCAAATCGGCTCTGCCATCGCAATTGAAGTCGGCAGCGGCAATTCCCCAATTGTTTCCCGAAAGAGTAATATATTTTGCCGGATAAAAACTGCCATCGGCCATGCCGGTCAGTACTCCAAGTTTTTGTGCCGTGCGGCAACCGAAAGCGATATCTTTCTTTCCATCGCCGTTATAATCGCAAACCGCGAGCATAACAGGTAGTTCTTCTGTATTGTAATTCACAGGATTTGAAAACACTCCGTTTCCATTTCCAAATAAAACGGCTATTTTGTTGTCGCCGCTTACAGTAACGGCAATGTCGGTTGTGCCATCGCCGTTAAAATCGCCGCAAGCAACATATTCGGGTGAATTTCCTACGGCATAATTGGTGGCAATTCCAAGTCCTCCGGCGCCATCGCCCAACAATACCGAAATGTTGTTGCTACCGTTGTTTGCGGTAACTACATCGGCTTTTCCATCGCCGTTAAAGTCGCAAATGGCGCTGCTAAAAGGGTGCGTACCTACGGCATAGCTCCACGAATAGTTAAAACCCCTTGCGCCATTATTTTTAAAAACGCTTACATCGCCACTGCTGTAATTAATTGATAATAAGTCATTACGTCCATCACGATTAAAATCGGCAACAGCAACCGAATACATACTTTGCGATAATGGAATGTTGTATGCAACACTAAAAGTTCCATCGGAATTGCCCCACAAAACGCTCATATTGTACGAATCGGCATTGGTTGTAACAATGTCTAAAATGCCATCGCCATCCAAATCGGCAGTTACAATGCTCGAAACATTAGAGCCCACAGTATAAAAACTGCTGAACGTAAACGTTCCAGTGCCGGTGCCAAAAAGAACTTGCACCATATTATAATGGTTAATGGCAACATCGGGTATTCCGTCCCTGTTAAAATCGCCTACGGCAAAAACTTTTGAAGGCATTTGCGTATTGGTAGCAATTTGATTGTAGTCGAACGCCAGTACATTTGGATTGGTAACCGTGAAAAACGGAGTACCACAAACGATTGAACTACAAGTCGTTTGAGCAAATGTTGTTACCGTTATTGGTACCACCGAACCGCCTCCGGCGGGTACGGTAAATTTTATCGTAGTACCGGTGGCAGCAGTGCAGGTGGCTTTTACAGCTCCAAAATGCACTGTATTCATAGCGGGATCAGGGAAAAATCCCGTACCGGTAATAGTTACCGAAGTCCCAACCGGACCCGATGTGGGTGATATAGAGGATATTACTTGCGACAAACAAACGTTGCCCGAACTTATGAGAAGGATGGCGATGATCACCTTTTGTAAATGTTGCACTAAATTTTTCATAACTAACAAATTTCGCAGTTTGCTTTTACCTTGGATTAAGAATTACCGATACTTTGGTTTTCCAAAATTAGTGGGAAGGTCAAAACCTCAACGGAAATTTTGTTAAAAAAACTACTACAAAACCACTACAAAAAGTTTAAAGCATTGAAATCAAAGTGCTCAGGTTTTCGTTGCGCGGCAGGGCCATTTTTTGCCGCAGACGCGTACGCGCGACTTCAATGCTTTTTATTGATTGTTGGGTCAAGGCACAAATGTCTTTGGTTGTTAAATTAAGGCGTATGAATGCACAAATTCTCTTTTCGTTGGTTGTCAGATCGGGGTATTTAGAATTTAGCCTGGCATAAAATTCTCGATGGACTTTTTCGAAATGGCCTTCGAACTCCCTCCATATTTTACCTTTTTGCTGGGCCTGTAAATCCTTTATAAGTTTAACGATTTTATCGATGACCACTGCTTCCCCAGATTTTGAAATTTGATGTAAACTATTGACCGTCTTTGTAATGACCTCGTCTTTTTGTATCATGAACAGTGCTTTGGCCGTAAGTTCCTGATTTTTGAAATCCAATTCTGTTTGAAGCAGTTGCATTTCCTGTTCGTGAACCACTTTGGTAAGGTCGTCCACTTTTCCATCGGCTATGTTTTTTTGGTTAAAATAATCGGCAAGCATCAGCATTGAACGGGCCCGCGAAATTAATTCAATTCTGTCGATTGGCTTGCGGATATAATCTATGGCCCCTGCATTAAAAGCGGTTTGCAGGTCGTGCGAGGTCATCATAACGCCAGTGCACATAATTACGGGTATCGCACAGGTTTTTTTTGTATTTTTTAATTTTATGGTGGCATCAATACCGTTCATCACTGGCAGTTCCCAATCCATGATGATCAGGTCAGGTATTTCGGCTTCGGCTATGGAACAAGCCAACGATCCATTGCCAGCAGATATGATCTCATAGTTTTGATTTTCAGTTGTCAGGTATTCGATGATAGTTTTTAAATGCTTGGGTTCGTCTTCGACCACTAATATTTTCTTCATTTTAATAATTCATTAAATACCAATTCGTTATTCGAATATACTGCATTTTCCATTTCGGTTTTCCATTTGGCAATATTTGGGCTTAACCCTTCATTTATTGAAGCAAGCAATGGGATTAGCTTCCCAATTTCATAATATTTTAGTTTTTTTAATTGTGCCAGATGGGTTTCGAGATAGTCCATCTCTTGTACGGTCAACGAAATTTCACTTTTTTTTGAATGTAGGGCTATTTTTTTAAATTGCTCATATTCAGGCAATACCGATTTTTGCAATGTAAACCAGAAGGTGGTCGATTTGTTAAGTTCAGATCCTACACCGATTTCGCAATTGTGCGCTTCGATGGCCATTTTGCAAAATGCGAGCCCTAAACCAGTTGAACGCAAACTGCCCGATTTTCGTGAATTGACCTGCGAGAATTTTATGAAAACATTTGGAATCTTATCGGCTTCTATGCCGGGCCCAAAATCTTTAATGGCAACTTTAACAAATTGATTGTCGGTCGTTTGATTGCAATGGACCTCAATTTTTGCATTATTGTCAGAATACTTTATGGCATTGCTCAATATATTTGTAAAAACACGTTCAATTAAAGCGACATCGACAAATACCATATAATCAACTTGTCCCATAAAACTGAGTTCAAGGTTTTTTTCTTCAATTGAGCCAGAAATGTCCGAAATTGCCCTTTGGAAAATGTTTTGTAACGGCGTATTTTCGCAATTGAGTTTAATCTGGGTATTTTCAAATTTCTGCACATCAAGTATATTTTCAACAAGGTTCAACATTTGTTTGCCCGATTGCTTGATCATTTGCAAATTTCGCTCAGAATATTTTTGATCGGACAATCCAATAATTGAACCGAGTGGGTTCTTTAAATCATGGATCACCATCCCGGTCATCAATTCTTTAAATTTGTTGAGTTCTGTCAATTGATTGTTTATTGCAAGCAATTTTTCTGCCTGGACGCTTATTTCCTCCTTTTGTTCTTTAAGTTCATGATTCTGATTTACAATAGTTTGCTGCTCCCTTTCAAGGTTTTTCATAAAAAGGGCAATTGTAAAGCCCGTAATAATCAATATAGCGATCAGCGTAAAGGCGTTATCGCTGAACCTGGCCTCATAACTCGGATATGGCATTATAAAATGGGGGTAATACAACTGGATCAGGATAAGAAGTACCGCCACCATAATAACTATCGACAGGACTATATATTTGGACGATTTGAAAATAAACGGGGTTGCCAAACAAGTAAAACCAAAAAGATAAGAGGTCGAGCCCATTATACCTTCGTTATAAAACCAAGCGTAAGACATACTTACGATCATTACCAGAAGAAAGGGGATTTTTAGATGTCGGGTACGCTTTTTAAAACGGCTCAAATAATACAGGATTATAAACGAAATTGCTGTTATGCATACAGAAATATCAAATGCCAGGGGATAAACGTTGACAAGGTTGATCAGAACTGTCGTAATGCCAAGAACAGTTGCAATAAACGTTGACAAATTAAAAATTCGCACCTCGAAAGGCGTATTCTCACTTGAGCCTAATATACTGAAAAACATGATATTATAATTTATGCCTCGTTATATATTTTTAATTTCCGGAAGTAGCCACTTCAAAAACTGGAATTTAAAAATATCAATCGGCACAAAAATACAATTCGTACAGTAAAATTCTTTGCCTCTTGTTGGTTTTCTTGTTTCAGTTCACTTCTTCACCATCACCTTAATAGTTTGTGTCGTGCCTTTATCGTTGATATTCAGCATGTAAACACCACGACTAAGGTTCGGGAGACCAATGATATTCAAATTTCCACTTTCCAATTTCTTCGTT
>JBAXWR010000373.1:0-6316 GCA_037128295.1 Mariniphaga sp.
GGTCAATTAGACAAATTATGCTCGAAAACGAGCATATACGCTCGAAAATGAGCATATATGCTCGAAAATGAGCGTGTATGCTCGAAAATGAGCATAAAAGGTTATTTGCAAAAATAAATCAAATTTGTTGTATGTTCAATAATGTTTTTTAATGTATTAGTAATCAGTTAATAGGGTGTAATTTGGCTTAATAAGATAGTGCTTGGCACGTTATTTGTTTTTTTAACCCATTTAGTCCTTTTGACTTATCGGGTTGTGTAACAAATGGACTTATATTTTTAAGAACTAGTCAGATTATTGTCACTAAACATATTTTATTCAGAATTAAAATATCCACCGCAAGATTTAAACTTATGAAATCAAAAATTACTTTTATTCTCGTCATTTACCTGATCATTTCGTTAGGCATATCGAATTCATTAAAAGGAGCATCGTTTACAGGGTCCGGTACTACTTTTACGATCAACATCGATGATGCCAGTACAACAGTATCCATTGTTTCAACAGCAACCGGTTACACCTTTACCCTTAGCAGTGGGACCTGGACAGGTTCAGCGACCGGTGCAACCATAAGTGGTCTAAACCTGACTATTGATGCCACTGGCTTGTCGGCCTACGACACCTTCACCATTACCGATGGTGCTGCCGGTGCCGCAGTGACCTTTAATGGCAGCGGGGCAAACACTTACAACGACAATTTCAATATCAACCTCGATGGCGATGGTGCTGGAGGCATTCCAGGAATTGTCACCTTTAACGGCGCCAGTAGCTTTACGTTGTCAAATGCCATCAGCGTAATAACAACCACAAATATCGTGTTCAATTCGGGTTCCAGCTTATCGACCATTGACGGCAACCTGACATTGGATGCCAATACACAACTCCCCTATACAACATTGGCATATAATGGTATCTTTTTGAATAATGCATCTATTAGGACAATTGGAACAGGAACTGCTATGGTAAAAGGTTGTACAAATAGTTCTTCTGGTTCCTACCATGGTATTTACATATTGGAAAATAGTATTATTTCGGGGGGCACATCAGGTTGTTTAACCGTGCAGGGATGGGGTTCAAATAATATAGGTAGTAGTTACGGTGTCAGTTTATTTGGCAGCTCCTTTACTCCGACAATTACATCAACAGGAGCCGATGTATCTGTAACCGGCTCTGCATTTAGCACAACTGGTTCTAGCTATGGGATTTCATTAGGGTCATTTAGCAGTTCTTCTTTAAAAGGGCTAATTACCTCTGGTGTAAACGGCAATGTAACCGTTACCGGTTTTGGTAGCCTTAATAGTACTGGAAACGGCAATTACGGAGTTATGGCCGGAGCCCTTCCATCAATTACGTCTGGTGGATCAGGCCTGGTAAAAGTTACAGGTTGGGGAGGAGGCACTTCAACATCTGGCAATAATTATGGGATTATAATTTCCAATGGTGCAATTACATCTGGGGAAAACGGTTCTGTAGAATTAATTGGCAATGGTGGCACCGGATCTACAGGTACACAAAATAATGGCATTACAATTAATAAGTCCTCAATTACATGTGGCACGGGGAACGGAACGGTTAAAATGACCGGTACTGGTGGCGGCAAAGAAGCAAGTTCCTACAATTATGGTATAAGTCTATCCGCTTTAGGTGCAACCATTACGGCCGGAGGATCAGGTTCCGTTACTGTTACCGGCCAAGGGGGCACGAATGTTACAGGAAATAATAATTATGGCATCTTAATCGCTGGTACGGTTCAACCTTATCCAATAATAAGTTCAAATGGAGGCAATGTTAATGTATCAGGTACAGGGGGTGGCATCAACAGTGCTACTAATTATGGCGTTAATATCTCAGCTGGCACAATTACTTCAGATGGTTTGGGGGAGGTAACAGTATCAGGTCAGGGTGGAAACCAGACCGGTACATCTGGGAATAGCAATTATGGTATTTACATGTCTGGTGATCCATATATTTCTCAAATAACCTCCAAGGGTGGAAATATTAGTGTTAACGGTACCGGCGGGGGTGGCAGTGGTTCTACAGCAAGCAACTCAACCAACAATTATGGAATAAGTTTGACTTCCTATACCTCAATAAAAGCTGGTGGAAATGGCAGTATAAACGTAACAGGTAAGGGAGGGAACAACTCCACAGGGGGTACAGGAGGGTCGAACTTTGGCGTTAACCTGAGCGGCTATTCTGCAGGAAAAGGCACAATGATCAGCTCCACAAATGGTGCAGTAACGGTTATTGGTACAGGTGGGGGCGATGGAGGATCAGGCGCCTTGAATTATGGCGTAAATTTGTATAGCGGGGCATCTATTACATCCGAAGGGGCCGGATCGACAATCACTGTAACCGGTAATGGTGGTTCCTCAAACGGACATCAGAATTATGGTGTTTATGTTACCGCTGGTACATCTCCTAATTTTTCCAACATAACGTCTGGTGGTGGCAATGTTTCGGTAAACGGTACCGGCGGAGGCATTGGGGCAAGTGCAACAAATTATGGGGTTTTGTGCGATACTGGTGGAAAAATAATGGCTGGGGGAACAGGAACTGTCACCGTTGTAGGCCAGGGGGGAAACCCAACAGGAAGCGGGTCTAATAACAACGGGGTACGTGTTTATAACAATGCTGCAACAATTACTTCAAACGGGGGCAATGTTAGTGTTACCGGTACAGGGGGCGGAGGGACAACCAGTACCTCAAATTATGGAGTCGATGTCAATACCAATTCGGTGATTACAGCGGGGGGGACAGGAAATGTAACGGTTACCGGGAATGGTGGCAATCTCTCAGGTTCGGGAACAAACAATCACGGCGTTAATACTTATGTTTCAAACTCTTCCATTACTTCTGGGGGCGGAAATGTGATCATCACGGGCAAGGAAGGGGGCCAAACCGGCAGTATAGCGCTTTCATTTGCAAGTGGTTCCATATCCACAGCAACAAACGGTGGAAACATTTCCCTTGTTGGCAACACAATTAATTTAGGATCTACTACGATACTTTCATCAAAATCCACAGGCTCGATTTCGTTGCTCCAACGGACCGATGGTGTAGGATTCGATCTTGGTTCAGCTACGAATACCAATGGAGGACCAATTGCACTTTCATCCACCGAGTTTGGGCGCATTAGTGGGGGCGGAACTGTCAATATCGGCAATGCGAATACAGGAAACATCAACTTCAGCGCGTTGGTTACCAACAGTGCCGGGATAAATAAATTAAATCTGAGTTCACCTTCTGGAAAGGGAATTGTGGCGGCTGTTTCAGGTACAGACCTAAGTATTGGGACCAACAGTTTAGGCTTTGGATCAGATTCACCATTGAAGGTCAATATCAATGGGTCCACGGTAGATACCCAATACGATCAATTGAAAGTGACGGGGACTGTTGACCTTAGCGGTGCTGCACTTACCCTAACGGGAAGTTATACACCGATAGGCGGCAATGTTTTTACGATCGTTTCGGCAACCACTGTTACAGGTACTTTTACGGGTCTTGCAGAGGGTGCAACAGTAACCTTTAACGGTATACCACTGACAATCAACTATACGGCAACTACAGTTACCCTTACCCCTCCATGTACCAACCCAACTTCGGGCGGAACGATTGGTTCAGACCAACAAGGTGGTTCGCCATTTGACCCGGTCGCTTTTACAAGTAGTGCCGCAGCTACAGGCCATTCAGGTAGCCTTGAGTACAAATGGCAGTCGTCAACAACAAACGGCAGTACGGATTTTAGCGATATTGCTTCGAGCAATTCTGAAACTTATGATCCCGGTTCATTAACTGTAACCACATGGTACAAACGGCTGGCAAGGGTCGGGTGTAAAAGTGACTGGACAGGTGCTGTTGAGAGCAATGCGCTAGCGATTACTGTTTCTTCAGGACCGTCAGACCAACCCACCAACCTCAATTTCTCGAACACCAAAACGGGTTCCGATTTTAACATCGTGGTCAACTATGCCGCTTCGGCTTCAGCCGACGGCTACCTTGTGGTAAGGAAGACAGGTTCTGCCCCCACATTTGTCCCGGTCAACGGAACATCTTATTCAATAGGTGCCCAGGGCAGTGACCAGATCGTTTATGTAGGCAGTGCCCTTACCTGCACCGATGCAGCGGTAACGTCAGGAACGGCTTATTTCTACGCTATTTATGCCTACAAAGGGAGCGGGGGCTCAATAGCCTATCTTACTACCAGCCCTTTAAGCGGGAACTCCACACTATACAACAGCAGTCCTGGCGCAATTGCCAGTTCGGGTTCAACATCGGCAAGTGCAGGTTTCCCCAATGCAGGGGTAAATGTTACCTTCCCGGGTGGGACTACTGGCACTACCTTAACTGTAACGAAAACAGCGGCCGCTCCCGCTTCCAATTTCTCAGTCCTACCAGGCGTTAGGGGAGTAAAGAACCTCTATTTCACCATCACTTCCAGCAATGCTACCCCGGGAACCTACACCCTTGTGATGGATTTCTCCGACCTTGGGCTTACTTCGGGGCAATGGGCCAACTTCAAAGTTCTCAAACGCGCCGATGCAGCCTCCGCCTGGATAGATGTGACCACCCTTGGGGCAACCATCGTAAACCGCCAGACCGACGGCGTATGGGGCAAGTTCACCATATCGGGGTTGACAAGCTTCTCGGAGTTCGTCGTGGGTGAAAGTTTCGATGGGGTGATCGTAAGCAACCTGAGTGAAGGCATAATAGCAGCAATGGGAGGAAACGCATCAATGATCAAGGCTCAGGCCTTTACCACCAATGGAACCAAATATGACCTGACCTCTGTAACCCTTTCGATATGGAATTCCGATGACCCCTCGAATGCAGTCTTAAAGTTATATAGTGCGTTGGCAAACGGTGAAATTGATTTTGCAAATGGTATCCTTGTTACTTTTGGCACTCCCTCGCTTGGGGTGCTTGCCGGGGATAATTACAATGCCAAATTCGCTCCTTCAAGCCCCACTAACTATACTTTACAAGCCAACACCACCTACTGGCTTGTTTTCAACTCTTCCACCACATCCGATTTCAATACGACCCTGAGTTTAACAAGCAGTGGTGTTGGAACGTTGCCAGCTATCAACAATAATGCTATGTCGGATGATGGCGGAAGCAGTTACACTTATTATAACGACCAGCCTTTTATGATTAGTGTAAATGGCAACATTATGCCGACTCTCATTACCTGGGACGGGTCAACAGATACTGATTGGAATACTGCGGCCAATTGGGACTTGGAGTCAGTTCCCATCTCTGATAACCTGGCGATCATCCCAGGAACAGGGGTGACGAACTTCCCGGTGGTCAACGAAGACCCTTCCACACCTGCAACGTGTTATGACCTGACCATCAATGCAGGAGGAATGTTGACCATCGCTACAGGTAAAGCTTTGAATGTGAATGGCAACCTGCTCATCAAATCAGATGCAAACGGCACAGGTTCGTTGAAGATTTTGGGAAGCGTTTCAGGATCGGCAACAGTTCAACGCTATATGGTTGAAGATAAGTGGCATGTTGTATCGGCACCTGCAACCGAAAACATCAATACTTTTTTGAACCGGAATTTAGCAATCCCAATCGTGACTGGTGGCGGTTCGGACAACGGTAAATTGGGTATGACGGATTACAACACAACCGGCAATGTATGGAATGGGTATTTCCCTGTTGGATCGGATGAAACTGGCGGGAGCTTCGTTTCAGGGAAAGGTTATTTGGTACGTACAGTGGCACCGTCACCAACAATTTTAGACTTTAAAGGGAGTTTGTACGCAGGGACCAAAAATGTCACTGTTTCGTTGGTTGACACAAAAGGTTGGAACTGCATCGGAAACCCTTATACTTCGGCCATAAAATTGGGTGATGGCACAGTTGACGCGTCTGGATCGGACAACTTCCTGGATGTAAACAGCTCAAAAATGGATGACGTTAGCTTTGGTGCTTATGTTTACATTGGCAACGGCTCTGCCAATGGTTATACAGTTATCAATTATGCGGCACCCTATAGCGGAATTGACACTTATGCATCATTGGGCCAGGGCTTCTTCGTAAAAGCCAAAACAAATGGTATAACAGTTGCCTTTACCCCAGCCATGCAGTTTCATATTGGCGAGGGGGTTGCCCCTTTTAAAGCGGCTGTCGCACCGGCCCCTTCCATCAAATTGATAGTTACGAACAGTGCATCAACTTCTTCAACTGATATCCTATTTATTGAAGGTACAACAAAAGGATTGGATAGAGGTTACGATGCAGGTATTTTGAAAGCCGACCCATCGTTTGCCATTTACACCAAATTGGTCGAGCCTTTTGATGC
>JBAXWR010000374.1:0-6244 GCA_037128295.1 Mariniphaga sp.
ATCAGTGGAGAATATCGGAATCGAACCGATGACCTTTTGACTGCCAGTCAAACGCTCTAGCCAACTGAGCTAATCCCCCTTTTGAGGCCACAAATATAAGATTATTTTTAATCCACAAAGGGTTGAACGATCCGAAAATTCATTAAAATTTCATTGGTTTGATTTCAGGAACATTTACTTTTTTTTCGCCAGACGAATTACATTGTTGGTCATTACCAATATCCCTGTTTCAATGGTCCTTTCGTAATCGGGGTTTAATAAAGGTGAATGAAGCGGCGCAGGCTTTTCGCCTTTCGCTTGAAGTTCTTTTAAAAGGTCGTGACTGGTACTTCCAAGCCATATCAGACAGATGGGTACTTTTTCAGGAGTCAATCCATACTTGCCAAAATCTTCTGCAACCATGGAAGGTTTTACTGTCAACACATTTTGAACCCCGATAATTTCAGATGCAAATCCCTTTAGGTTTTCACTTATTAGTACATTATTCAGGACAGGTGGTGTTTCAACAGGTAAGACCTTAATGTCAGGCAATTTGGTATCTGGCATTCCGGCCATTTGGGATGCAGATTTACAGATTCGCCTGATTGCATCAACAACTTTCCCGATGGCTTCAGTAGAATAGTAGCGAAGTGATAATTCAAGTTTAACTTCATCGGGAATGATATTGGGACGTGTACCGCCGTGAATCGATCCTACTGTAACCACAACAGGCTCAAGTGGACTCATTTCACGGCTGACAATGGTTTGAAGGTCGAGCACGATGCGCGAGGCGATCACAATGGGATCGATGCATTTTTCAGGATAAGCACCATGTCCCCCTTTTCCATAAACGACTATTTCAACTGTTTTAACACCGGCAAATACGGGGCCACCCACGAGTCCGATTGTCCCTGATTCCAACTCCGGATTGATATGAAAGGCAAGGGCACAATCCGGGATTGGGAATTTGGAAAACAATCCTGATTCTATAGCCTTACTGGAACCCCCACTGACCTCTTCGGCCTGTTGGGCAACGACAATCAGTGTGCCTTTCCATTCGTTCTTAAGTGCTGTCAAGGAGCGTACAGTGCCCATACAGACAGACATATGAATGTCGTGCCCACATGCATGCATAACCGGAACCGGATTGCCTTTGGAATCAGTGGATTTTTTTAAACTTGCAAATTTCAAACCTGTTTTTTCCTCCACAGGTAGGGCATCCATATCTGTGCGGAGCATGATTACAGGGCCATCGCCATTCTTTAATATCCCAACAACATTGTTCCCTCCGAAGTTGTCTGTTACCTCAAAGCCATTTTTTCGCAATTCGGTTGATATTATCTTAGCTGTCTCAAATTCCTGAAATGATAATTCCGGATTCGTGTGCAAATACTTGCAAAGGTTGAATGCAAAGACAGATTGGTTTCTGACTTCCTTTTTAATTTTTTCTGAAATTTGAGCCATACCATTGATTTGTACTACCATTAAAACAGATAGGATCATGAGTTTTGCCACCATATTTATCAACATCAAGTACTGTGTTAGGTGGGCAAAGGTAAACTAAATTTAAACTCGCTACCTGTTCCCAATATACTTTCAACCCAAATCTCACCACCATGCTTTTCTACGAACTCTTTGCAAAGCAGTAGTCCAAGTCCGGTTCCGGTTTCTTTTTCAGTACCGACTGTGCTTACCTTCTCGTTAATTTTAAATAGTTATTGATCTGTTTAACACTTTTAAGTATTTGGGTAAGCTTCATCGTGTTGAAATTCGTTGCTACCATATCCGAAGAAGCAAGGATATTGTTGAAAGGATTCTTTAAATCGTGGGCTATAATGGAGAAGAACTTATCTTTTGTTAAACTTGCGAAGCATTAAATGTTTTCAAATCCAATAAATTTTTTTCCATTAAATTACCACAGAATGGAATCGTTTTTTACGTGATTTGAATAATTGTCTCGAAATTAATTTAGTTTTGTTGCGACGATCAGAAGTTTTTTAAACATACTTTTATGTTGCCTGAAAAACAAATTGAATGCTTGTAAAAAAATGAATAAATATGAAAAACGCTCAAGGTGGTAATTTTAAATATCGGATTATTGGGATCATTGGATTGATCATTTCATTTTTTCTGATCTACAATTTTAAATTTGTAGATTTATGGTTTACAAATTTCTATGCATGGTTTTTAGGCCCGGAGCGTCCGGTTTCCAAAGCGGGTGGCCTTGCGATCCAAAATGCTTCGATTCTTATCAATCTTTCGATTTTTTTAATTAGTTTGGTTTTGCTGTTTTTAGCAGAATTAAAAGCGATTCTGAATAAGTTAATCGATACACAAAAGGCATTTCAGTTTTTTATGACCGATGAGCTCTGTAGTAAAAAGCAACTTCCTGTGATTCTGTTTGTTATGGGCTCTATAGTGGGGATTTTTTATAATGTGTTCCAATTGACTTTTGGACAACCTGCCAAAGAAGGTTTCATGGAAGATTATGCAACCATGTTATATGTATTCGCATGTTTTGCTTTATTGGCATCGGTATTCACTTTAAAAAGATCCTTCTTCACCCTGCCAGACAGGTATAAAATCATTGTTTTCCTTTTTGTACTTATGGCTGTTCTTACAGTCATATTTGGGGAAGAGGTAAGCTGGGGTCAACGCGTAATTGGATATGAATCATTTGGCGTTTTTGAGAAATACAATTACCAGGAGGAAGTGAATTTTCACAACTTCTTCAATCCCTTGTTTAAATATTTATACCCAATAGCGGGCATTGGCCTGTTTGGTGTTTTGCTTTCTATTTGGTTATTTGATAAAAAAGACAAATCCCACCTTTTCTACCTTCTTGTTCCACACCAAAGTTTGTTTGTCCTTGTTTTCTTTATGGCCGCTTCAACCTACAATGGCCATAGTGAAATCTTTGAAGAGTTGGTTTCCGTTTTCAGTTTTTTGTATGCCGTACGGTTGTTTTTTTGTTTGACCTATCCAATTGCCATGACCCCTGTAAAGTTGGAGTAAATTGTACTACTTTTGCGCTATGGTAAGAATGCACGATACATCGGTTCAGAAAGAAAAAGTAGTGATTGTTGGTTTGATAACCAACCGGCAGGATGAAAAACAGGTTAAAGAATACCTCGATGAGCTTGAGTTCCTTGTTGATACTGCGGGAGCAGAAGTTTGGGAACGGTTCGTTCAGAGATTGGATACACCTCATCCGGGAACCTTTGTGGGCTCCGGAAAACTTCAGGAGATCGCCGATTTTGTGAAAGTTCACGATATTGATAGCGTAATCTTTGACGATGAGCTTACGCCAACCCAAATCAGAAATATTGAACCGGCACTTAACTGTAAGGTGCTTGACCGTACGAACCTGATCCTCGACATCTTCGCCAAAAGGGCACAAACCGCACACTCGAAAACTCAGGTCGAACTCGCTCAATGTCAGTACATGCTCCCACGACTGACCCGTTTATGGACTCACCTGGAGCGTCAGCAGGGAGGTATCGGAACGAGGGGACCAGGCGAATCCCAGATTGAGACCGATAAGAGGATCATCCTTGACAGGATTTCTTTCCTCAAGGCCAAATTGGAGATCATCGACAAGCAAATGATGGTCCAGAGGCGAAACCGAGGGAAGATGGTTCGGGTGGCCCTGGTTGGTTATACAAATGTCGGGAAATCGACAATTATGAACCTGATCAGCAAATCGGATGTCTTTGCGGAGGATAAATTATTTGCCACTCTGGATACAACTGTGCGTAAGGTAGTTATCGGAAATCTGCCTTTCTTGCTTACGGATACGGTCGGTTTTATCAGAAAATTACCACATCATCTGGTTGAGTCATTTAAATCGACCCTTGATGAAACACGTGAAGCTGATATACTAATCCACGTGGTAGATATTTCACATCCGGGATTTGAATCTCAGGTTGAGGTTGTAAATAAAACATTGGAGGAGATCGGTGCAGGCGATAAACCTATGATCTATCTTTTTAATAAAATTGATGCTTTCACCTATGTTGAAAAGGAGGAGGACGATCTGATGCCTTCAACCAAAGAGAATATGAACCTTTACGATTGGGAACAATCGTGGATGGGAAAACACGAAAATGTATCCCTATTTATTTCAGCAAAAGAGAAAACAAATATCGAAGGGTTCAAAAAGACGATCTATGAACAGGTAAAAATAGTTCATATTCAACGGTTTCCGTTTAATGATTTTCTTTATCAGGTTTTTGATGAAAGTGAATCTTAATAAAAAAAGGCTACCATGATCAGATAGCCTTTTTTGTTGTTTGATATTTTGGTGAATTATTTCACAACCCCTTCTTTTACAAGATATTCTGCAATCTGGACAGCATTCAGGGCAGCACCTTTCTTGATCTGGTCGGAAACAGTCCAGAAAGCGAGTCCATTGGGATTGGTAAGGTCCTTACGTATCCTTCCCACAAATACTTCATCGCGACCTGCAAGGTGCAGTGGCATAGGATATTGCTTTTCAGATGGTTTGTCAATAACGATCACACCCTCGGCATTTTCAAAGGCAGCTTTGGCAGCTTCCAGGGAGATTTCGTTTTCGGTTTCAACCCAAATTGCTTCGGAATGAGCCCTGAGAACAGGAACACGTACTGCAGTGGCACTTACCATGATATCGGAGTGCATAATTTTCCGTGTCTCATGGAACATCTTCATCTCCTCTTTGGTATAGTCATTATCGGTAAAGACATCAATATGGGGAATCAGATTTTGTACCAACTGGTAAGCAAACTTTGAAACAACGGGTGCTGCTCCCTCTGCAATTTGTTTGGTTTGCGCCTGAAGTTCATCCATACCCGACGCACCTGCCCCGCTTGCGCTCTGATAGGTTGCGATATGTACCCTTTTGATATGCGAAAGATCCTCGATCGGTTTTAAAGCCACAACCATCTGAATGGTAGTACAATTGGGATTTGCAATGATCCTGCGCAGCATGTTTTTGGCATCAGCAGCGTTCACCTCAGGAACAACAAGCGGAATATCGTTTTCCATACGGAAAGCACTACTGTTGTCGATCATGATCGTCCCGAATTTTGTAATCGTACCTGCATATTCCTTTGAAATACCTGCACCCGCAGAAACCAAAGCGATATCAATTCCTTTAAAATCATCGTTATGTTGAAGCTCCTTCACAAGCAATTTCTTACCCTTATAGCTGTATTCTTTTCCTGTACTCCGCGCCGATCCGAAGATGACCAATTCGTCAAGCGGAAAATTGCGCTCATCCAAAACGCGCAGGAACTCTTGTCCTACCGCGCCACTAACACCTACAATTGCTACTTTCATTTCTGCTTAATTTTTATTAACTTACACTGTAAAAACCCGGCAAATCATTTTCATCCGGTATGATGTGGCAAAATTATTGAAATTTCTAATTAAATAACCTAAAATGGACAAGATTATTTACAGATTTATTTTTTACCTGCTATTTTTTAACGTATTTGAAAGTTATGGACAACTTATGTTCAGCGACAACTTCGAAAATGGGCAGTTTGGTGCTTGGGAAAACACTGACCATTGGAGTATAAGCAATCTGTCTCCAATTACTGGCAGTTATGCTTTAAAACATAACCTGTCGGGATTAAGAAGTGCAAGCTATGTGACCCGAAAAATTCCGGATACTGGTATTAATGACAACAAGATAACTTGGACCTTTAAGCTAAAAAATGGAAATTGGGTTTTTGCTGCAACCGAACAGGTTTGTTTTTATCTTTTTTCGGATCAGTCAAACCTTACATTGGCAAATGGTTATGCAATTGGTGTCAACCTGACAAGCGGTGACAATGTTTTGAAATTGTGCAGGATGCAAAATGGCAAAGCTGTTCAGGATATCGTTTTGACAGATTTTGTCTGGAAGGCTGGAACAATTTTGGAAATGGAAGTAACGCATGAATTTGGGTTGTGGAGCGTAAAGTACAAAGAGGCCATAACAAGTTCATGGTCTGCTTTGAAGACAGGGAACGAAAAAACACTAAATTACCTTTTCAGCACAATTGGGTTGTATTACAAATTCAATTCTACCCATGCAGGGCAAGTCTGGATGGACGACGTTTCGATGAGAATTGAGAGTTGTCCGCCGGAAATTTACGAGGTGCGTTCAACAGGTAGAAATTTGTTGTGTATCCTTTTCTCCAAAAGCCTATCTCCAAATGCCGTTTTAAATGTTGATAATTATTGCATTAAAACAAAAACCGGGAATCTTGTAACGATTACTGCCATCTGGAAAGCTTCA
>JBAXWR010000375.1:0-6240 GCA_037128295.1 Mariniphaga sp.
TACTGCAAATGTTTCGCAAGAAGATGAATCAGGTCAGATTAAAAACCTGAAAATATTAATTGCCGAAGACGAGGAAACCTCGGATTTGCTCCTCACTGCAATGCTTAAGGAAATCAGCCGTGAAGTCATACATGCAAGGACAGGGGGTGAAACAGTTGATGCCTGCCGCAACAATCCCGACCTCGATCTGATTCTGATGGACATCAGGATGCCCGGGTTGAATGGATATGACGCGACCCGTCAGATCCGTAAGTTTAATAAGGAAATCATCATCATTGCACAAACGGCCTATGCGCTTTCAGGCGACCGGCAAAAGGCAATAGATACGGGATGCAATGAATATCTTTCCAAACCCATTGACAAAGATGAATTGCTGAGATTAATGCATAAGTATTTCACTGCATAATAAGCTGGTTGACCACATTAACTTATTGACATTCTAGAAACTGATATGGTCAGGCTATTCCGGTGAAGACTGGTCAGCGTGAGCGTTTTTTTTAGTACCTAATTGTTTGTGCCAGACAACAAAGCCAGTAAAATGTATGCAAATTGTAGGCAAAAAAGCAAAAAGCCACTCAGATTTTCATCGTAAGTGGCTGATTTTGAGGGTGGGAGCACATGGATTCGAACCAAGGACCCTCTGCTTGTAAGGCATAAAAATATCATTTTCCAATTTTAGCATAACTTAGCATAATAATGTATAAATCAATGATTTAAATCATACTGTGTTGGTATCTTTTTTCCGACTTTATCTTGTTTTAACCAAAAAAGTTACTACATTTGTTACTACAAAAATCAAAACAAAATGAAAGCCGAGGCCAAAGCAATACCCGAAATAATACATGAAAATTGGAGAAAACGAAAAGACGATAAGAGTGCCGTTAAACTGCGTATCACCTACAAAAAAATAAGCAGAACATGGATATTGAAGTACCCCCCAATGGAGGAACTTGAATTTTCACAGCTTTGCGGAAAAACCATTGCCCTTTCTTTGGATGATTTTAATAAAACTAAAGGAACTAAGGTCCCTAAAAAATTTAAAACACTCAGCCTGCATTTCGGCAATCTGAAATCCCATGCCCGGGATGTTATTAAAGAAATGAACGTTTTTTCTTTTGAAGCATTTGAAGCCAGGTACTTCTCAGCACCCCATGATGATAAGGACCTTTTTGCTACCATGACCGACACCGGAAAAGAATTCCGTGATGATGGCAAGATAAGCACGGCGGTAACTTATGAATGTGCCATAAAATCATTGAAAGAATTTACCGGAAAGGAAAAATTCCCGTTTGAAAATGTTACCGTCAAATTCCTGAAAGATTACGAAAAGTGGATGCTGACCCCCAGAGTGATTGAATGGAAGACAAAAACTGGTAAGACGAAATCCAGGACGAAAGTAAACAGCCGTACCACTGTGAGCATCTATTTGCGTAACGTTCGCACTGTGTTCAATAAGGTAAAGCCTGTTGGGGTATTCTATCCGTTTGGTAAATCGAAGAATGGATTGTATGCAGTCCCAAAGGGCAAGAACACAAAAAAAGCATTGACCCAGGCTGATGTGGCAAAAATAGCAGCATACCCGACAATTAAGGGAACATTTGAACAACGCTGCCGCGATTACTGGTTGTTCAGCTACCTATGCAACGGGATTAACATTAAGGATGTAGCACGTTTGAAATATTCCAACATCGATGGAGATAAGATCAACCTGGTAAGAGCAAAAACAGCTGATACAGTTGATGAGGAAACAAAGATTGACATTATCATTACCCGACAAATCGGAACGATCATCGACCGTTGGGGTATAAAACCCGGGTTGCCAAACCAATATATCTTTGATATCTTGAAACCAGGAATGACCCCACAGGAAGAATATCGAGCAATTCTGCAGACCGTCCAAACGATCAATAAGAACATGACAAACATATGTAAGGATATCGGCATTGACAGGGCAACCACCTACACGGCCCGGCATTCCTTCGCCACTGTGTTAAAGCGATCGGGTGCATCAGTCGAATTCATCAGCGAATCTCTGGGCCATAAAAGCAAACAGACCACCATGAACTACCTTGCCAACTTCGAGGATGATGAAAAAAAGAAGTGGGCAAATATGTTATTACCGGAAACTGATTTATAACCAATAAATTTATATTTCAATGTCCCAAATATTTACTAAATTTGGGACATTAAATTTCATTAATAATGATTGATAATATTGTAATACAGATACTTAAAAAAATTAAAAAAGCCAGAAGGGGTACGCTGTTTTTCGGTGACGATTTCATATCAACAGGCAATTCAGAAGCTGTCCGAAAAGCATTGCAACGCCTTGTGAAATATGGTGAATTAGTTAGAATTGCTCCGGGCATTTATGTAAGGCCTGAAATAGACCCTGTTATTGGCCCTGTCACCCCGGCCATTGCAACGATTGCCACAGCCATCCCACGCAGAGACAAAGCCCGTATTATTCCCACGGGTTTATATGCCCTTAACAGAATGGGACTATCCACCCAGGTTCCCATGAACATTGTATACCTTACCGATGGCGCAGCCCGAAAAGTCAAGGTGGGTAAGAGAACCATTACCTTTAAAAAAGCCACCCCTAAAACAGTGGCTGCTGTTGGAGCCATAAGCAGTCTTGCAATTCAGGCTTTAAAAACCCTTGGCAAGGATAAGGTAACCCCCGATGATATTGAAAAAATTCAGTTGCTGCTAAAAAAGGAAAAGATAACTCATTTGCAGCATGATATACGCCTTGCTCCCGAATGGATAAGGCAAATCATTCAACAGGTGCTAAAGGATAATAAGTTATGAACCTCGTTTCATTAAAGGAATGGCATAAATTAACTGATCAAACCAGGCGTAACATATTTGCTGAAACAGCTGCATCTATTGGTCTGCCCGATGCAGCTGTAGAAAAAGACTGGTGGGTGGTTCTCGCCCTTGAACTTGTATTTGACACATCCATAGCGCCTTATACAGTCTTCAAAGGAGGCACCTCATTAAGCAAAGCATATGGATTGATAGACCGACTGTCGGAGGATATTGACCTTGCAATGGATAGAAAATTTCTTGGTTTTGATCATGAAGACAAAGAAATGACCGGTTCTCAAGTAAAAAAACTCAGGGAACGATCATTTCAATTTATTTCAGAGAATTATTTTCCAGAACTCAGAAAAAAATTTGCCCATGCAGGCTTTGACAATTTAACTTGTCAATTAAGTAAAATAACGAGCCACGACCAGGATCCGCTGATCATTGAAATTTATTATCCTGCGGTGACTGATCCCATTCCATATCTCCAACCCAGGATTTTAATTGAAATAGGGAGCCGTTCATTAATGGAACCTTTCGAACAATGTAGTTTCACATCTTTAGTGGGCGAACACTTCAAAGGCCGGCTATTTGCTAATGAACCGATCACGATTCCTACAGTCCGTCCCGAAAGAACCTTTCTTGAAAAGGTTTTTCTCTTACACGAAGAATTTCAGCAACCTGTGGCAAAAATAAAAGTGGAACGTAAAAGCCGTCACATGTATGATCTGGAAAAACTGATGGATACCGGTTTTGCCAAAGCAGCATTGGCTAATATGGATCTGTACCAAACAATTGTGGAGCATCGCAAAGCGATTACACCCATCCGGGGTATTGATTACACCAATCACACTCCTGATAAAATTAACCTGATACCACCCGATTCTATCATAGGCGAATGGGAAAAGGATTATCTCGCCATGCGTGAAAGCATGCTTTACAAACCTGCATTATCGTTCCACGATTTAATAGACCGGCTTCACGAATTAAATGACAGGATTAATCAACTGTCAATTTGAAAACTCTTTAAAGTCAACAAAACGAGTAACATCATTTTGTTGATAACTCCATTCCTCTTTTTTTTGATATCATAAAGCCTTTATGTTAATTTGCAATAACTACTGCATAGCTATGCACATTGACACAATTGATCCAATGAAGGCACAAATCACCAACGCCGGAATCTTAGAAAAACTGCCTTATTGCTGGCGATCCTTCAAACATTAGGATTCCGGCAAACCACTCACCCGATTAATATTCACAGTAATCTTATTGCCAGGTTTGTCGAAATCACCCAAAAGTGATAACATAGGCTGCGAGGCATTCATTCTTGACTGTTCATAAACGTAAAGGTTGATCTACTGAATTCAAAGACGAGGGCTCTGATCAGTCAAACTACATTATCACCGAAAACTATCCTGCTGATTTTGAGCTGAAAAATCTCAAGAAAGCAGAAAAAACACCAAGTTTCTTAGAACAGCTCAATATCACGTTTACAATGGACATAGGTCTCATTATCGACATGTTGCCTGATCTTTTAGATGAGTATGAATCGATTAATGAAGCTAACGATTTAACTCAATATGCCCAAAAGATTGCCAATCCCGGTAGCACGCTGAATATTATTTCAGACCTTATTGGCGACCGTGATATTTCCAGAGCAGAAATGCAATATTACCACAACCGGCTTGAATCTTTAACAGTCGCCAAAGTCGGGAAAGAGTTTTTCTCCTTTCGATTTGATCTTTACGAAATCGTTCAGTCCCCCTCTTTTAATCACATCAGGGTTTATGCCTTTGTAAAACGTTTAATCTCAATCGATGAATTTGAGTATTTTTCTTTGGCCGACTGTTTTAGGATTGCTGAAGCCGAAAAACCATTGATTCCATTTTTACGAGAACATTTGCAATGGCTCTACAGGGAGAAGATTCTAACAAATTGTCATTACAAACTTGATCCAAACAACTTTATCGAAAAATACGGCCCTCCTAAACTGCACATCCCCGATCCCCATGCCAGGTATTCGGAATTGAATTTTACCCTCTTCTTAAAAAATTCCAAACGTGAATCGATGTATGGCCGGCTATGTGAATCATTTGAATCGTTGTATGATTTCCTGAAAGATAGGCATAGCGGCGCGTTAACAGACTTGAAAATTTTTGAAAAATACATAAACGACTTTCAAATTGAGAAATTGGAATTTTTCCTTACCGATGTCCTGATGAATATCATATCCCGACGGAAAGCCCTGCAACCTTCGAATTTGCAAATTGCGGAACGAAAAAATGAATTTTATGTACGGGGTGAAGAAATTCCGGTAATCAAATGTTGGGAAGAACCATTTTATGATGAAGCTACTGAATCATATGAATCAGAAGTCGATGATTTGGATAAGCTGTTTCCCGAAATATATCATAAGCTGAATCATCTTTACAAGTTTCGTGAGTTTTTATCCGAAAAAATTGAGATTCATTATGAGACGACCAAAAAGGAAGTCAAAAAAACTTCACCATCACCGGTTAAGCCACCTCCTTCTGCACAACAGTCAAAATTGTCTAAACGAACGAAAATTATGTACCTGAAAGATGCGTTTGAGAACCCGTCCCATTACATTTTTATCATGAATTTACTTGTCAGCAAAAACCATTGTCAGCCAACGACCTATGTTTGGAAGGATAAGAAAAAGGGCTATAAGTGCTTTTTGGTCGCTCTTTTAAAGGATCTGCACCTGAAGGGATATTATAAGGACAAGAAAGAACTGAAGCAACAGGAAATTAAGTTAGTGGCTCAAAACACGTTTGGAGTAAATATTGGAATTGACAGGATAAAACGAGCTGAAGTTAATCCCACGTTACTTGCATTCATTCCATATGCTTCAAGTGTAGTGTTAATATCGTAAGCAAAATACACCAATTACACATTTTACACTTTGTGTATTTTGTGTACGGTTCCTTTTGATTTTTCAAGATTTTTTGTATTTTATTTGTAGCTGGTTTTTTTAATCAAATCAGCTATGCAAGATTTTATCTTATCCCCCCTTCCTTTAAAAGAACTTGAAACCCTCATCTTTAAACAGGTCAGTAAAGCCTTAAAAGAGTTTCATCCTGCAAATAACAATCCTGCCAAAGATGAATTGTTAACGATCAAAGAGGCCGCCGATCTATTATCCATTTCAACCAGTACACTTTATAAATATGTTCACCGCCGTGAAATCCCTTGCAAGAAAAGGCGCGGCCGGCTGTATTTTTCAAAATTCGAACTGACTGAATGGGTTAATTCAGGCACCCGTTCAACCATTGCTGAAATCGAAGCCAATGCTCTTAATAGCCTGGTGCGATGAATCCGCCGATATAAACCTTTCAACCCATAAACCCAATCCCATGAACAAAATCGAAACATTAAACCTCAAATGCACCCTCACCGATG
>JBAXWR010000376.1:0-6225 GCA_037128295.1 Mariniphaga sp.
GAATTATTAAATGGAACGATAGTGTCAGCTACCCTATCCAATCGGGTCACCCATGTATCGGATGTTCCGAGGCTGGATTTTGGGACAATGGACCATTCTATCAGCACCTTCCTAAAGTTGCTGGATTTGGTATCGAATCGACAGCAGATAAAATCGGACTTGGTCTTGGTGTTGCAACTGCGATTGGCATTGCAGGCCATGCCGTTGTCACCAATATACGCAAACATAAAGAGATAAACAACGAACCTGAAACAAGTTCAACCACCAAAGAAGCATAGTCATGGCAGATAGAATAGTAATCGATCCAATTACCCGAATTGAAGGGCACCTTAGGGTGGAAATAGAGGTGAACAATGGTCTAATCACAGATGCATTCAGTGCCGGAACAATGGTCAGGGGCATCGAGACAATCTTAAAAGGGCGTGACCCACGCGATGCTTGGGCGTTTGTCGGCCGTGTATGTGGCGTCTGTACCTCAACCCATTCATTGACGTCAGTCAGGACTGTTGAGAATGCACTGGGTATTTCCGTACCGCCAAATGCAGAGCTGATCCGTAACCTCATGGCCAATGCGCTTTACATTCAGGACCATGTGGTACACTTTTATGTCTTACATGCCCTTGACTGGGTGGACGTTGTTTCAGCACTAAAGGCAAATCCGGCAGAAGCCTCAAGGATAGCCCAAAGCATTTCGCCATGGCCAAAAAGCTCAGTCGGCTATTTTACCGATATTCAGAATAAATTCAAAGGGTTCGTCGAAAGCGGTCAACTCGGTATTTTTGCCAATGGTTATTGGGGCCACAAGGCTTATAAGCTTCCACCGGAAGTGAACTTGATTGCCGTAGCCCATTATCTTGAAGCGTTAGAATGGCAAAAGGAATTGATTAAAGTCCATACCATTTTCGGTGGGAAAAACCCACACCCAAATTACCTTGTGGGTGGTGTTCCTTGTTCGATCAACATTGAGGAGGCCAATGCAGTTAATGCAGAGCGGCTTGCCTTTGTGGGTAAACTTTTTGAAGATGCCAAAACTTTCGTAGATCAGGTTTATATACCGGATTTACTTGCAATTGCATCCTATTATAAAAGTGATTGGGGCGCAATTGGTGGAGGCTTGACTAATTACCTCTCATTTGGCGACTTCCCAACCAACGGGTACAATAATCCGGAAAGTTTCAAGATGCCACGCGGAGCTATCCTGAACCGAGATTTAAGCAAAATCCATGAAGTGAAGGCCGAAGATCAGAACCAGATCCAGGAATTCGTGAACAATTCATGGTACGAATATTCAAAGGGCGATAAAATCGGTTTGCATCCATGGGACGGTGAAACAAAGTTTAACTATACTGGTCCGAAACCACCTTACGAACACCTTGATTTCTCACAGAAATATAGTTGGGTAAAAACACCGCGTTGGAAAGGCAACGCCATGGAAGTAGGTCCGTTGTCAAGGATGCTGATCGGTTATGCATCAGGCAGGGCTGATTATAAAGAGGTGATCGAAAGCACATTGAAAGCACTTGATGTTCCTGTTGCTGCATTGTTCTCAACATTGGGGCGTACTGCTGCACGTGGATTGGAAACCAAGCTGACATGTGGCTGGGCATTGGAGTTCTACAAACAGTTGTTGTCCAATATCAAGAATGGCGATACACGTACAATGAACAACGACAAATGGTTACCTGAATCATGGCCTGCCCAGGCAAAAGGTATTGGCATGGTTGAGGCACCCCGCGGCGCACTCTCCCATTTTATTGTCATAGAAGACAAGAAAATCGCCAATTATCAATTGGTAGTTCCCACAACATGGAATGCTGCACCACGTGACCTGCAAGGAAAGCGTTCTGCTTTTGAAGAGTCGTTGATCGGTACCCCGATTGCCGACCCAAAGAATCCACTTGAAGTGTTGCGTACGATCCACTCTTTCGATCCATGTCTGGCCTGTGCTGTGCATGTTTACGATGAGAATGGAAGTACCATTCATGAATTAAAGACCTATTAGCCATGAAAAGCCGGTCAATTCCGTTGCGTGAAGTTTACGTATGGGAAATGCCTGTACGTATCTATCATTGGATCAATGCATTGTGTATTGTAGCCCTGAGTATCACCGGTTATATGATTGGTGATCCATTGTCGATTACAAAAGGCACCGAAGCTTATTTCAATTATTGGTTCGGTACCGTGCGGTTCATCCATTTTGTTTCCGCATTCCTGTTTTTCTTCAATTTTGTGTTTCGGACCTATTGGGGATTTTCGGGAAACGAATTTTCTCGCTGGTATAATTTTATTCCCCTTAAACGTAGTCAATGGCAGGAAATTTTGGATGTGATCAAAGTTGATGTTCTTCAGGTTACCCATAAAAAGATCAATTCGATTGGCCATAATTCGTTGGCAAGTTTTGTCTATTTTATCACTTTCCTGATTTTCCTTGTTCAATGCCTTACGGGATTCGGAATGTACTCTGCAATGAGCACCTCTGCACTTCCCAAACTTTTTGCGTGGATCGTACCATTCCTTGGTGGTGATATGCATGTCAGGCAACTGCACCATATCCTGATGTGGGGCTTTATCCTGTTCGCCATGGTCCACATGTACCTGGTCTTTTACCATGACTATATTGAAAGGACTGGTGTAACATCCTCTATGATTGGCGGTTGGAAATTTGTTGAAGAGGACACTGTGATTGAACACGATAAAGAGGCAGCGAAAAGTCAAAACACTTAAACGAAAACGTGGAAGAAAATAAAATTCTGATTTTAGGGGTTGGTAATTTATTGATGAACGATGAAGGGATTGGAATTCAGATCGTTCAAAGACTTGAAAATGAAGGAGTCTCCGGTGCCGACACAATGGATGGCGGTACCGGGGGCTTTCATTTATTGGGCTTTATCCAATCGTACCAGACCATTATTTTTGTTGATGCTGCCCTTGATGATTATCCAGCTGGGACAGTCAGGGTTCTACACCCTCAATTTGCCAAAGATTTTCCCAAACAATTGAGTGCCCACGAAATTGGCCTTAAGGACCTGATCGATGCAACTTTTCTATTGGGTCAAAAACCTGAATTCTATCTTGTTGCCATCTCTGTGAAAGATTTTCAGGATATGGGAATGGACCTTTCTCCTGATGTGGAAGCGGCAATACCTGAAGCTGTTGAGAAAATCAGGGAGTTGATTGCGGAGCTAATTTAAAAAATGCCACAAAGTCACCAAGTCTCAAAGGGTTCACAAAGTGTTAATATTTTATGTGTTGAACTTTGTGAATCTTGGTGTCATTGTGATTTTGAGGCATAAATTGTATCACTAAGAACCGATTAATCTTTTTCAACATTGTTTCAAATCATTTGGAATATGACCTGATCCCTTGGCTTTTCTATAATTAAGTTTACTACTTTTGAAGGTCAATTAAAACTATTGCCATCATGAGAAAACTAGCTTCCCTTTTTTCATTTTTATTTATTATTGGATTTGCCTCAACAGCCCCTGCCTCAAACATAGGCAACCAACCAAGAACAACCTTATTTGATGAAGGTTGGCGTTTTATTAAAGAGAATCCTTCCGGTGCTGAAAACCCCGGTTTTGACGATTCTGCATGGAGAATTGTCAATCTTCCGCACGACTGGAGCATCGAAGACCTACCTAATCAGATTCCCGATAGTATCGTAGGTCCTTTTTCCAAGGCATCTATAGGGAAAATGGGTACAGGTTACACCATAGGTGGTACTGCCTGGTACAGGAAGAACTTCACAATCAATGAAATAGACAAAGGTAAAATCGTTTACCTCCAGTTTGATGGCGTTTACATGAATTCTGATGTTTGGGTCAACGGGAAACATGCTGGAGGCCATCCTTATGGATATACTTCCTTTTATTATGATATTACCCCGCTTCTGAATCCGGCAGGTCAATCCAATTCGATCGCTGTTCAGGTCAAAAATGAAGGAAGGACTGCCAGATGGTACTCAGGATCAGGAATTTACAGACATACATGGTTGACATTGGTGAACACTGCACATATCGGAGTCTGGGGAGTCAACGTTAAAACACCTGTTGTTTCCGATCAAACTTCGGATGTTAATGTTGTTACAAAGGTTGTCAATTCAGGAACTGCGGATATCAACGCAGTTGTCCAGGTTGAGTTCCTTGACCCATCCGGTAAAATTGTCGCTAAAAAACAGGCGAACGTAAATGTACCTAAAGGAGCCAACAACAACATCGAACAAACCCTTACAGTCACAAAACCATCTCTATGGTCAACGGAGACACCCACATTATACACGGCCAAAGTATCTGTTCTTGTCGGTAATAAGGTTTCCGACAATCTCGTTACCACATTTGGCATCCGGTCCATCAGGTTCACTGCAAAAGAAGGTTTCCTGTTGAATGGTAAATCTGTCGAATTAAAGGGTGGCTGTTTCCACCACGACAATGGCCCATTGGGTTCAGCGGCCATCGACCGAGCTGAGGAGCGCAAGATGGAAATCCTTAAAAATGCAGGTTTGAATTCCATCCGGTGCAGCCATAATCCACCATCCCCTTATTTGCTAGACGTTTGTGACCGTTTGGGGATATTGGTGATTGATGAGATTTTTGATAACTGGGAACAACAGAAGGTATCTGCTGATGATTATTCAAAATCGTTCAAGGAGTGGTGGCAGAAAGACCTTGAGCTGATGGTCACACGCGACAGGAACCACCCTTCGGTAATCCTTTGGAGCGTTGGAAATGAAATCCGCGAAGCCCTTGATACAGCCGGTCTTCGGATTGCCACCAAACTGACCAATGAGATCCGCCGTTTGGACAAGACCCGGGGTATCACTTTGGCCTTCAACGATTTCTCCGGCAGACGTGGTGAAAAAAGCAGGTGGGACGATGCAGCACCTCAAATGGCATTGTTTGATGTCGTTGGTTATAATTATCTCTATAGTATCTATGAAGCCGACCACGAAAAACACCCTGAAAGGGTAATGGCAGCAACCGAATTTATGCCACTCTATTCACTGGAAAACTGGACAATGGTCGAAAAACACCCTTACGTGATAGGAAACTTTGCATGGGTTGTGATGGATTACCTTGGGGAAGCTGGTGTTGGGGTTTCGCGATATGTAAATGACGAAGGGCCAAACGCAAAACCTGCTGCTCCCGGAGCTATGGCAGGTGGATTCTTCAATAGGGATCCCTGGCCGATCTTTAATGATTATCAGGGCGATATCGATCTGATCGGCAATAAAAAAGCGAGGTATTATCATCAATTGGTGGTCTGGAGACAAAGTAAGATTGAAATTCTCGTTCATCAACCTATCCCGGCAGGGAAGAAGGAGAATGTAAGCCCATGGGGTTGGCCTGAGGAACAAAAAAGTTGGAGTTGGCCAGGCCATGAAAATGAAAAATTGCAGGTTCATGTTTATACCCGCAGCAAATCTGTCAAACTGGAACTGAACGGTAAACTGATTGGTGAACAGGCTGTTGACGGTGAAAAATCGATCACTGCCACTTTTGAGGTTCCTTACGAACCGGGCAAACTTGTGGCGCATTGCTATGATGCTGCTGGTAAAGAGGTGGCATCAGAAACTGTCAAAACAGTTGGTAAACCAAGTTCCATAAGGCTTACTGCCGACAGGAGTTCCATCAAAGCAGATCCCAACGATCTTGCCTATATCATGACCGAAGTATTGGATGCAGAAGGAAATGTAATTCCTTGGGCCAACGACATCACAATTAACTACGCGGTTTCCGGAAATGGAAAACTGGCAGGAGTCGGAAACGGAAACCCAAGGGAAATGGCCAGCTTCATTCAGCCGAAGCACAAAACCTTCCAGGGAAAATGTCTTGCAATATTAAAACCAGAACTAAAACCTGGGAAAATGACGATTAAGGCTATAGCAGACGGATTAAAAGAAGCGAATTTGGAAATTGCTGTGAAATAAGCAATTAGGCAGTATAGTTGCCTGACGATTTCAATACCAATTGAGAATTGTCAGGCAACGAACAATGCAATATCTTCATTATATTTGTATGATGATAATCCAAAAAAAATGAAAAAGATACCGTACGGAATAAGTAGTTTCGATAAGATAAAATCTGAAAATTATTATTTTGTCGATAAAACAAGGTATATCCAACTCATCGAGGAAAAGGGATCGCCCTATTTGTTTTTCCTGCGTCCGCGCCGTTTCGGGAAAAGCCTTTTTATCTCAATTCTCGAACACTATTATGATATTAATGG
>JBAXWR010000377.1:0-6223 GCA_037128295.1 Mariniphaga sp.
ATAGAATCCGCTGTCTGCCCTGAAGGCGATCGACCTGATCCCAAAAGTCGTTGTGTAAGTGTCTTTGAGTATTTTTCCCTGAAAAACCTTGGTAATCAAATTGTAAAGATGAGGATGTTGAATATCCCAAAGTTGCGGGTGGTTCACTTTTATTGTGGAAATTAGGGTGGTTTTAGAATTCAAGGAGGCTTTGCCGGATTGCAATTGGACAGCCACTTCTTTCCCCGAAGGATCTACAATAGACGACGAAATTTTTAGATCCGCCTTCTCCTGACTGTCATTAAAAATCGTAGTCGTCACATTCACTGTCGCTTCCATTTCTGAAACTTTGGGTGTTGTCACAAATGTGCCCCATTGACCAACATAAACCGGCGATGAGGTAATCAGCCAGACATGCCTGTAAATACCTGCCCCGGTGTACCAACGGGAGTCGGGCTGTTTGGAGTTATCGACTTTTACTGCAAGGACATTTTCACCCTTTTGAATGTATTGTGTCATATCGTACTGGAAAGTCGCATAACCATATGGGCGTGTCCCCAATGGATGACCATTGACATAAACCGTACTGTTTTTATAGGCACCATCGATCAGGATGAAATATTTCATTTCGGATGGATCATTGACAATGAACTTTTTACGATACCAACCAATGCCACCCGGCAACAAGCCGCCCTGATGCCCAGAAGGGTTGTCGGGCCGAAAATTACCCTCGATGCTCCAATCGTGCGGAAGATCAAGTGAACGCCATTTTTGATCAGGAAAATCTGTCCTTTCAGCATTTGGAACATCGCCTAAATGGAATTTCCAGTTGGCATCAAAATTCTCCCTGCCGGAAGGTTGTGCAAACAGGAATATTCCCGGTAGGACCATCAAAGTTATTAAAAATGATTTTTTGAGTTTCATAGATCATCCGTATAAAGTTCATTGGCCTGAATTTCATGCTTTTCCATATTGGGTCCCGACCAGTTCAGATTTAAAGCTTTTCCGCCGCCGCAATTGAAATATTTCACCATGATTTTATGCAGCCCTGCCTTCAAGGCAATGTTTCCCGGTTCTTCGACCGCTCCATGATTGGCATCATTCTCAATCAGTTCCGAATCATCGATAAACAATCGGCTTCCGTCGTTCGATTTCAGGTAAAAGGTATAAATGCCATCTTTGGGGACTTTCACATAACCATCAAACCTCAACCCGAAATAACTTTCCCGTTTCCTTTCGTTCAGTCCAAAATTGGATGTGATTCCAGAAGATATTGGATATACAATATCCAGATCGGCGGTCGTTACGAAGAACTTTTCATAATAATCGAAATGCAAACCCGGTTTGACCTTTCCGTTTTGAACAGCTTCTTTGGGCTTTGCTTTTTCTAAATTGTAAGTGTAAACATTCCCGAATTTCTTATCCTGATCATATGCCCTGATTTTCAAAACTGTAGATTGTTTGATTTCTATTGCTTTCGAAAAAACTGTTGATTTTTCATTGGGTTCGGAACCATCGAGGGTAAACCTGATACCGGCGTTTTTGGAGTCACAAGCCAGGGAAACAAGGGTGGAATTTTCAAACAACAGTTCGCCAGATTTGAGATAGGGAACCATAACCACAGGTTCTCCATTTTCGGAATATGGCCGATCTGATGGAGCTACTCCCCAGCTTTTATTGGGATTAGGGCCCATTTCATAAACCAATTCCCCCCCTTTCATCAAATCCTGGTGCCTCAGATACGATTTGGTCCATGCTTTTCCGTTCAAAATTGCCGACTGAATGTAGATATTCACTTTGGAAATGTTATTTGCCTTGATCACAAATTTCTTTCCATCCTCAAGATGGATTGTTGCTATTGTAAACAATGGAGAACCAATCGAATAAATCGCCTGTCCCGGGGCTACCGGATAAAATCCCAATGAACTTAAGATGTACCATGCCGAAATCTGTCCGCAATCGTCGTTCCCTGCAAGACCATCATTCTTCGTACTGTACAACTCATTTAATATTTGATTGACAAGCTTTTGCGTTTTCCATGGCTCCCCAACATAATCATATAGGTAGGCAAGGTGGTGACTCGGTTCGTTGCCGTGCCAGTATTGCCCGATCATTCCCCTGTTGCTATTTCCGCTTGATAGGGTGAAAAGTATATCCAGCCATTTTGAAAATTTCAGTTCTCCTCCCATTTTGGTTGACAGTCCTGTAACATCATGAGGAACATACATATACTGGTAAGCATTCCCTTCCGAATAGGTCGAATTGACCAACGGGTCAAAAGGGGATAACCATGTTCGGTCAAAACTTTTGCCACGCATAAAACCAACAGATGGATCGAACACATTTTCCCAGTAATGGGCACGCTGATGATAGTTCTGATAATCAGGCATCCTGTTCAATGCTTTGGCCATCTGTGAAATGCACCAATCGTCGTAACAGTATTCCAGCGTCTTGGAAACCGATTCGCCCTGCCGGTCGTAAGGAAGGTAGCCAATCTTTTTATAATATTTCAACCCAAGCTTATCGAGTTCAGCACTATGCTTGATTGCTTTAAATGCTTTTTCAACATCATAACCCCTTATCCCTTTCATATACGCATCTACAATGACAGGTACTGCATGGTAACCAAGCATATCATCGGTATAATTTCCTGCCAGCGGCCACATCGGCAATCGGCCACCATCATCATAAATCTGCAGCAAAGTCTTGATAAAATCGTTTGTCCTTTTTTGATCTATGATCGTGAACAGGGGATGCAATGCCCTGTAAGTGTCCCATAATGAGAACACTGTATAAGTTGTGAAATCCTTGTTTTCGTGTACTTTATGATCCGTTCCGCGATATTTCCCGTCAATGTCCATAAAAATATTGGGACTTAAAGCTGCATGGTACATTGATGTATAAAAAATAGTTTGCTGGTCAGGTGTACCACCTTCAACTTCTATTTTTGACAGTTGATTGTTCCATGCTAATTGGGACTCCTCTTTCACCGCTTCAAAGTCCCAATTCGGAATTTCGGCATCAAGGTTTTTCCTTGCCCCATCCGTACTTACTGCCGAAATCCCAACTTTTACGAGAATTACCTCTTTATCAAATGTTTGAAAATTAAGGACAGCTTTGATGTTTTTACCTGATGCTTCACTGATGCCCTTTTTAATTGTGTCGTTGATGGCGAGGTCAGCCGACATGAAAGGTTTGGAAAACCTCGCCACAAAATAGACATATTGGTCCCAAGCCCAACCATGCGAACGGCGCAGCCCTTCAACTTCGGCATCGCTAATCTTTTTGATGTTCAGGAATTCTGCACCTCCAGGATGGGCCAGATCGATGATAATGTGGGAATCGTTACTTTCCGGAAAAGTATATTTGTGAAATCCTGCACGTAAAGTCGTTGTCAGCTCTACCTGAATGTTGTAGTCTTTAAGGAAAACGGAATAAAATCCTGGCGATGCTTTTTCATGCTGATGGTCGAAAGCCGAACTGTAACCTGAACCTTTTACTCCGGCTGACCCGGCACTGAGATGAACTTTCCCGATAGTCGGCATAAACAGCACATCGCGGTATTCAGGCTCACCTACACCATTCAGGTGGGTGTGTGAAAAGCCAAAAATCGTACTATCAGAATAAGCGTAACCTCCACATGCATTCAATTGTGTGTCAGGGCTTAACTGAACTCCACCAAAAGGGTAACTTGCGCCTGGAAAGGTATTGCCATCGGCTCCGGTACCGATAAACGGATCAACCAATTTCGTATAGTCACGTTTTACAACCTGTCGCTGCGAAAAAGCAGCGTAGAAATTCAAGCCAAGAATCAATATCAGAAGTAGTTGTCTGGAGTTCATCGGTGGATTTTTGCGTTGATAAGAATTTTTTCAAACCTTCAAAAGCAAAGTAACGTAAGGATTTAATTGATTGTTTGTTAAAAATCAACCGATCTTGAAACCATTTTGATTTCCACAAGCTAAAGAGGCTGTGTGAAAACTAAATTTTGTAGCGAAAATATTCGGACAGGTGTATTTGAAATTTCTGAAATACGCAATTCTCAGGGCCTTAAATCTTAATATCACACAGCCTCTAAAGCTGGAGGCAATTCATGTGGAGCAATTCATACGAAGGCTACTCAAAATGTTGCTAATTGTGGGGTAAGGCATATGAAAGAACACATTATCCCGAAAGCTAGTAAACAAATGATTAAGAAAGATTGTTTTCAAAATGAAGTTCCCGAATTGATGAAAAAGTACAGTGGAAACTTAGAATATCCGGCAAGTTATGGCTTTGGAAACGATTTCCGGTTGAAAAAATCAATAAATAATTCAATTTATTCATGATAATTAAACTCTCACTTTTACTGATTCTTTTACCTGCATTGGGTTTCGCACAACCATTGGATCGTCGTGCAACCTATGACATCTCGAAAGAGAGGGTTCTCTATACGGTTGGTTATACCCATCTCGATTCTGAATATGAATGGGATTACAAAACCACTGTGAGTGAGTACCTTAAAAATACGATGGATGAAAATTATCGGTTGTTCGAAAAGTTTCCTGATTACGTTTACAACTTTACCGGTTCGCGCAGGTACAAACTGATGAAGGAGTATCACCCGGCATTGTATTCAAAATTAAAGGGTTATATCGACAAAGGCCGATGGTGCATTGCAGGTTCTTCGGTTGAGGAAGGGGAGGTCAACGCCTCTTCACCCGAATCGGTACTCAGGCAAATTCTATTTGGGAACGATTTTTTCAGAAAGGAGTTTGGAAAAGAAAGTGTCGATTACATGTTGCCCGACTGTTTCGGGTTTGTGGCAAGCCTTCCTTCGGTCCTTCACCATGCCGGGTTGATTGGTTTCTCGACCCAAAAGCTGACGATCCCTAATCTTGCTACTGCGGTTCCGTTGCCATTCAACATCGGGGTGTGGAACGGCCCTGATGGAAAAGGTGTGGTTGCCGTTCTGGATGCGACTGATTATGACGGCGATTTACTGCCACGACTCGATACCGATCCATATTGGGACAACCGAATATCAGAAGACACTAAAAAATATGGGATTTCTTTCGGTTACCGCTATTATGGGTGTGGTGATATGGGTGGTGGTTTACGCGACCGCGATGTGATTAATGCCGGAGGAAGCTTGCACAATGCTGACAGCAAACTGAAAGTTGTGCTGACCTCTTCTGATCAGATGTTTAAGGATATAACACCTGCAATTAAGGGGAAGTTACCAATCTATTCCGGTGATTTATTGTTGGTTGAACATTCTGCCGGATCGATGACTTCCCAATCTTTTATGAAACGGATGAACCGCAAAAACGAAAATCTGGCACAGTCAGCGGAGCTGGCAGCTTCAATGGCCAATTATCTTACAAATACTCCATATCCTACTGAAAAGCTTAATCGTTCATGGGAACTTGTTTTGGGTAGCCAGATGCACGATGTATTACCTGGTACAGCCATTCCGAGTGCTTTTCAGTTGGCCTGGAATGATGAGTTGATTGCTCAAAACGGTTTTAACGAAGTTCTGAAAAGTTCATTAGGGAATGTTTCATCACAATTGAATACACTGGTTAAAGGGAGGTCAATTGTCGTTTATAATCCCGCAGCTATTGAACGTGAGGATATTTGCACGGCAGAATTGAGTTTCCCGATCCTTCCGGATTATCTCAAAATATATGATTCAAAAGGAAAGGAAGTACCTTCCCAAATTACCGCCAGAAAAGCGAATAAAATAAAATTCATTTTCATTGCCCGAACGCCTTCTCTTGGAATGTCAGTGTATGATGTCCGGGAATCAGCCACTCCAAGCGAAAATAGGTCCAATTCCCTTCATATTGAGCCAAATACTTTGGAAAATGACTTTTACAAGGTCACAATCAATGATGATGGAGATATGTCTTCAATCTTCGATAAGAAGCAAAACCGGGAATTGCTTAAAAGTCCGGCACGTTTAGAATTTCAGCACGAAAATCCTGAGAAAGAACCATCATGGAACATGTTCTGGTACGACCGGAAAAACCCGCCGTTTGATTTTATGAACCATGAAGTGACGATTAAAATGGTTGAAAATGGACCTGTCCGTGTTGCATTTGAAGTAATCCGTAAAGGACAGAATTCTGAAATCAGGCAAATTATTTCTCTTTCGGCAGGAGAGGCCGGTAAGCGCGTAGAGGTCTCCAATTCAATTGACTGGCAATCAACAGGTGTAAGTTTGAAAGCTTCGTTTCCTTTTGTTGCCGAAAATGATAAT
>JBAXWR010000378.1:0-6213 GCA_037128295.1 Mariniphaga sp.
GTGGCCAATGCTAATTTTGGTAATTTTGAAAATACTGAATGCGTGGCTTGGGTATCTTATTTGTCTGGTTGTATTACGGTTTGGGGAAAAGGAAAATTGTTTTCTGATTATAAACTTTATATTCAGTCTTTTAACTAATATTTTAAACACAAAGGTACAGAGGTAAAAACACAAAGGCACATTAGAAATTCTAATTCATCATTTTAGGTCTCCATTTTTAGAAGCGGTCTCAAACCGGTCAGCGCGCGCAGTTCCTGACAGAGTTTGATTTTGGCCAACCACAAGTAATACAAATTGAAATAATAGGAAATAAATTGAAATACGTTCAACTTTCGAACCTCGTGCAGTTTGCCAGCCGCCAGTCGCAAGTTGCCAGCCGCTTACTCTATCGTCAACAAATTATTGAACATCAAGTGTTTCAATACGAACCTTAATTCGGAATAGGATACATCGTCGCCAAGTTCTGTTTTTGCAGCACTGGTACTTAAGGTTTTGTTCCGGATAAACCATTCCGAAATCAGAGCGGTTTTTTCTGCTTCAACCAACTGGTCAATCCCAAGATCCCCTGTTTCTACATAATAGGCAAGGTGGCTTTCAATGGTAGAGTTCGCAAAACCCCTGACCTTCGCTATTTCTGATATGGTCTTGCCGGATTTGAACATCTCCAGGGAAATCGATTGGGATTCAGGTTTACTGACCCTTTTATATACTTCTGCCTCAACTTCTTCCTGCTTTTCAGGCACACCAATGTTTGACTTGATGCGATATTCCACAATCATGTTCAGGATTTCCTTGCCAAACTGACTGATTTTCTTCGGCCCCATCCCTTTTACCTTTTTCAAACCGGCAGTTGTTACAGGAACCAGATTGACCAATTCGATCATTGTTTTCTGGGGCAAAATCATGTAAATCTCCACATTGAGTTCATCTGCTTTTCGGTACCGCCAATCTTTAAGCAACCTGTAAAGCTCGGGATGGACAATCTTCTCATCGGGTAGTAAAAAGGCAGGCTTATCTTTCATTTTCAATTCTGATGGTTCAATCGCTGCCTTTGCCCGCACTTCCATGTAACGTTTGACTGAAAACCCTTCTGTACCAAACTTTAAGCATGCCTTTTTAACAGATACGTCTTCACCCAATTTATCCACTGCGTCATTGAGCGACTTCCTGACTGTTTTATTGTCAGTTTCAATAACTGTAACTTTCAATATATCATATACATCAACAACTAATTTCTCCAGAAAATAGACACAAGCCTTCCTGATCCGTTCCTGCAATGGGCCATTCCCTTCAACGTTTTGATGATTTGCTGTCATTTGCTGAAGCTGAACTTTGAACTTATCCGACACTTCGGTCAAATCGCGCCGGATAGCAGCACCCATTGTTTCAAAAATCCCTTGTAACGAGGGCTGAAGGCTTTCGTGATGTTCGGACATCAATTTCACACAATAATAAACTCTTCTGGTGATAAGTTGAAAATCAAATAGTTCAAGCAGAAGAGACAGTTGATACGAAAACTTTGCATCCTCAAGAACTTTTTCATCAGGTTGATTTTGTTCCACTTCACGGTTAAAAGATGTCACCTGAGCATCGTTTTTAATCGCGGAGGAATTGATTTGCGTACTTAAAACCAATCCTTCCAATGTTTTACACCTGCTAAGTGCCACATAGACCTGTCCGTGTGCAAAGGCTGCCTTGGCATCAATAATTGCCTTTTCGAAAGTAAGTCCCTGACTTTTATGGATGGTTATCGCCCAGGCAAGCTTTAAAGGAATCTGATTAAACGTTCCAATCACCGATTCTTTTATCTCTTTGGTTTCTTCATCAATCGAATATTTTGCGTTCTGCCATTCAACTTTTGCCACACCAATATCCTCCGAATCACCAGGACATTTCACCCAAATCACATCCTCGTCGAACTTTACGATCTTTCCGATTTTCCCGTTATAATAGAGCTTGTCTCGCGATAAATCGTTTTTCACAAACATCACCTGTGCATCCTTCTTTAGAATTAGTTCAAAATCAGTAGGATACGAGAATTCTGGAAAATCCCCGGTTACTTCCGCCGTGAATTTGCGCACTTTTGTGGACAATCGTGCCAATTGTGAGTCGTTTAATTCGTGCGCCTGATAATTATGGGTGGTCAAGGTAATGTAACCATCGCCCGATGTGCTTGTGAAATCTGGCCTGTAACGCTGGTTCAATTCGGCAAGCACATGCTGATCAATGTCGTTGTTGCGAACCTTATTCAGCAAACGGATAAAAGTTGCATCCTGCTGACGGAAGATATGGGTCAGTTCGATGCTCACATAATCGGTTTTCTTTAAAGCTTTGCTGCTAAAAAAGAGAACAGTATCGTAGTGGGGTTTCAACAAAGTCCATTCATCGTCCTTGATCACGGGTGCCAATTGCTGCAGGTCGCCGATCATCAACAATTGGACTCCACCAAATGGTTGGTTGCGGTCTTTAAACCTCCTTAGCACCTCATCAATACCGTCAAGAAGATCGGCACGGACCATGCTGATTTCGTCAATCACCAATAAATCAAGACTTTTCAAAATAGCGATCTTCTCACGATTAAAACGTTGGATATTCGTGGATGAGCTTGATGAACCCGAATTTTCGGATGGCAGATAGGGGCCAAATGGCATCTGAAAAAAAGAATGGATCGTAACACCGCCGGCATTGATGGCAGCCACTCCTGTAGGGGCGACAACCACCATCCGTTTTGGTGAAATGGATTTGAGCTGACGTAAGAAGGTTGTTTTTCCGGTTCCGGCTTTTCCGGTCAGAAAAATGTGTTTACCGGTATACTGCACAAAATCAAAAGCCAGCCGCAGTTGATCGTTACTGATAAATTCTGTCATGTTTACAAGCTGATAGTTTTGCTAAGTTACCAAATTAATATGTCTTTAGCAACCTATTCAAAATCGATCATCGCTTTCATTACTCCATCTTTATAGCCTGTAACCAGATCAAATGCCTCTTTTGTCCTTTCGAAACTGAAACGATGGGTCGGCATTTTTTCAACGTTGACCTTTTTGGTTGCCATTAATTCGAGTGTTTCTTCAACACAGTGGTTTTGCCGCCTCACACTTTGGATACATATTTCTTTGTGTCTCAATTGATCGACATTAAAACTCCAGCGGTCGAACTCGGGAATGCCGATGCTCATCAGCTTGCCCCCCGGTTTGAGAATGTGTAAAGCCTGGTCCATCGCCTCCTGTTTTCCGCAACAATCAAAAACAACATCAAGCAATAGGGGCTCCTTGCTTTTTAATACTTCAACAGCATCCTCTTTTAGCGGATTGACTGTCCAGGTTGCACCACATTCTTTCGCGATCGAAAGTCTTTCATCGATCAGGTCGGTCACAAAAATTTTCGCAGCACCTTTGTAGATTGCAGGCAGAAGAACACTCATGCCGATCGGGCCAAACCCTAGAATCCCAATCGATGCACCCTTCATTGGAATGGACTGGTTCACTGCGTAAACACCTATTGCAAGTGGCTCACTGATAGCCGCTTCCGTATATGTCATTGAATCTATTAGAGGGAAACAACTCTCTTCAGGAATAACGATGTATTCGCTCAAAATGCCATCAGCTTGCCCTGGACAACCCAGGAACCGGAGCTTCCTGCAAGTATGTGGCCTGCCAGCCTTACATTGGTCACATTCCCAACATGGCATGGCCGGTTCGATGGCAATCCGGTCGCCTGGTTTCACTTTTGTAACAGCGGCTCCAATTTCAATCACTTCGCCAGCCCCTTCATGTCCTACAGGATAAGGGTATTGCACCACCTGGTTCCCAATCTTTCCAAGACTGTAATAATGGACATCGGAACCACAAACCCCAACCACCTTCATTTTAATCAACACCTCTTTGTCGTTTGTGATTTTGGGTGTTGGAATCTCTTGCATCTCCATTTGCCGGATTCCTGTCAAGACCATTGCCTTCATAAAACTATATTTGATTTTTAATTAATTGCAATCTTCTGATTTCATCTGCAAAGATAAATCTTTTTAAAATGTCTTAACTACTTTTCGGATTATAGCTCAAGCCCTAAAAATATTCAACATTTTGTGCAAAAGATCATTCATTTTGTATATTGTCAGCATTGAAATACAAGGTATCTTTGTTCGCCGTTTGAAATCAGAATTGATAAGCAGATCATAAAAGCTGATTTCAGACTTTTGATATTACGGGATTGTTGCTTTCCAGGTAGTGGATGTAACAATTCCTCCTTTAACCAGATTAATTATACAATTATGCAAGTTTTATTAGGGATTTTCTTTCATTCGATCGGCGGGTTTGCTTCCGGCAGTTTTTACATGCCATTTTCCAAGGTAAAGAAATGGGCCTGGGAGAGTTACTGGATCATCGGGGGTTTATTTTCATGGCTTATTGTTCCGCCAATTGCTGCCTATCTTACAATTCCAGGGTTTGCTGAAATTATCAAGGCTGCGTCTTTCAATGTGCTTGCAGTCACCTATGTAATGGGGCTACTTTGGGGAATTGGCGGTCTGACCTATGGATTAGGGGTTCGTTATCTTGGAATGTCACTTGGAAATTCAGTCGTATTGGGTTTTTGCTCGGCATTTGGTGCATTGGTACCCCCAATTTATTATAGTATTGTTCCAACAGCCGGTAAAATATCTTTTATCCAAATGTTGTCCTCTTCCGGAGGTCAATTGGTATTGCTTGGTGTTGCCGTTTGTCTGGCGGGTATTGCCATTTCGGGAAGGGCAGGAATGTTGAAGGAAAAAGAGATTTCTGCGGAACAAAGCCAGTTAAGCGTTAAGGAGTTTAATCTTGTTAAAGGATTGATTATTGCCGTGATTTCAGGGATACTGAGTGCGTTCTTCAATTATGGTATCGAAGCAGGCAAGCCAATGGCCGAAGTTGCCGATAAAGCCTGGGCGGTTCTCAATCCCAATGAATCTGGCAAGTTCCTGTTTGGAAACAACGTCACCTATATCGTTTTGTTGTGGGGAGGCTTGACAACCAACTTGATCTGGACAACCATCTTAACTTTAAAGAACCGTACCTACGGTGATTATACGAACAAAAAGACACCTCTTTTGAACAACTATTTCTTTGCGGCTCTTGCAGGTACGATCTGGTTTATGCAATTTTTCTTTTACGGAATGGGTGAAAGCAAACTGGGAAACGGTGCAAGTTCATGGATTTTGCACATGTCAACTATTATCCTGACTGCCAATATGTGGGGCATATACAATAAAGAATGGAAAGGGACTTCCTCAAAAACGAAAACAACCATTACTGTCGGTATCGCTGTGATCCTATTGTCAGTATTTATTGTTGGAATTGGGAATTCTTTATAACTATCTGTATTTCAATATATTTATATTTCAATATATTTCCAATATTTCCATTTATTTCTAATTATTTTCATCTATTTCAATTTTGCTATGACAAGATATGCTTTTAAAATGATGCTGAAACCTGGTTGCAAGGCTGAGTACAAAAAACGTCATGACGAAATCTGGCCCGAGCTGTCAGAGCTGATCCGTTCGACAGGTGTGAGCGACTATTCAATATTTCTGGATGAATCGACAGATACCTTGTTTGCAGTCCAGAAACAGAGTGGCGAAAAATCGTCTCAGGATTTGGGGAGCAATCCACTCGTGAAGAAGTGGTGGGCTTACATGGCCGATCTCATGGAAACGCACCCCGACAATTCACCGGTTACCATGCCGTTGGAGGAAGTGTTTTACCTCGCGTAGGGCATGCTTGGGGCAGGGAGCATGGGGCGTGGAGCGGAAAACGGAGACTGCAGAATGAAAGAATTAAAGAATGAAGGAATGAATGGAAAGACGATGAGAATGGGCGAGGGAGAGACTGGAAATTAGACTAAAAGGCAAAACGATATTTTATTGCAGGCGATATACCGTAGATGTTAAAGTATTGTAGAACAATATATTAACCCATTACCAGCGGCGCAATCAGCAAGTTGTTAAAAGAGTGAACGATCCATGCGCCGCAAAGTAAAAGTCTTCCAGTTACCAGATGTCCCAAAGAATATAAATTGAAATAAGTTGATATAAATTGGTAACAGCTTCATCATTCAACTTCGTGCAGTTTGCCAGCCGCTAGTTGCCAGTCGCCAGTTGCCCTTTGAAATAGATTCATCTTTTGACTTCGTGCAGTTTGCCAGCCGCTAGTTGCCAGTCGCCAGTTGCCCTTTGAAATA
>JBAXWR010000379.1:0-6158 GCA_037128295.1 Mariniphaga sp.
TGGCTATCGAACGTGGCGTATTCCAAAACCTGATCTTCGATAACCAGGTTTTGTTCAGTCACAGGGCTTTGGCTGCCGTACTTGGGGTGCTGCTCCGGTTACCTCCCATCAAACAGGTTATGGCAAGCGAACAAATCAAATCGAGGTACTTCGAGTATTTGATCAGAAAGATGAACTTGTAGCGAAATAAGTAAGTCAATATACTAATAATCATTGATTTAGAAGTCAAATTTGTATTAACTTTTGAACAATTTAATTAACCCGCTTTCGTTCCTCATCAGAACCAGTTTCCCTTTTTCTTTCGGTTTTTACTTTTTTACTGCCAAAATTATAGGAATAGGTAAATCTCAAAACCTGTGGTTCAAAATTTTTACTGCCGGAATTATGGAGGTCTAATTCGGGAACATTGGCTGAGAAACTATAGATACCAGTGAGGAAAACATCACTTAAATTCAGGTTGAACGTGCTTTTCTCGTTTTTTGATTTCATCTGGATTCCTGTTGTAATGGAATAGAAAGCATTGCTTTTTGAAATTCCCCATAAGGAAGGCGACTGATAAAAACCTGATAGTTCAACAGATAAGCCTTTGGAAACCGTGAAATTATTAATCATATTGATATTGAAATTTTTAAGGTCAATATCGAGGTTTTGTCCATCGTATTTTGTTACTACCTTTTGGTCAATCGCATTTAGATTATTTTGCATATTCCACCATTTTGCGGGTTTTAACGGAAATGAGAGCATCAGAGTCGCTGTATTCTCCTTATCCAAATTCCGGGAAGTCAGATACAGAATATTTTTGACAGGATCCTCACTCGGTTGAAAACGTCTGATCGCATTATTTTCAATACTATATGAAAAAGAAAGCAAAACAGATTTGTGTTTATAATCCGTTTTGAAAATATCGCTTAAGGAAGGTTGAAGTTTTTCGTTGCCAGCAATATAGGTATCAGGAGACTGAAAGACGATAAAAGGTGCCAATTCATTGAAGGATGGGCGCGTAATCCGACGGCTGTATGAGAATTGCAGGGTATTGTTTTCATTCAGGTCATGCGAAAAATACAAAGTTGGGAAGAGTTTGCCATAATGCCTGTCGATGATTCCGGGTTGGGTTACTGTATTTAAAACAGTATTGGTGTATTCATACCGCAAACCGGCGATCATACTTGTTTTAGGGTTGATTTTATAATTTAGTGATGAATAAATTGCACTCATGTTTTCGGATAATGTGTAGTTATTGGTTAGGTCACTGTTAAAAGTCCAGGCACTATTGACCAGGTTTGCAACACTCACATCATTGCCAAAGCTTGTCCTTGTCATTTTCAGCCCCGATTCCAGTTTGATGCTTTTCCCAAAATTACGGGTGTAATCCAATTTTCCAACATAGGTATTGATAGGTGTCCTTTTTGTTATCTTAATTTCTTCCTTTGAAGTCAATTGGTTTGTATTATCATGGTAATTAATGGAATATCCGGATGGATTATTGTCATCATAATGGAGATAGTCGAGGTTAAAATCGAGAACTTCACCCTCTTTAAATGAATGTTGCAGATTGATATTTCCCATATAATGGGTCCATTTATTCGTTTCGATCACATGCTGATCGATAAAATTGGTAATCTGGTTGTCTCGTTTATAGTGAATTACATTATTTGCATCCATTTCCCAGTCACTTGAATATCCTGATGCCAAAATTCCAAGCGTTGTTCTACTGCTGATCGTATAGTCAAATCCAAGTCGGTAATTGTGAAAAATAGTGATTGGTTCCCTGTAACTATCCGATTCGGTTTCTTTGACTGCTCCACCCTGGTTAACCATTCTATACATGCTAATCACTTGATAACTATTATCGTGTGAATAGGAATACGACCCAAAATAATTTATCTTTTTAACGTGATGATTCAACATAAGGGTGCCATTCAGCTTTCCGTCCACTCCTATGCCTGCCCCTAAAGTGTAGTTTCCATTGGTTCCAAAATCATCATCTTTTTTCAGTACGATATTAATAATTCCCGCATTTCCTTCTGCTTCATATTTTGACGGCGGAGTCGTAATCAATTCAATCTTTTGTACATTTTCAGCACTCATTCCATTCAACATTTCGATCGCTGCGGATACAGGCATCCGACTTTCTTTACCATTGATCATTACCATAACACCTTCTTTTCCGCCCATAGAAAGCGTTTTATTTTGTTTGTCTAGAATAATACCTGGCGATTTCTCCAATATTTGCAAAGCAGTACTTCCCGACGATGTGATGCTGTTTTCAACATTAACTACCATTCTGTCAATTTTTTGCTCGTAAATTGGCTTTTTTGCAACTACACTTACATCACTTATTAATTTTGTTTCCTCCTCGGCAATAATCGGGTTTACATGGAAATGATCATTCGAACTTTTTATTTCGAAGGGTTGCGAAAGTGTCGTTTTATAACCAATCATGGTGGCTTTAATCAGGTATTTGCCGGGTTTGAAATTTTGGATCGAAAAAGTCCCTACATCCGATACCATGACACCTGTAACCAATGAAGAGTCATTTTGATTGATCAGAAGTACATTGGCGAATCCAAGTGGTTGATTATTTGAATCATGTACCGTTCCCTGAATTTGAGCAGAACTGATGACGGAATATGAAATTAATATTAGAACGAACAAAAGGCGAATAATTCCATGTACTTTTTTTCTACGTAAATGTATCATCGTTTTTTTTTAATTTTTTTTACGTTAAAGTCCAATAAATAGTTTCAATTCTGTCTGGAAATGCAAAAACCCAATATTTTATAGTCCTTAATTCCGGTTTTTTTTATATTTTTAGATCAAATTCTTTTTCAATGTTTCAAAGGTTTATCAACTATATAAAAGACAATCACTTGTTTACCCAAGCCGATACTTTGCTTGTCGGGGTTAGTGGCGGTATCGACTCCGTTGTGTTGCTCGATTTGCTCGACAAAGGTGGATTTTCGTTTGCAATTGCACATTGTAATTTTCGGTTGCGTGGATCAGAGTCGGATGGAGATGAAAAACATGTGACCAACCTTGCCTTGAAGTACGATGTACCAATCTATAAAACGACCTTTGATACAGAGGATTACGCACGGGAAAATAAAATATCGATTGAAATGGCAGCCCGTGATCTGCGCTACCAGTGGTTTGAGGAGACCCGAACTGTGCATCATTTTGATTACATTCTGGTTGCTCATCACCGTGACGATCAGTTGGAGACTTTCTTCCTGAATCTTGCGCGTGGGACAGGCCTTACTGGATTAATAGGAATGCGTCCCATCAAAGATAAGATCATAAGACCTTTGCTTTTTACTTCGCGACATGAAATTGAAAGATACCGGCGTGAACATAATCTCGAATTCAGGGAGGATTCTTCAAATACGAATACCGATTACCAGCGCAACAAGATCCGTCACAACTTGTTGCCGATGATGGAAACTCTCAATCCATCGTTTCGTGAGGGGCTGATCCGTACGATGGGATACCTGGAGGATGTAGCAAATATTTACGACCAGTCAGTCAATCAGTCATGGGAAAGGGTTTCCTACAGGATGGGAAGTGATTTTTTGATTTCGATTGCGGAATTGAAACTTTTAAACCCCCTTGCTACCTATCTTTTCGAGTTTTTTAAACCATTTGGATTTAATAGCATGGTAGTCCACGATATAATTTTGTCGTTGGACGGTATTTCGGGGAAGCAGTTTTTATCGTCTGGCTATAGGCTTGTACGTGACAGGGACACCCTTATCCTTTCACCTCTTGCAACTGAAAACCAAAAACCATTTTATCTTGAAGAGGGAGTAAAAGAGTTAATGTCACCTATACATCTAAGGATTTCGGTGATCGAAAAAAAAGATAAATTTAAAATCCCTGATTCACAGGATATTGCATGTATCGACTATGATAAGGTTCAGTTTCCGTTAATGATCAGGAAATGGCAGGCTGGCGATTATTTCAGGCCACTGGGAATGATTGGGTTAAAGAAGATCAGTGATTTTTTCATCGACTCGAAGTTAAGCCTTCCCGAAAAGGAGAACGCTTGGATCCTGGCAAATGGCGAACAAGTGGTCTGGATCATTGGCCGACGATTGGACGATAGATACAAGATTACCGCATCAACAAGAAATATATTGAAACTTGAAATGATAAAATAAAATCTATAGTTGGAATGAATATGACTAAGTTTTTTTTATTTGGCTTTATTTGTTTGGTTTCATTTACCTGCTCAAGCCAACAATTTAACCTTTACTGCGATTTTCCTGGCGGGAATATTCTTGTCAATAAGATTAAGCACGACACAATCTGGATTCAGCCCGATTTGCGCGACACCCAAGGCGAATGGTTCTACTGGTGTTTTGCAGTTAACAATGCCAAAGGTAAAACACTAACGTTTGTACTCACCAAACCCAATTGCCTGACATCCAAAGGACCGGCAACCAGTATGGATGGTGGTAATCATTGGAACTGGATAAATCCTGATACTTCATGGGATTCTTCATTTTCCTATACTTTTAAAACCAATTCAGAAGTCAGGTTTAGTATGGGGATGCCCTACACGCAAAGGCACTTTCAACAGTTTATTGGACCCTATCGGAAATCTGAATTTGTAACCATAGATACTTTAGCCACCTCCAAAGCGGGAAGAAGTGTTGAGCGGGTAATCATAAAACCCCAAAGTTCAATAGTGAAATACAAAGTACTGATTACCACACGCCACCATGCCTGTGAAATGATGGGCAACTACGAAATGGAAGGGATTATCGCCGAAATATTGAAGGATGAGTGGCTAAAAAATAATGTCGAGTTTTGTCTGATCCCATTTATGGACAAAGATGGTGTCGAAAATGGCGACCAGGGCAAGAACAGAATACCGCACGATCACAACCGGGATTATTCAGGTAAAAGCATTTATGCCTCAGTGACAGCCTTGCGCAACTGGGTTCCGGTTTGGTCCAAAAATAAATTGGCAGTCACGCTGGATTTGCATTGTCCCTGGATCAAAGCAGAAAATAACGAAAACATCTATGTGGTTGGATCACCGGATGAAAAAATGGCACTACAGCAACGGTTGTTCTTAACCATTTTAAAAAGTACCAATAATGGAGAACTTAAAATATCTGAAAAATCATATTTCCCTTATGGTAAAGATTGGAATAGTGCAGATAAAGCAACTCCCGGCCTCTCCTTTGGCAAATGGACCGCACAACTGGTAGGGGTAAAACTTGCGATCTCCATCGAATTCCCTTATTCCAATAATGAGGTTCAAACCATCACTCAGGATAATACACGGGACTTTGGAACCGATTTGACAAAGGCAATAAAAAAATACCTGATGCAACTTTGAGACGAAAAAAAACTATGTGCCTGTATGTTATTTTTTTAACACATAGGCACATAGGAAAAAAACACATAGGTACATCGGAAGAACCAAGAGGATCAGACACTCAGGATATAAATCACAACACTATGTTTTATTTTTTTCTATTTGACCCCCATAAAGAAGCGGTTCCAGCGGATCTTTGAAAGGAAACTTTTGTTTTTGTCGAGGGAAAGCCATACAAGCGAGGCTTTTCCAACAATATGGTCTTCAGGTACAAAACCCCAATACCTTGAGTCTGCAGAGTTGTAACGGTTATCACCCATCATCCAGTAATAATCCATCTTGAAGGTGTAAGATGTAGCAACCGCACCATTAATATAGATTGTGTTGTCCTTTACACTAAGATCGTTTTCCTCATAAACATCAATGATCCTTTTGTAGAGCGGAAGATTATCAACGGTCAGGTTAATTGTCTTACCTTTTTGGGGAATCCAGATCGGACCAAAATTATCAAGGTTCCAAGCGTACTTAGTGTCGCATGGGAACAGTGAAGGATCAACGTTTTCAGGCTGGTAAGTCACGCGTTCCTTAGAGGTAATAAATTTCATCGCGTCCATCATTTTGACCTGCTCGGTTGTCAACGACATAATGTACCTTGAATCGGAACCTTCGATTTCAGAACGTTGAATGTCCAATTTTTCCAATGCGCTGGAATTTATTGAGTTGCCAGTAATTGTGACCATGTATTTGTACTGCATGCCGGGAATTTCCTTCTGTGCTTTTCCATTTACATAAACCTGACCCTTAACGATTTTCATTGAATCCCCAGGTATGG
>JBAXWR010000038.1:0-38838 GCA_037128295.1 Mariniphaga sp.
ATTGGATTTCCGCTGCACCATTAATCTCAATTTTACTGAAGTGCGGTAAACGTGTATTCCCCTGATTTCAGTTCATAAACCGCTTTGCCATTTTCGTACCTGATGAAAGTGACACCTTTTGCCTGACCAACAACTTTTCCGCTTTCCTTCACGGCTTTTTCAGAACTCGTTGGAAGATAGAGGGTTGCAGTTGTGTTTGCCGGAACAGTCGCCGAATAGGTAAGTGCCTTATTCTCAATTTTCCAGCCACTGTTGATCCGACCATATGGGGAATCAAAATACCCTTTGGCAAAAGTCATTTGCCCGGTTGGATCGGGTTCCGGCTGTAGAACAAATTTTTTGAAACCAGGTTCATCACGTTGTATTCCAATCGAATAGGCCATCATCCACTGGCCAACTGCCCCAAACGAGTAATGGTTAAAAGAGTTCATCCCGTTGTTTCCACCGAACCCTTCTTCCACGGTATAACCGTTTAGCCGTTCCCAAATTGTGGTAGCCCCCTGCTCGATTGAATAAAGCCATGACGGATATTGGTTGCCCTGCAATACCTTGTATGCCAGATCGCTTAGACCATTGTCAGACAATGCCTTGCTGATCCATGATGTTCCTATAAATCCAGTCATCAATGAATAGGTTGGGCGCAATACACCAGCATCGTCCTTATTTTGGCGTTTGACCGCCTCTGCAAGGTTATTGACCATCGCAGGTTTGTTTTCGGCATTGAACAGGTCCATTCCCAAGGCTACTGCATAGGCTGTTTGTACATCAGCAACCTTAAATTCAGGTGGCGCGGTTGGCTGACCCGATCCCATGCGTGGTCCTGCGATCAAACCAAGGGCCTTTTTATCAGTGTTTACGAATGTCTTATTAAAGAAATCCTTCCGCTTTTCGTACATTGCCTTATACTTATCTGCTTCTGAACCCTTTCCCAGAATTTTGGCAACTTTGGCCATAATTCCCAAATCGTAAGCATGATAGGCAGTTACAAGGAAGGCAGTTCCCAATTGGTTATTTTGCGGTCCCAGCCAGTCGCCAAGCTGACCGTCCGAACTTAAACCACTCTTTGGATCAAGGGTGGTTTCAAGATAGTCCATGTATTTGACCATGGCCGGATAATGCTCCTTTAATAAAGCAACATCATTGTATTGTTGATAGGTTTCCCAAGGGACAACAATTCCGGCACTTCCCCACAATACACCACCAAAGCCTCCACCAACCGGAGAAACATCTGCAAACTTCCCTTTCGGGGATTGGACATCGCGCATGGCGATCATATGGCGCGTCAGGAACTGGTCGGCATTTGAAACATAGGTGGCAGTCCTCGAAAAGACACTGATATCGCCAGACCAGCCCATCCGTTCGTTTCGCTGAGGACAGTCGGTCGGGATGGTCAGAAAATTATCGACGTTCGACCAGACAAGGTTCGACCAAAGCTGGTTGACTTTTGGGTTGGAGGTTTCATAACCGGCAGTCAACGACCTGACCGAACTGATGGCAACCCCTTGAACATCTGCCAAAGCAAGTGGTGAATCGATCCCTGTGATTTCGATATATTGGTAGCCATGGGAGGTAAATCGGGGTTGGAACGTCTGGTGCCCATCCTTCATAATGTAGGTGTCCTGGCTTAAAGCGGCACGGTAGTTCTCGGTCATCAGCGTACCCACATTTTTACCCGATTCTTTCAGGTCGGGATAAAGCATTTCCGATACTCGTATTGTGATTTTGGAACCCGCCCTGCCATTTTTAATTGTGATTTTTGGCACACCTACAAAGTTCTGTCCCATATTGTAAACATAGACTTTTGGCCTGACCTCTTTAACGCTTTGTGCGACAAGTGTTTTATAAATACCGGCATTGTTTCCGATTTGTCCGGTAATGGCTAATTTGTCCCAACCAAATTCGTCCTTGTTTCCCCTGAAATCAGGTTCACTACCCATATAAGCAGTTCCTTTCAGGTCGATGGTAGTTGCTTTTTCCCATTTACTGTCATTGTATGTAGCTGTTGTCCAGCCTTCAACTGCGGCCTCTTTGGTTGCATCGTAGGCTTCACCATAATCGAGGCTGCTGTAAATAATCGGACCATCATTGAAGTATTTCCAATCCTTATCGTTTGTTTTATCAACTTTTTGAGAACCATCAGCATAGGTAATAACCAGTTTTGCCAATAACGACTGCCTGTCGCCAAAATGGTTCCAGATACTCCCGAAACTCAGCAAGCCGCTCCACCATCCTTCTCCCAACATAGCCCCTATTGCGTTTTCACCTGTCTTGATCAGGTTGGTCACATCATAAGTTTGATAAAAATGGGTGATGTTGTATTGCGAAAGCCCTGGATTGTAATGGTCTTCGCCCACCCTTTTGCCGTTCAATAAAACCTCATAGATACCTCTGGCGGTAACATAAAGTCGTGCCCCAACGATTTTTTTGCCGTCCGATTTAAACGTTGTCCTCAGCATTGGTATCGAATTCCTGCTAGGATTAGCTGTCACAAAAGCTCCCTTGCTACCTCCGTTGACTGTATATTTCCCGTCTTTGAAGGCCAGGCCAGAATTGGGATCTGAAGCAAAACCCGAAAATATACTTTTAGTTGATGTTCCGTTCAGGTTTTCACTGAAAAGGGTATTGTTCGGAAACCTGTTGTTGTAAACTACCAAATCAGAAAATGTGGCTGTTTGTCCTGGATCTGTTGAAAAGCCAATATCGCAGAGCATCCCGAAAGGAAGGACATCGCCTCCCGAACCTGCCGGGTTAACAGTTACAGAAGCTCCACCACCAATACGCGCCCTGACTTCCTGTGGCACTCCCGGAATGGCATTCGGTGCGGTAGTTGGCGTTGGTATGACAATAAATGACGGGTTTTCATCGAGGGATACAGTGATACTTCCGAACTTGCTTGTAAAGCTGATGGCATGTTCACTGTTTTTATTGGAATTGTCAATATATTTCGTCTGGATCTCAAAAGTTTTAAGGGGAGTAGTTGGGGAATCAGACTCCTTATAGCCAACACGATAAATGTTCAGCTTTGCTTTCCCGTTTTCGGTGCCGTCAACAGCCGAAATATCCAGTTCAACTTTAATGTAACTTTCGTTTTTTTTGTTTTCTGATTGGTAAATGTTTTTGAATTTGTCCATCAACCGGGGGTCGTTGGCACCATAAATGAAACTTGCCCTCGTACTTCCTTTCTCAATTTCAAGTTTATATTTTACATTGAAAATTGTAAGGTAGGGTGAATACAGAACAAGGTCGTCATTTCCTCCGCCAATCCATGTGGCTCCATCCCATCCTGCTAAAGCAGGGTCAGGATTCATCAACCCGGTTTCAAACCATGAAGATGATGTTTCAGTTTTGCCAGCCTGATCCCAAACTGTAACAATCCAATTGTATCTGATAGAGGCTTTTAATGCCGTTCCTGCGTATTTAATTCCGATGGATTGATCGCCAGTGATTTTTTTTGTATCCCAGACGACGTTGCCGGATGGGTTCTTTACGACAATCTGATAAGCTTTCTGATTAACATTCCTTTCGCCGGGAGCAGAAGTCATTTGCCAACTAAAATGGGGAGCTTTTACATCGATTCCCAGTGGATTAGTTGTATTTTCCACCTTAAGGTCTTTTACATTTGCAAAAGCAACTGAAGGTAGGAAAGTCATTAAAAGCAGGAAACTGATAAGAAGTGTCCGATAGCCAATTGGGTTACATTTTTTTTCCATTATGGATTATTTTAAGAAATTTGACTGTAAAGATAGTAATGTCGGATTATTATGAAGCATCATATTATTGTGAAGTAAATCAAAAGTAAACTGTACCACCGTTTCACCCTTTTTTATTATATTTGCGAACCTTTAAAAAAGAGGGGACTGGCTTAGTGAGTGTCATGGTTAATCCTTTGTTTCACAAAACATAACTGTTTGTGTTACTGATAGAGCCAGCAATAACAGTTTTTTGTTTTTAAATAAAATTCAACATATAATGAGCGATTTAGAGAATAAACCTTCAAATGTCAACGCAAGTTATGGTGCCGATAGTATACAGGTACTTGAAGGTCTTGAAGCCGTAAGGAAACGTCCGGCGATGTACATTGGTGACATCAACATCAAAGGTTTACACCACCTGGTTTATGAAGTTATTGACAACTCTATAGATGAAGCATTAGCAGGCCATTGCCAAAACATTGACGTTACGATTAACGAAGATGGTTCCGTCACTACTGCCGATGATGGCCGCGGGATACCTACCGAATTGCATACCGGTGAAAATAAATCTGCACTTGAGGTTGTTTTAACCGTCCTTCACGCCGGGGGAAAATTTAACAAGGAGAGCTACAAAGTTTCCGGAGGTTTGCACGGTGTCGGTGTCTCTTGTGTTAATGCCCTTTCATCCTATTTACGGGCCGAGATTCACCGCGATGGGAAAATCTGGGAACAGGAATACGAAAGGGGATTTCCTCAGGGAGATGTAAAAGTGATCGGTGAATCTGACAAGACCGGTACGATCATCACCTTTATTCCTGATGGTACGATTTTTACAACTACCGAGTTTAAATACGATATACTTTCGGCTCGCCTTCGCGAACTCGCCTTCCTGAACCGGGGGATCAGGTTGACAATTTGTGACCGTCGCATCGTCGAAGCAAATGGTTCGTTTAAAAATGAAGAATTCCTTTCTGATAGAGGTTTAGCGGAATTTGTTGATTACCTGGACGGTACGCGTGAACGGCTGATTGAGGAAACAATACACATCTCTACAGAAAAGAACGATGTTCCGGTGGAAATTGCGATGTGCTACAACGACTCCTTCACCGAAAATATCCATTCGTACGTCAACAATATCAATACCATAGAAGGTGGTACCCATATGACAGGTTTCCGTCGTGGCCTTACCCGAACCTTGAAAAATTATGCCGAAACCAGTGGGATGTTGTCGAAGCTCAAATTTGAAATCAGTGGTGACGACTTCCGTGAAGGTTTGACAGCGGTCCTTTCTGTAAAAGTACAGGAACCACAGTTCGAGGGGCAGACTAAGACAAAGCTTGGAAACTCCGAGATCAGTTCTTCAGTCGATCAGGCGGTCAGCGAAATGCTTTCAAATTATCTTGAAGAGCATCCGCGCGAAGCGAAAATCATCGTCAATAAAGTAATTTTGGCTGCAACGGCACGCCATGCTGCCCGTAAGGCACGCGAACTGGTACAGCGTAAAAGCGTTTTGACTGGTGGTGGGCTTCCGGGAAAACTTGCCGACTGTTCCGAAAAAGACCCGGCAATGTGCGAAGTTTTCTTTGTCGAGGGAGATTCGGCTGGTGGTACTGCCAAACAAGGGAGAGACCGTAAATTTCAGGCTATCCTTCCGTTAAGGGGAAAAATTCTGAATGTTGAAAAAGCGATGACCCACAAGGTTTACGACAGTGAAGAAATCCGCAATATTTATACAGCGCTTGGGGTTACAATCGGAACCGATGATGATCAGAAGGCCTTGAACATTTCCAAACTCCGTTATCACAAAATTGTGATCATGACCGATGCTGACGTTGACGGATCGCATATCGCCACTTTGATTATGACCTTCTTTTTCAGGTATATGTACGACCTGATTGTTAACGGGTATCTTTATATCGCCACACCTCCGCTTTACCTTGTGAAAAAAGGCAAGCAGGAACAATATTGCTGGAACGAATCCCAAAGGGTCAGGCTGATCGAAGAGTGGGCTGGTGGAAACGAAAAAGCCCTCCATGTTCAACGTTACAAAGGTCTTGGAGAGATGAACGCCGAACAATTGTGGGATACTACCATGAACCCTGAAACACGTACTTTACGCCAGGTGACCATTGAAAATGCAGCCGAGACCGATCACGTATTTTCGATGCTGATGGGCGACGATGTTCCGCCACGCCGTAAGTTTATTGAGGACAATGCGACCTATGCGAATATTGATATTTAAGCTATTATTTCATGTAAGTGTCTATTAATAAATATTATATATTTGTTATAGTTTAAAAATGACAATGTGAATACAATAGGATTCTTCGAAATACAGTCCTCAGATCCGGAACGCGATATAAAATTTTATTCTGAACTATTTGATTGGAAATTTACAAAAGAGGATCATGTTCCAATTGAATATTACCGTATCGACACAGAAACAATATTTGGCGGATTATTAAAAAGGCCAGTAAAAGTTCCACCAAAAGAATTTGGAACCAATGCCTTCACATGTTCGATAAGAGTTAATGACTTCGATTCTGTAGCAAAGAAAATATTGGATTTGGGGGGACAGGAAGCGTTGCCGAAATTTGCAATTCCTGGCCGTTGCTGGCAGGGATATTTTTTAGATTTAGATAACAACACATTCGGAATATTTGAAGTTGACACGAACGCAAAATAAAGGCAATTTCCAATTTCAATTTTCCAATTTCCAATTTCCAATTTCAATTTTCCAATTTCCAATTTCCAATTTCAATTTTCCAATTTCAATTTTCCAATTTCAATTTTCCAATTTCCACCATGAAAATCTGTGTCTTCTGTTCATCCAGCAATGCCATCCCGGAACTCTATTTCGATGAAGCCAACAAACTCGGAAAGCTGATCGGTGATTTTGGTCACGAAATCATCTATGGTGGTGCAACAGTGGGTTTGATGCACACAGTGGCAGAAGCAGCAAGAAAAGCAGGGGCATGGTCAGTTGGGATTATTCCAGAATCGATCCATCAAAAGAGGCTTTCTTCCCCGCTTGACCATGAACAGATCATCACCCCAAATATGCGGGAGCGTAAGTACCTGATGCGCAAGCGGTCCGATGCTTTTATCGCCCTTCCGGGAGGTTTCGGGACTTTAGAAGAAATCCTGGAAGTTGTCACCCTTAAACAATTGCAATATCACAATAAACCGATTGTGTTTATTAATACCGATGGGTTTTATGATTCCCTTTTTGCTCAATTCGAAAGGGCTTACCGCGACTCCTTTTCAAAAGTGGACTACAAGTCCACCTATTTTATCGCGGCCAATTCGGAAGAAGCATTTGCCTATATCCATAATTATCAGCCAACTGAACTGACAGCCAAATGGTTCGATGTTCCCGGACCTGCAAGGTTTTAAGAATCCAATTATAAAATTATATCTGAATAAATAAATCCCTCTTTGTGAGGGTTTTTTTATGCCAATTACTTTTGTTATTTATCATAGATTTGGTAAATTTGAATATTGAAACGAATATTAGTAACATTTCCCATTATTCACTCATCCAATCTTTTAACCCATGAAACGTTTATTAGTTTTGTGCTTGTCGTTTGTTTTGTGCCTTTTGTTATTGAATTGTAAAACAGGCAGTAAGAAACAGTCTTCCTATGCTGTGGCATATTCGGAGTACATTTCTTCCTACACTTCGGGAGCGATCAGTATCACCGACAACATTAAGGTTAACCTGAATGCATCCCCAGAATTCATTAATGCAGATCAACTTCCTGCCGATCTGATCCAACTCGAACCCTCCGTTGCTGGAAAAACAGTGTTGACAGATGGCCACACACTGGTCTTCCAACCTGAAAAGCCACTGAAATCAGGACAGAGCTACAATATCACTTTTCAACTCGGAAAATTGAGGACAGTATCGGATGCCTTGAAAAATTTTTCGTTCCAGGTCAGGACAATTGATGCCGACTTCTCGGTTGAACTGAGTGGCATCCGAAGTTTCAGGACCAATGGGGAAGTCAAAATGGAAATCAAAGGGACCGTAACCACAAGTGATGCTTTTCCTGCAGAAAATGTGGAGAAAATGGTAAGGTCTGAACAGAAAGGTGCTGCTCTTTCCGTAAAATGGGTCCATAGTGGAGGTAACCCAACTGTTCATGAATTTAGTATTACTGATGTCAAAAGGGAGAGCAATTCCGGAAAGGTATCTGTCAACTGGAATGGTTCGCCTATCGATGTTGACCGTACTGGCAATCAGGATATTGTAATACCTGCAATTGGTGATTTTAATCTACAGGGCAGCAAAGCAATTTCAGGAACTAACCCATATATTGAGCTTACTTTTTCAGATCCTCTAGATCCCGAACAGGAAACCAACGGTCTGTTTATGATGGATAAAATTGATTTTGAGGTGTCTATCGAAGATAATATTGTAAAGTTGATTCCGCGACAGGAAGTGATTGGTGAAAGAAAACTGGAGATTTACGAAGGATTGAAGAATTATGCAGGGTACAAATTGGGGAAAACAGAAATCACGACAATCTCACTTCAGGCTGAAAAACCTGAAATCCGCTTCATAGGCAATGGAAATATCATTCCAAGTACCGAAGGTCTTGTGATCCCCTTTGAAACAGTGAACCTTAATTCTGTGGAAGTCCGTATCCTCAAAATATTTGCCAATAACTACCATCAGTTTTTTCAGAACAACAATATGAATGAAGGCAATTCGCTGAAAAACGTTGGGAGGCCAGTTTACCGCGGGGTCCTTCCTCTGACTGGAATCCATGCTGTAACGATGAATAAATGGAGTGCCTATAGTATAAATATTAGCGAGTTGGTAAAAATTGAACCAGGGGCTATTTATCAGGTCCAATTAACAATGCGCCCCGAATACTCGCTTTATCCATGCAGTGAAGATGCACCGATCAAGGGTATCAAGCGAAAAGCAAAAATAAACGAAAATGAAAATGAAAAGTGGCTGGAAGCGTCCTATTATGAGGATGAGGAGGACTGGACCGAGTATGAGGATTATTCCTACGATTGGCAGAACCGCGAAGACCCATGTTACCTTTCCTACTTTATTTACAAAAGGAACACGATCAAAAATGTGATCGCCTCAAATATAGGGTTACTCGCTAAACGTGGAATGGACAACCAATTGCTTGTTGTGGCTACTGACTTGTTAACTGCAAAGTCTCAGTCGGGTACAGAAATTACTGTTTTTGACTATCAGTCACAGGTTGTGGCAACCGGGCAAACGGACAACGATGGAATGGTTGCTATTACACTTGACAGGACACCTTTTCTGATTGTGGCCAAAAACGGAAGTGATGTAGGTTATTTGAAAATCAGTGAGGACGCCTCTTTGCAGCTTAGTAAGTTTGATGTTGGCGGAAGCGAGATTCAGAAAGGATTGAAAGGATATCTATATGGCGAACGGGGCGTCTGGAGGCCTGGTGATTCGTTGTTTGTTTCTTTGATTATTCAAGATAAGATCAACCGCCTGGCAGCAGACCATCCGGTAATTTTTGAATTGTTTACTCCAACCGGACAATTGGACCAAAAGATGGTTTTACCATTGAAAAACAACATCACAACTTTTAAAACAGCTACAAAAGTTGATGCCCCAACAGGCAACTGGCGATTGGTCGCAACGGTAGGTGGTGCTGAGTTTACGAAAAGGGTCAGGATCGAAACTGTAAAACCCAACAGGTTAAAATTGCAGTTCAATACCCCTACTGAGCAGATTCAGGTCGGCGACAAAGCTAGCACATTGGCAACCCTGAACGTAAAATGGATGCAGGGGATGCCTGCCGGAGCTTTGAAGACCAAGGTCGAAATGCAGTTAAAGGCAAGCCAAACCAAATTTCCAAAATATACAGATTATATATTTGATAATAAGACTGTTAGCTTTGAATCTGTGGAGCAGACCATCTTTGACGATAAATTGAACGATAAAGGGGAACTCATTTTTCCGGTTTTACTCGAACCATTAACAAATGCTCCAGGAAAATTGGAGGCAGTTTTAACTGTAAGGGTTTTTGAACCAGGTGGTGATTTTAGCATCTCACAATTCACAAAAACAGTATCCCCATTTAAGAAATATGTTGGCATCCGTTTTCCGGAAGAGGATAAAAATCGGCCAATGTTATCTTGTGGGAAGGTTAACGAAATGGATCTGATGGTTGTCGATCCTAACGGAAATCCTTCAGAATCAATGGTTGACATCAAAGTCTATAAAATTAACTGGCGCGGATGGTGGGATTCCTCAGAAGATTATGTGGGTAACTATGTGACACAGGAACATTATAAACCCTTTTTAAGTTCAAGGATATCAACCATATCAGGAAAGGCTTTATTTAAATTTAATATGGCCAACGTCGATTGGGGCCGTTACCTTTTTATTGCAAAACTTCCCGATGGGCATACAGTTTCAAGGACAATCTATCTTGATTGGCCTTATGGAAATGCCGATAAACAGCAAGGTGGTGCCACGATGCTGAATTTTGCTGCCGATAAAGATAAATACAAAGTTGGTGAAGAGGTCAATGTGAGTTTTCCAAGTTCTTCGGGAGGAAAAGCTTTGATTTCCATCGAAAATGGTTCAACGGTTTTGGATAAATTCTGGATCGATACAAAGGCAGACCAAACAAAAGTGACCTTTACAGTCAAGCCAGAAATGGCACCAAATATCTTTCTTTATATCACAAGTTTGCAGCCACATAGCCAAACTGTGAATGACCGTCCGATCCGAATGTATGGCATAATTCCGATCAATGTCGAAAATCCCGAAACGCATTTGGTCCCGGTAATTAAAGTTCCTGACGAGTTAAGGTCGGAACAACCCTTTACAGTGGAAGTGTCTGAAAAAGAGGGTGCTGCCATGAATTATACTTTGGCTGTTGTAGATGAGGGGCTTCTTGATCTCACAGGATTTAAAACCCCCGATCCCTGGAGCGTATTCTTTGCAAGAGAAGCCCTTGGTGTAAAAACCTGGGATTTATACGATTACGTGCTTGGTGCATATGGTGGTACATTGGAAAAGCTTTTTGCTATTGGTGGTAGCGACCAGTTGCCAGATCCTTCGAAACAAAAAGCGCAACGATTTAAACCAGTTGTGAAATTTTTGGGACCTTTCAGCCTTGACAAGAATTCAAAACAAAAACATTCGATCACTTTATCGCCCTATACAGGTTCATTGCGTTTTATGGTTGTAGGTGCAACTGCAAATGCTTATGGAGCAACTGAGAAAGCTGTTCCGGTTCGCGATCCTTTAATGGTTTTGGCAACGGTTCCCCGTGTTATAGGGATAAATGAAACGATTGACCTTCCTGTCAGCATTTTTACACAGGATCAGTCAATCAAGGAAGTAGAAATTTCAGTAAAATCGAATGAATTGCTTTCAATAAATGGCGACAATAAATTGAATGTTACCTTTACCTCTGTTGGAGAGAAAGATGGAAGGTTTAGTCTTAAATCGGGTAATGCGACCGGAATAGGGAAGATCACCATTACAGCAACATCAGGTAGGGAAAAAGCAGTTTACAGCGTTGAAGTTGATGTGCGCAACCCAAATCCAATGATGGTCAATAGCCAGACTGTTCTCGTTAGTGCTTCACAAACAAAAGAAATCGCTCCCGGAACATTGGGATTGCCAGGTACCGGAACATTGTCAGTCGAAATTTCAGCGATGCCGCCGATGAACCTTGGGAAACGTCTCGATTACCTGATCGGCTATCCACATGGTTGTATAGAACAGACTGTTTCCACTGCATTTGCACAATTGCTTGTCAATCAATTTATTAATGCGAATGACAAAAAAAAGGTGGAAATTGAATCCAATATACGGAATGGTATCGACCAGCTCAGGAAATTCCAATTGGCAGATGGTAGTTTTACCTATTGGCCAGGATTAAATTATGCATCATCATGGGGAACTTCATGGGCAGGAAACTTTATGATTGAGGCCGAAAATCTGGGTTACGTGATTTCCCCCGATCAGAAGAAACGTTGGTTGAACTTTCAAAAAAATGCTGCCAATACCTGGCGAAAAGAATTCAGCGATGGAGGCGTGATCCTTGACCAGGCTTATCGGCTTTATACATTGGCTTTGGCAGGAAGCCCTGTCATTGGGGCTATGAATCGGTTGCGTGAAATGCCCGACCTGCCATTGGCCGCCCGCTGGAAACTTGCTGCTGCTTATGTGCTGGCTTCAAGACCCGAAGTCGCCGATCAACTTGTTGACATGACAAAGCTTGAACCAGTTGAATATCAAAATGAAGGGATTACCTTTGGGTCATCGATGCGCGATCGGGCCATTTTATTGGAAACCTTGTCGTTAATGAAGAAAAAAAGTGAGGCTTTCGGAGTTGCAAAAGCAATATCTGCAGCACTTTGCAGTGGCCAATGGATGAGTACCCAGACTACTGCAGCCTGTTTATTGGCCTTGGCACAGTTTAACGGGAAAAACAATGACCCAAATGCAAATCACAAATTCAGGCTTTCGGTGAACGGGAAATCAGAAGACTTTGGCATTCTGGGTGCTGCTTTTTCAAAAGAATATACCGATGATGGAAAGATGTCGGTCAAAGTAACCAATCAATCCTCCTCCGACTTGTATCTGACAGTCATTCAGAAAGGTATCCCGATCAATGTTTACGTCCCTGCCAAACAGAACGGTCTTAGCCTTGACGTTGCTTATAATACCTCCGATGGGAAACCGGTAAATGTTGCTGACCTACCCAAGGGGACTGATTTCAACGCCATCGTAAAAGTAAAGAATACCGGCTTTATGGAAGTTGATAATCTCGCCTTGACACAGGTCTTTCCGTCGGGTTGGGAAATCATCAATGAACGGTTGTTTGGTGCCGAAAACGGTTCCCAGTACAGTTACCGGGATATCCGCGACGACCGTGTCCTTACTTACTTTAGTCTGAAGATGAACGAACAGAAGGAGTTTAAAGTAAAACTAAACGCAACATATTCAGGGACTTATTTTCTGCCTCCTGTTCAATGTGAAGCGATGTACAATCACCTTGTTTCGGCGAATAATTCGGGAATAAAGATTGTTGTAGAAAATTGAATAGCCCCAGGCTTCCGTTAGGAATGAATAGCCCCAGGCTTCAGCCTGGGGGAAAAGAAATTAAAATCATATTGGCTTTAGCCGAAGTTTTGGAATAATCATATTTTGAAAACACATACATTTTGGCTAAAGCCTTATTTGCTTTTGACTATTGTCCTCCAGCTAAAGCTGGAGGCAATTCATGGTTTCAGCTAAAGAAGGAGGCAATTCATAAATTATGAAAATAGTTAGGCATGCTAAATAATATCTAATATATATATGATAATCAAAATAATGCAATGATCGGAACAATAAGGGGCAAATTTGTACTCGTGATCAAAAAGCACAAAAAAATCACCAGTATCGCGGTGATTTTTTTGCTGTTCCTAATAATTCCAGTTGTCCATTTTGATGTTCCCTATAGTACTGTTGTTGAGGCCAATGATGGATCTTTGCTTGGAGCTAAACTTGCCGAAGATGGTCAGTGGCGGTTTCCTATCCAGGATACAATACCTGAAAAATTCAAAAAATGCCTGCTCAGCTTTGAGGATCGAAATTTCTATTACCATCCAGGAATAAATCCTTTTTCAATCTTAAGGGCTATCAAACAGAACTTGAGTTCAAATAAAACAGTTAGTGGTGCCAGTACCTTGACAATGCAAGTGGTAAGGCTTTCCCGAAAAGGGGAAAAACGGACCATTATAGAAAAATTACAGGAAATGGTTCTCGCACTTCGACTTGAACTCGCCAAATCAAAAAATGAAATCCTTGCCCTTTACAGTGCCCATGCCCCGTTCGGAGGCAATGTTGTAGGATTGGAGGCTGCCTCGTGGCGTTACTTTGGATGTTCTGCGAATCAGCTTTCATGGGGCGAATCGGCAGGCCTGGCAGTATTACCCAATGCCCCATCACAGATTTTTCCAGGTAAAAACAGCGCGCAGCAACAAAAAAAACGGGATCGGCTTTTACGTAATTTATTAATCGATAAGACAATAGATACCTTAACTTATGAACTAGCAATTTCGGAACCCTTACCAGGAAAACCGGGACCTTTACCCGACCTTGCACCCCATCTTTTAAACAGGTGTACGACCCAATCCAATAAGGTGATTGTCAAAACGACCATAAACAGGCAACTACAGGTCGCGGCTCAACGGATCGTTAATCAGCAAATGCCATTGTTAAAAGCAAACCACATTTACAATACAGGGTGCCTCATTGCAGAGGTAAAGACTGGAAAGATTCTGGTTTATATTGGAAATGCAGATTCCTACGATCCCCATGGAGGAGCCGTCGACATGATTGATGCCCGACGAAGTACTGGAAGTATCCTGAAACCGTTCCTTTTCGCTGCGATGCTTGATGGTGGTAAAATGATGCCAAATGCCCTGATGCCCGATTTACCACTCTATTTTTCCGGTTATGCACCACAAAACTTCGATCTCCAGTTCAGGGGAGCTGTTCCGGCTTCAGAAGCACTAATCAAATCACTGAACGTCCCGGCCGTTTTTATGCTCAAGAATTATACACCTGTTAAATTGCTAGATATCCTGAAAAGGGTGGGACTGAATACGTTTGATAGGGACGCAGGTCACTATGGTTTATCATTGATTCTTGGTGGCGGTGAAGCGACGTTGAAAGAGCTTGTTTCGGCCTATGGATCGATGGCAAGGGCATTAAACAGATACAACCAGAAAAATACCTATCATTCAGGGGATTACCATCCTATTGATTTCTTACCTGTAAAACCAAAGGATGAATTGGCAGATGGTAAATATGTTTATCATGCTGCTCCGATCTGGCAGACTTTTAACATCTTAACAGAACTTAATCGGCCTGAAGAAGAAGCAGGATGGCGTCAACTGGCATCTTCCGGACGATTGGCATGGAAAACAGGTACTAGTTTCGGCTTTCGCGATGCATGGGCAGTTGGAGTTAATCCTGAATATGTGATCGGAGTTTGGGTGGGAAATGCCAATGGGGAAGGCCGTCCGGGATTGACAGGTGGTTTAGCGGCTGCCCCGATTTTGTTCGAATTGAGTTCCTTAGTCTCATCAAATCATTGGTTTGAGAAGCCGCTTTCAAATATGTTGCCCGTAGCCGTCTGTCGTGAAAGTGGTTACCGTGCTTCTGTTAATTGCAACGAAACAGACACTGTGATGGTTCCTGCCACTTGTTTGAGCACCCCTCCATGTCCTTATCATCAGCGGATCCACCTTGATGCCAAACGCCAATATCTGGTCAATTCGGGATGCTATCCACAAAATCAGATTCTTAACGAAAACTGGTTTATCCTTCCGCCCGCTATGGAGTATTATTACCGGAAAAACCATCCTGCTTATCGAAGTTTACCATTCTGGCTTCCAGGGGCGCAAGCAGACCAGGATATTCAGATGTTGGAACTCATTTATCCCGATGACCGATTAATGGTTTATCTTCCGAAAGGAAACGATGGCAAGAAGGGATTGGTTATTTATCAGGCAGCGCATAGACGGTCAGGTGCTACCCTTTTCTGGCACCTTGATGGTCAATTCCTGGGAAGCACAAAGGATCTTCACCAAATGGCCGATTCCCCAACTCCAGGAAACCATAAACTCCTAATTGTTGATGAGTTGGGAAATAGCAGCACCCGATATTTTAAGGTAGTTGAATAACAGGATTTTAGGAAATTTGGTTGGTATTTGTGTATTATCTATACCAAGGGGAGCTCCTGACAAATGGCAATTTGCGACTGGCATCTGGTGACTGGCGATTCCCCAGGTTGATTGTATCCATCCTTGAAAAAGCTAAAAAAAGCTTAAATTACCTGGAGTTTAATTCTTCAACCTTCGGGTCCTGTGATTTGCAATCTACAGCCGTCAATCTATGCCAATAGCGACTCTGCAATAGTCTGGCTAAGTTGTATAAGAGCAGCATTGCCAAGTTGACGCATGGCTTCTGTCCAAGATCCAAGAATCGGATAGTTATCAGGAAAAGTTTGAATATGCTTGGCTTCAAGGATAGCCTTTTATGTATTTGTGGATTGGGCAAGACTTTTATGGCATCCCTTATAGTTTGCCATGGGTTGAGGAAGGAGAAAACAAACCATATTTTTCAACAAGTCGTCTTTTTCAAATATCATGCTTAGAGCCTCCTTTTCTAATGGTTGGATTCATAGTCTTTCACAATACTCTTGGGTTATATACTTCGACCAGAGTAATACGGCCTCTGAATGTGTTTTATTTGGAAAACACCGTGAAATATTTAAGTCATTGGTAATGCGTACAATGATAACACTTTCCTTTTTTTTGTGGCACTACAAAGTTTATTGTATTTACAAGGCTAAAAACAACATTGTCATGAGACCCTTTATAGTCACCTTTTGTATGGACTTTCTTAAGTTCGGATAAATACTCTTTCCAATTATCGGTTTTGTTTAAAACCTCGGGATAGGTAAGTTGAAGAATTATGTATTTGATCAACTCCTGAAACCTCTTTAAAGTTGAAGTTTCTAGTATCCGTTTCGTGTAGTAGGTGGGCTGAATAATTGTAGCGAAATGGTTTGCACTTTCCTCCAAAATCATAAACCTGCACGAGAAATCAGCTTGATCAAGATTGCTGACTTGAATTATACTATACCATGTTCTTTTAATCTCCCAAATAGTCCATGTTTCAATACACCAGTTTTGCAATCTTTTGCTTGTCGCCATCCAATTGGTACAGCTTTTCCCACATAAATAGGTTGGTAAAATTCAAGTCAATTTTGTTCGTAAATGTCTTTTTAATACTCACTTTTACCGATATATTGGGAACAAATCAATCGAAATTGGATATTGAGTATTATTACTCGATTGTAAACGGACAGAAAATCGTGTCCAATCAAATATAGTGTAATGTTCAGGACGAAATGAAAATGCTAATTGCACATAAAAAAATCTGCTACATTTAATTGTAACCTAATCAATTCAGGAATTGTTTCGCCAGTCATTTTATATATTTCAGCAATATTCCACCATATTATAATATGTCTCGCAAAGCACTCCAAGATACGCAAAGATGTCTCCCTATTTTTCCTTTGCGTTCTTCGCGATCTTTGCGTGAAATTTTTTATGTCTCGCCAAGCACGCCAGTCTCCGCAAAGACGTCTCCTTATTTTTCCTTTGCGTTCTTCGCGATCTTTGCGAGACCTTCATTTTTATGAAAAAACCTTCCGTGGACACTTGATATTATCAATAATATTCTGTAAACTTCGGGTCTAATTAACAAACATGAACTACCCTGATTTTCTATTCCTAATCGGTGGAAAAGACCTCGAAATGGAGGCCATACTTCACCTTCTGGCAGACAATCAATTACAGGTTGCCGACCACCACCTCACATGGGGCGCAAAACTCAGCAGTTACCAATCTCTTTTTAATGACTATCAAACCTTTGTGGGGATCGAACTGATACCCGACATAGAGTTGCCTAATCATTACATCGAGATCGACCACCACAACAAAAACAGTTATAAGCGATCGTCGCTCGAACAGATTATCGAGCTTTTGGAAAAAAACTTGCGCTTAAAAATTGATTTTACGCGCGATTTACAGTTGATTGCCGCAAACGACAAAGGCTATGTCCCTGCCATGTTCACCATGGGCGCAAAACTCCAGGAAGTTGCCGACATCCGCCGTCGCGACCGCAAAGCACAGGGCGTAACCCCCGAAGACGAACTTTTGGCAGAGCAATCGATTCGTGAAAACCTCACAATCGAAGGTGGCATTACAATTGTCAAATCGTTAACTCACCATTTTTCGGCGGTTACCGACAGGCTGTACCCTTGCGACAAATTACTGGTTTCGCACCAAAACTACTTTATATATTACGGGAAAGGCGCCAATCTGCTGTCTCAAAAATACAACCATTTAATCGCAGAAAAGAAAGCCTTTTATGGAGGCGAGAATACAGGGTTCTTTGGGATTGCGAAAGAATACTTCACTATCAATGAGATTGAAGTGCTTATAGATGAAATAATTAATTTAATTCAAAATAGTTGAGTATGTTTAGTTATCATATTTTTTTATTCCCCTTCAGTTGGGAAAGAAAAGCTGAATCTGATTCAAGTGGAAACCAAGCATCTGACATTCAGCAATTTTCAGAGGTTAAGGAACAAAAATGGGTGGCACAAACAGATAAGACTGAACCAAATGAGAAAGCACTAAATTATAACGAGCATAAGTATTTTCATCAATTTGCGCACTCGGCCATCTTTGAAGACAAAATCAATCCTGCCAATACTTTGGTCAGGCAATTTGAATATACCGCGGCCGTAGGTTGGACGTACAAAATAACCATCAACCGGCGTAATAGGCCACCCGAAAACGAATCCATTTTTTTTGATGAAATTCCAAAACCTCCTGATAATTATACTTTTAAAGAAGATCAGAACTTTATTTTAACCATCAAGAAGGTCACCCTGGATTTATATACTCAAGGTGTTGGAATATTTGCATTCCATTTGGAAAATTCAACATACAGGAAACCCGAAGAGATATTATTGATCAATCAGTTTGGACGGCGAATTTTCCCTCCTTTCCTTGATAATCATTATCGTGATTTTAAGCGGGATGGTATTCAACAGCACATTGATGGAACGCTTTTTAGGGAAATGCCATGCTCAATTTCTTTAGAAGGGAGTAGTATCTCCATAGTTGAGGATTTTAAAGAGACTTTTAAGCACGGAAATTTTAAATTGGATGCCTATATACCCAAACATATTCAGCATTTCTTTGAACCCGAATGGGGTTTAGTTCCAATTAGTCCTATCCTCGACGATCGTATGTTTGTGATTAGCTGGTATGGAGCGGAGCAACTTACCTACGATTATCGCAAAAAAAGACATACCCCGAAAGAGGAAAGGAAAAAAGATGGCTTTGGGTTTGTACTTTCCGATCTTTGTCAGAGGATGCGGGGCGGTTATGAGGTCTCTGGTTTTTACCGGAACGATTTGCAGCACCGTTCGTTGTCGTTAAACCAGACACACGATAGTTATGGCTATGCCTCTAACGATTTTTGGTATCAGTATGTTTTTGTTGATGGGTTTGGGGCATCGTGTGCAAATAGCCTTTTAAGAACCGAACAGATCGAAAAACACACCTATTCGCGATGGGTCGAAAACAATACGTTGTTTGGGATCACCCGTTATTCATTTGTCTGTATTACCGAACCACAAAATATTCTTGAAAAGCCATTCCCAAATGCCGGATTTATCATCGATCACATCCAAACGATCTATTTCAGGATGATTTCGTTGGTATTGGCTCAAAGGGCGATGGTGCTGAAATATTCGGAAGACTCAATTGAAATCAGTAAAAGGCTGAAAGACTACAACAAAAAAACGGAAAAAGAACAAAATAAAACTATGGATCTAATTGAAAAACTTCTGATTGATTATTCTTGTTTTGTCAACCAGATTTTTCATCGGGAGGTCACAGCCCAGGAGCAAGGCATCGAACTTTACGACATGCTCCAGGAACATTTACGGGTCGAATACCAGACAAAAGAATTGGAAAAGGAAATCGACGAACTTCACCGAAATGCCGATTTGATCGATAACCGGGCTTCTGCCAAATCGCTGGATAAAATCACGGTCCTTGGGGGACTGTTCCTGATCCCATCGCTTATTGCGGCGTTTGCGCAGGTTGAATGGTTCAATGTTTACGAAAGTGTAGGGAATAAAGACTTTTCCTATTTTTGGTTGGACCAACTTTTCACAGTGTCAAGTTCAAATCACTGGCAATATGTTTTCCCACATGGAAAGTTTTTGGGAACACTTTTGTTTATGGCTATTTTGGTAGCAATATCATTTAAATACTACATTAAAAAAGACTCAAAATCGAATAGATTGAAGTTTTACCTATTATCGATCTTTCTAACATTTGTCTTTACCCTCTTTTATCCGGCACTTACAATCGTCCTGGGATTTATTTTTTATATAATAACCATTTTAGCAACAGGAATTATTATGCTTATACCCATAGGGATCAAACTATTGAAACCAAAAATAATCAGATTATTTAAACAGTTAAAATTGAAACTATTTAACTAGAAAAAACAATGAACAAACTCACATTTACACTTAAACAGCACACCCCCCTGATCCACTTCCAGCCCGATCAGGATGGGGCGACACTCCGTGCAAGCGAAGTAAAACCAAGGTTGGACAGGTTTATTATTGAGAAACTTGGAGGTATTGCAGAACTTAGAAAAATACATCCAAATTGGTTAATTGGTAAAGATGACCAATTCGCCTTGAATTATAAGCTAAAAATCATCGCAGACAATTCTGTAAACTTATTGCTAGATGTAAAAGAATCTACATTAAAAGATCGAAACACCAATGAATTAGTCCATCTTTTTAAAACTGATAACTTTCCTATGTTCTTATCAAATATGGGTGGAAAACAGAGTAAAGATGAATTAAAAAATTTCTCGTTCTTCAAGAATGTTAAGTTTGATCTTTTTTTAACAAGCAATTCATTGAAAGATGAAATTGAGAATTCAATTGCTGGTTTTCTCCTTGTAACGAATTTTGGTAACAGACAATCAAAAGGGTTTGGTAGTTTTTATCTCTATCCGGAAGATAAATTTTATAAAGTGCCCTTTTCGAAGTATTATTTCAATTTGGAATATGATCAAAACATATCTAATAGACAGAAATATAACCGCTTATTCAATGACTTAGATTTGTTCTATCGTACATTAAGGGGTGGAATAAACCAGAAATTAAGGCATAAAGATGCAAGTATTGGTTTTATTAATGAACTAAAAAGACAGAACAGATACCATCGCGGTGCTGACAATAATGATTATGAAGAAATATTATATTTTAAGTCATTACTTTTTTTGTATGCAAAAAATAATGCAGATTCACAATGGGAAAAGAAAACGATTAAAGAAACGTTTTATTTGAAGAGTCAACCTAAAGTTTACGGGAAAAGCTATATGACTGATTTGCAACAAGAAGAAAGAATACAAAATAAGGCTGATAAAAATTCACCCCTTTTTTATGAAAACAAGAAAAAGTTTATTTTTAAGGATTTACTCGGTTTGTCAACAGAAGAATCATGGTATAGTTATGACGATGTTATCACTAAAGGGGAGGCAAAACTAAATAAGCATGGAGATTATGAAAGGGTACCTGAAAAAGAACAAACAATTAGCCGCTATACTTCTCCGTTATTTATAAAACCTATTGAATATGGAAGTTCTTTTCAAATTTTCATAGTAAATAAAGAATCTTCACATGCTGAAGAAAGATTGCAGGGAAATCACTTTGAGATTAGTAATAAAACCGGAAAACCCTTAATACAACAAGTTTACCCTGATTTTTCTTTAGAATCATATCTTAGGTTTGTATTCAGTCCAAATAATTGGAATATTAACACCCATGTCGAAATCAAATTTCAAGAAAGTAAACAATTCCTGACATTAAAAAAGATTTTTAACGAAATTCAAAGAAATTACATCTTATGAACACCTATTTCGCCCTTACAATTGGCCCCATCTATAAAACGATGGCAATGGCCCGTAAACTTACCCGTGAACTCTGGGGTGCCAGCTACCTGTTTTCTTACTTGATGGAACAGATCGTTAAATCACCTGAACTCAAAGGTGAGTTGGTAATACCTTCTAAATCTGATGATGAGAATTCAAAGGCTGGTCTCTATCCCGACCACCTGATACTGAAACTAACTGAAAAAGGCTTTGGTTATGCAGAAGCCAGACAAGTTGTTGAGCATGAATGGAGCAAGATAATTAAAGAGATTACAGGAGATGAAGCCTATGGAATCCAAAAAGATTTCTTTATGGATTACTTTCAGCTTTATTCCCTGGAGATTTCACTTGCCGAAAAGGAGGATCCGATCAAAACCATCCTTCCATTGCTGGATTCAATGGAACTCAAGGCAGCCTATGTTACAGAATATAAGAATGATCACTTAGAATTGTTCTTAAACAATATTAACAAATGGAAAAAATTTCGGCAAGTTTTTGGTGAACATCATCGTTTTCCATCTGTTCTTGAAATTGCTGCCCAAGACTTGAGATATGCAAAGATTAATTACCATAAAAACAATAAGAATTCTTCAAAGGTTTTTGATACAATTTTTAATTCAACAATTCGGTTAAAGAAAGAAAACGATGAGATTTTTCAGGTCAATCAATTAAAAAGACTTTTTAATAATCCTATAAAATCAATCCTACCCACAAGACCAGATGAAGGTTTCCGTTTCCACCACAAGTACATGGCTGTTGTTCAAGCCGATGGCGATAATCTGAGCCAGGCCCTGCACGCCCTTTATACAATGGGTAATACGATGAATAAAGTTCCGGCTGTACAAGAATTTTCAAAGTTCCTGATGGATTTCGGGAAGAAAGCGACAGGATGTATCACAGATTTTGGGGGTACACCTATCTATATGGGCGGCGACGACCTGCTGTTTTTTGCCCCCGTTAAATGCAAGGGGAAAACACTTTTCCATCTCATAAGGGATATTGATAAACTGTTTGAAAGTGAATTAAAAAAAACCAAAACTATTTGTAGTTTCCTTGATGATTGGAGGGATAGTGCTACTAACGGAAACCGTAGAAAGGAGGTAAAACTTTCCATTTCCTATGGCATCTCTATTGCTTATCATAAATTTCCCTTAAAAGAATCGATCGAGACGGCACGAAAATTATTATTCGAAGAAGCCAAAATGATCAAAGGGAAAGATTCGGTCTCGTTTAACGTACTCAAGCATAGCGGCCAAAATTTCGGCACAAACTGGAAAAAAACAATAAAAAATGGTTGGATACCGTCCTTCGATTATTTTATTAAAATGCTTGATAATTCTGTAAATGACGACAAAACGGAAAATCCCGGAACAGACATTAAGTTTCTCACATCCCTGCAACATAAGCTTGAACCGCTTCGGCCATTGCTGTATCGTATTTTAAAGGGTAGGGAACTCAATCCTGAAAAGGTGGGATTTAAAGAGGATTTTATCAAATACCTACCCAATGAAGGAAGCCGGAATGTCTTTGCGAAACATATTATTGATAATTTTTTCAACGAAATTGGCCATAAGCACAAATACAGGAGATTCCTTGAACAATCATTCGAATACTTACTGCATGAATACCGCGAACTCGAAGATATCTATGGCAATAATACCCTAACAGCTCAAAAAGCGGTTGACAATTTGTATGCGACCCTGCGCTTTATCCAGTTTATCAATCAACCAGATCATAACGAAGAGGAGAATTAACTATGGACACTTATTTGATCAAATTATTCCCTATCGACCGTTTCTATTTTGGGAACGATGTCACCTTTGGACCCGATAACACCAACTATTTTGTCCGTTCGGTCCATTTCCCACAGCAGACCACCCTGTTGGGGATGCTGCGCTATTACCTGCTGCAGCAAAACAATTTACTTGATGAAAAAGGTAAAGTGAATAGTACACCAACATTAGTACCGGAAAATTTAATTGGTAATTCGGGTTTTGATGCTACTCCAAAACTTGAATTTGGGATCATCAAAAAGCTTTCCCCTGTGTTTATATCTGGTCCTGATGGCGAGTATTTTGTTCAAAGCCGTGAATTTGGTTTGCAATGGCAAGAAGACGAATTGAATGGCGATAAAAGACAAGAACTGGTCCCTTTAAAAGTTCGGAAAGGCCATGGTAAAAACAGCTTTTCAGAACACGACATCCATTATTTTGAAGGGTTCAATGCGAAGACTGAAATTCCTGATTTACTTGTAAATGCACGTACTGGACAAATGCGTTTTTTCGAATACAAGGAGGAGCTAAAAGACAACCCAATGAATGGGATTTTTATTCCCAATGAACAAGTGGGAATCCGTTTGCAAAAAAAACAGCAAGAAAAATCAGCCAATGAAAAAGGGTTTTACAAGCAAATTGGTTATACATTATTAACTGATTATAGCTTTGCATTTTATGCTGAAATGAATGTAGAATCTGATCCGAAATTTGATGATGGTTTTGTCCGTATGGGAGCCGATCAATCCTGGTTTCGGCTTTCCAAGTCAACCGCAAAAGGAACTGACCAATCAATACTAAAAAACTTCACGATCGACATGAAGAAAAAATCGCTTGTAAACAACCTTTTCAATAAAGTGAACGATTTTGACAAAAAGGTAGTATTGCTCAGCGATTGTTATCTGACAAAAGATGAGTATGATAATTGCCCATTTGCATCTGTATCCACTGTTCCCTTCCGGTTTATTAAAATAACAACCAAAGAAGGAAAAAACACAGAGGAAAAAAGAAAAATCTTTTCACTGAAAGGTGCCGGGCTGAAACTTATCAAATCGGAGGAATACATCACTTTGCTGAAAAAAGGGAGCGTACTTTATGTCAACTCGAAGGAGGAAAAGGAAGAACTCATAAAAAATTTAACATTAAATCAAGCGTTTTATCAAATCGGTTACAATTATGCAATTTAAATTCAAAACAATATGACAACTCAGGTAAAGGAATTTTTCAAAATTACAGCACTCACCAATCTACATGTTGGGAGTGGCGATCAGAATTATGGTATTGTTGATAAGCTCGTGCAACGCGACCCGCTTACACAATTCCCGATTATTCATGCTTCAAGCTTAAAAGGGGCATTGAAAAATTATTGTGAATCTTATCAGACTGTTCTGCCAAATAGCCAATCGGAATCAACTGAAAACGAAGAAAAAACCATTGAAGAATTACATCATTCTTTCTTACGTAACGACATTCGTAATTCCTTTGGAGATGACGATGGGTTTCAGGGGCAGGACAAATACTTTTCGGCACATCTGTTTACCATTCCGGTTCGAAGCAATTGCAAACCATATTATAGGGCTACTTGCCCTGCGATCCTCAAAGAGATGGTTGAATTTTTTCTTGCATTTGGTTTCAATTTGAATTCCAAACTTATTGAGGGATTGAAAGAATTGGGTCAACTGAAATTTAATTCAGACACAAAATTTATTGTATTTGAAGACCCCTGTGATAATTGCCTTATTGAAGAATATGAGCTAAAAGAGAATTTTGAAATTAAAAAGGAATCCTTTGCCGATGGTCTGATTGAGATTCTAAAATATGATCCGCTCAGCATAAATAAAAAGGATTTCATATTGGTAAGGGATGATGTGTTTATGGAAATCTGCGCAAATTTGCCGGTGGTGGCACGTAACCGTGTAGACAAGAAGACAAACCTATGGTATGAAGAGCTGGTACCACGGCAAGCCGAGTTCTATTTTTTTTATTTCGGATCCGAAATTAATAGTCATGCCATCCTTGAAAAAATTGTGATTAATTCTAATAAAGGAATGCCAGTCCAAATTGGAGCCAATGCCTCCGTGGGTTATGGATATTGTAAAATTAATAAAATAAGCAAGTCATGAAACAAATTGAGAGATACATTCCGATCGCAATTGACCTTATTGATGACTTTATCCTGAAAGATGCCAATGTTGTAGCCCCCGAATGGGACAATTGTGTATCCAATTTTGGTGCTGCGATGCGACAGATGGGCATGCTCACGGCTGTAACTGCTTTTTCCTTAGGATCCGAAGCTTCAAAAGTGTCGAAAAAAAATTTAATGCGATACTTATTACGGATCATCAGATTAGAACAAGGTAGTGTTTTACCTGCTGAACAGGATTTATTGACGGAAGTTCGCAACAATCCCTCTGATAAAATGCTTCAAAGGCAAATTATCGATGCAACAATAGCGATGAAGCTGGCCTTACGGCTATTTATTGATAATCCTGATAACGATGAACCGGAAAAACAACCAATAACGGAGGAACCAAAAGATGGCGACCATCAAGAAGAGGAATGAAATAATTCCTACAAATTCAGAGACAATTAATGTCAAACCAGAAGTTGATCCCACCGATAATGCGGTTCCTTTTTTGATTGGTAACATTGGCCTTTGGTATTACCGTACATTTTTTAGCCACTATCATTCACGGCTAAAGGAAAAGCCAAATGAACCCAAAAAAGAATTTGCCATATGGCTGCAACGCGAATACAAACCAGCATTGGAATCAATATGGGAAAACTATTCGGAAGTCTCTGAAAACAGCTTTGGAACCATTGGCTTTAATGAACAGTTTAAGGTTAAAACGATTTATCCGGGACTTGTGTGCGGCATAGGATACGAACACGAACTTGGTTTTGAAAATGAATTTAAGCTTGGTTTTTCGTTCGACCATACAACGGGATTGCCTTATATACCAGGTTCTTCAGTGAAAGGGACTTTGCGGAGTGCGTTTCGACACAACAGTTACCCAAAATCCATTCTTGAAGATTGGGTTAAAGCAATAGATCAGCCATCCACAGAAAAATCGTACCCTAAAGAGTTGATTGGAATGGATAACGGTTTGGATGCTAATCCAGGGGGATTAAAGGATCACCTAATTCAAATTATTGAACATACCAGTTGGGAAAATCTCGAAAACCAGATTTTTGAAGGGAAGCCCTATTCAAATGGAGACCCAATTAACGAATACAAAACCAATGTGTTTTTCGATGCATTTATCTCTGGAAATGAAAACGAAAACGTTTTTTTTCTCGCCGATGACTATATTACCTGTCATCAAAACAAAAAAGCAGAATTAAGCCCGTTTACGAATCCCAATCCGGTCAGGTTTTTAAAAGTCAGGTCAGCGATAGAATTTACTTTTGGTTTCCGGCTGTTTGAAACGAAGATCATGGACGGTGTTATTTTTACTTCCGCGATAAAAAAAGAGCTTTTCAAACAAATCCTGCTCGACCTTGGCATCGGTGCCAAAACCAATGTTGGGTATGGACAATTTAAAACATAGATATCTTCCGATTCACCACCACATGCCCAGATATGGCCTGAATATAGTCCAGTTTAATAATCGTTAAAATTTAATATTATGGACAATCGCATCAATGTTGTACTCACACCCGAAACAAAGGATCAGATCCTTCAGGGTGTTTCTGCATTAAAGACTCTGATGCCCTTTTTGATCAAACTTTCCGATACCGATCGAAAAGCCTTGCAGATGTTGGACGATGGGCGTAAACCATTTACCCAAAAAGCCTATGATTATGCTTCGCGAAACAATGCAATCAATCCCGGTACCGAAATGGTCCTGGCCGGCATGCACGACCTCGACCTCTATTCGACTCTCTCGACAATTGAGAAAGAACTTCTACAAATGGTCGAGATGGTACGCGACACCAAACAATTGTCCGGTGCCGAATCCTACGAAATTGCAAGGTTCATTTATATGAAAGCCAAGATGGCGCTGAAAATGAAAGAACCCGGCATGCAAACTGTTGTCGATGAGCTTGGTAAACTCTACAAGCAGGCACCGGCAGCCCCCTCCGAACCGGCCAAATAAAGACCGGATACGCCAAAAGCAGCCCTTTCCGGGACAAAGGACTGCTTTTCCAACGTTCATTGAACATTCATTAAAAGCAATACGAAATGTTGTACAACATTTGGTTGCGTTATCGCATCCATGAATACAACAACCGCAGCAAAATGGAGCGGCACTGAAACAAAGAAGTGCGTTACCGAAGCAAAAGGATGTAGTAACCAAGCAAAAAGGTGCAATTTCGTACTTAAATAATGCGATAACGCTCCTAATGGTTGTGCTATCGCAGCAAAAGGGTGCGATAACGCACAGACGAGGTTAACCAACTCACCAATATGATGGAATACCGTGTTTTACTGGTGTACATGACCTCAAAGTGCCATAAGCACGACCCATATTGTAACAACGGAATTTATTCCGTTGACGTTGAACTAAATAAAAACTGAAATGGAAACTATAAATATCAAAGAATCGCTCGACAATGTAATCCGTCAAATTAAGTTTTACAAGCTAAAGATCAGCTTTGAAGCGTTGGAAGACATCTATCTGTCGGAATACAAAGGTTCGGCTTTTCGTGGATGCCTGGGCGATGCCTTCAGACATGAGGTTTGCCGCTACCCAAAATTAAAATGTGAACGTTGCAAGTTACAATACGATTGCAAGTTTGCAGCATTATTCGAAACCCCTTTAAGGTCCGGTCATCATCTTTATGGCAAATATACCCACCCTCCCCGTCCATATCTTATCATCCCCATGCCGGGGAAAGAGACCTGTATTGCAGCAGGAAATGAATTTTACTTTGAAATTGTGTTGATTGGCAACTCCATTGATCTGTTGCCCACCCTGATCCGCGTTTTCCAGGTGATGGGCGAACTCGGCATCGGTTCTGCATTTTCAAAATTCAAAGTGACCGGAATTGACCATTTCTCTCCTGAAACAGGATACTCCCCATTGAAGGTGTATGGATTGCCAACCGAAATTTCGTTGGCAAAATTGCTTGTCCCAACAATTGGCAACAGTGTCAAAATTGAATTTCAGCATCCCGTCAGGTTCCTGAAAGCACAAAAACCGTTTAAAAATCCTCCTCCATTCGAAATGGTGATCGAAAATCTTGCAAGACGGATGGCACTTCTGGCGCATCTGTACTGTGGAACCGAATGGGTGGACACCAACCATGCTTTTGACCTTGAGGGGAAAGTGAACATCCAATCTCATCAATTGGAATGGAAAGATTGGACCCGATACTCCGGCACAAAGGGAAAAAACATGTATTTTGATGGCCATCTGGGGGAAATCACCTATGGGGGCGATCTGGCACCATGGACAAACCTGCTCCATCTGGGCACATGGCTTCATGCCGGTTCTACCGCCACATTTGGACTTGGGAAATACAGAGTCGAACCATAATACAATCATTAACAACATATAACAATATAAAATAGGCGTGGAAGATCCACTTTTTCAGAAGCTTTGCACTAAGGAAGCACTTTATTTGGCCTGGCAACATGTGAAAGAGAAAAACACGACAGGTGGCGTTGACCGAAAAACGGTCGAGGAATATGCCATTGCCATCGATAAAAACCTTGACGATCTTCTGGCATTGTTGAAAAGTGGAAAATACATCCAGCAACCTTACAAAGAAGTTTTTATCCCAAAGAACATTACCGAAAAGCGCAGGCTTGGACTGCTTACCGTAAACGACAAAATCCTTCAGACTGCAGTCAGTCAATTGATAACCCCCATTTTTGAACGCGATTTTCTGAAAGTCAGTTACGGATACCGTAACCACATGGGTGCAGTAAAAGCAATCAATAAAGTGCAGCACCTGATCAACCATGAACATTACACATGGTTGGCTTCCTGCGACATCGACAATTTTTTTGATTCGATACCCCACGAATTGCTGTTCAGGCGATTGGGCGCATTTCTGAAAAGTGCCGCAATTACCGAATTGATCAAGATGTTTGTCACGATGGGGCGGGTCAACAAACACAATACCTGGAAGGAAACGAAGAAGGGGATACCGCAGGGTGGCGTAGTTTCCCCTATTTTGGCAAATTTCTACCTCCACCCATTGGACAAGCTGATGGTGACAAAGAAATATGGCTTCGTGCGCTATGCCGATGACTTTGTGATACTCGGAAAGAACGAAAGCGAAGCGAAATGGGCACTTAATGAGGCTGTTGACCTGATCTCGAAATTCCTGCAGCTCGAATTGAACGAAGGAACAGAAATAATTCCTATAACCGAAGGGTTTGAATTTCTCGGGATCTTTTTCAAAGACGGCCAGCTTTCGTTGTCGGAACGAAAGTTCAATAGGTTAGTTTCCAAAATGAACACCGCCTCAAGGATTGGAAATGAGTTTATCACAAAAAAATTGAAAGAGGTGATGCAAGGGATCAGCAATTTCTATTGCAAACTCCTGCCGCAGGAAACCTTGTCGAAATTGGACGATGAACTGCTTGCGATACTCAGGGTCAAGGCCGATGAATTGAAACCTGGCAAAAATAAACAGTCGGAAATAATTGGCGAAGTACAGCAACTCGAATTTTACAGCCAAAAACACAATTTCCAGCGGGCCGACTATGTGAAAGGGATCTTTTCAGATCCTTTGACAAAAGGGAAATCACCGATAGGGTTAAAACCGCAAATGCCACCAGTAAAAAGCGAAAAAGCGGTCACCAAACGCAGGCACGAATACCAGAAACTGGAAGCCGATGGGTTCAACCTTGTCCTTTCAACACCGGGCTTGATTGTGGGCAAGCGGGAGAATAAACTGATTGTGAAGAAAGGGGGATTGGTGGTGCAGGAAGTGCCGTTGCTCAACCTTAAAAATGTAACCATTTTGAGCGATGGAATAGGGTTCTCCTCAAATGTGGTTGAAGCATGTGCTGAATTTAAAATCTCAATCGATTTTTTGCGGCGCGACGGGATGCCCTATGCCATGCTCAACAGTCCGGTTTTCTACGATGCACAAACCGGAATCGGGCAGTTGGAAGCCTACAACAACGGCAAATGTTTCCATTTGGTGCGCATGTTTGTTTGGGGAAAGATTGTCAACCAGACCAATTTGCTAAAGTACTATGGTAAATATTACCTTACACGGAACAAAGCTTTTGCCGAAAATTTTGAAATGGCCATTGTAACTTTGAAACAACATGCCACATCGGCATTGGAGCTTAAACACGAGGATCTAGACTCTTTCCGCCAAAGCCTATTTGGGATCGAAGGACAGGCTTCGGCCAGGTACTGGGAAGCCATTTCTAACCTTATCGTTACCCACGTCCCTTTTGCGAACCGCGAAAGGCAAGGTGCTACCGATCTGGTAAACTGTATGTTGAACTATGGGTACGGTATTCTCTATTCACGGGTTTCTGAAGCGATTATCCGGGCGCGGCTGAACCCCAATTTGAGCTACCTCCATAAACCCGAAAACAACCGCCCTTCGTTGGTTTACGACTTTATTGAAGAATTCAGGCAGCAAACCGTCGATAGGGTCGTTCTGGCCATCATCACCAAGAGCAAGGACCTTAAAGTAACCGATGGCCAGCTCGACGAACGCACCAAGAAATTGGTTGCAACAAAGGTGATCGAAAGGCTCAACACAATCGAAAAGTTCAGGCACCGTGAATTGAGGCTATTCGAGATCATTCATTACCAGGCAGTTTCGCTTGCAAAGTACTTCGACGGGGAAACCAATAAATACAAACCTTACATTCGCAAATGGTAGAAGATGAAACAGTTTATCATTGTAGCTTACGATATTGGCGATAACAAACGCAGGTTGAAGATCGCCAAAACACTTGAAACATATGGGGTGAGGAGCAATTTCAGCGTTTTCGAATGTGTTTTGACCGAAAGCCAGATGAAAACAATGCAAAAAAGGCTGAACAAAATTGCCGATCCCTCGACAGATTGTATTTTGTATTATTATCTTTGCAAGTCATGCGTTGGTAAACGTGAAGTATTTGGTAGGCAATTGGGTTTTCGGTCTGAAATCGTTTGGGTATGAAAACCACTTGCGAACAATTGATAATTATTACAAAATACAGATATTCAGTAGTTTGTTATAAATAAGCGGGAAATGGCAGTAAGTAGTTTGACATTGAATTTTCGCAAACGGCACTGAAAAGTACAGGTTGTATTTCCCTTGCGAAATAAAGGTTTTTTCTGTTTTTATAAGGTATTGAATATCTGTTCTTTGAAATAATTGAGAAACCCGAAAGTTCGAAAATAGGTGGTAAAATGGGTTTATTGTTTTTGTTGCGAACTTGCAAGGACATTATAAGTGATTGGTTTAATGTACAATGGCTATAATTTCGAAATAGATGCGGGGCAGGATGGTCCAATTTTGGCGGATATTTTCGAAATTGCCAGGCGAAGTTCTGATAAAGGGTGTGAATATGAATTGATTATATAGGTTTTTGCGAAGGAAATATGTAACAGAATTTTTTGTAAGATGCTGAGGATTAGGTTATCCACACAGTTAGGAATCTACGGATTGCCGCGACGTTCTCATAAAATTTGTTTTAAATATTGAATTGATCCACACAGTTAGGAATCTACGGATTGCCGCGACAAAACTTTTCTTCATCTCATATATAATTAAATTGTTATCCACACAGTTAGGAATCTACGGATTGCCGCGACAAAACTATACTTTTTTATTAAAATATTAGCGATCATCCACACAGTTAGGAATCTACGGATTGCCGCGACAGATAGTATTCAACTGGTTTCATCTTTAAAATATTAATCCACACAGTTAGGAATCTACGGATTGCCGCGACCTCGTTTTCCATAACTATATTATTAATGATCAATTATCCACACAGTTAGGAATCTACGGATTGCCGCGACCCTCTTTGTTTTCATAGCTCGAAATTAAATTTAAGATCCACACAGTTAGGAATCTACGGATTGCCGCGACCCTCTTTGTTTTCATATCTTGAAATTAAATATAATATCCACACAGTTAGGAATCTACGGATTGCCGCGACAAAAAGAAAAATTTTCATTGGCAAATATTTTTTAGTATCCACACAGTTAGGAATCTACGGATTGCCGCGACCTCCACCAAAATTTTGATAGTGTTTTCATATTAAAAATCCACACAGTTAGGAATCTACGGATTGCCGCGACGTTTTCATTCGCATCTGATTTTAATATTAGTAAGAATCCACACAGTTAGGAATCTACGGATTGCCGCGACGATAATCTACTTTTTAAATTACTAATAATTTTATATCCACACAGTTAGGAATCTACGGATTGCCGCGACGTTTTTTCATCGTTATTTTTTTTGCTGAATTTATCCACACAGTTAGGAATCTACGGATTGCCGCGACCTCTCATTTTTTTCTATATTTATTTTGTGAAAATTATCCACACAGTTAGGAATCTACGGATTGCCGCGACGTTGCCATATTCTTTAATTTTAATGTGAATTTTTTTATCCACACAGTTAGGAATCTACGGATTGCCGCGACATCATTCATTACCATCGTTTTTTAGATTTTATTAAATCCACACAGTTAGGAATCTACGGATTGCCGCGACTTTTAAGAAAATTTTTCATGACAATAATAAAGATTATCCACACAGTTAGGAATCTACGGATTACCGCGACAAAAAGTATTATTTCTTTCATATTTATAAAATTTAATCCACACAGTTAGGAATCTACGGATTGCCGCGACAAAACTTGGTATGCCATTATCTTAACGAATAAATCCACACAGTTAGGAATCTACGGATTGCCGCGACAATTTATTCATTTTTTTTCTTTTTATTGTTAATATCCACACAGTTAGGAATCTACGGATTGCCGCGACTTTGAATTAAATTTATAAATACATACTATGAGTTAAAATCCACACAGTTAGGAATCTACGGATTGCCGCGACGACTCGGGACCACTGTTTTTATAAAGATTTAAAATCCACACAGTTAGGAATCTACGGATTGCCGCGACGTTAAGATCAACCATAATTAATCCTCCTAAATTTTAATCCACACAGTTAGGAATCTACGGATTGCCGCGACGTACTTGCTTTCATAGCGTTAATTTTTAATGATATCCACACAGTTAGGAATCTACGGATTGCCGCGACGAACCTCCATTTGCATAGAGGATAAGAACGTTTGCATCCACACAGTTAGGAATCTACGGATTGCCGCGACGCAAAATAATTATCTTCATTTCAAATTTTTTTATCCACACAGTTAGGAATCTACGGATTGCCGCGACAATCACAATTTCATTTTCCATATATATTATAATATCCACACAGTTAGGAATCTACGGATTGCCGCGACCTTAAACTTTTTCATGATACATAATTATTAAAGAACGGATCCACGCAGTTAGGAATCTACGGATTGCCGCGACCTTCTACTTTCATTTTCTTATAATTTATTAAGTTTATCCACACAGTTAGGAATCTATGGATTGCCGTGACGGCTAAATTGTTCATAATTATAAAATGAATTAATCCACACAGTTAGGAATCTACGGATTGCCGCGACGTAAAATTTAAAGGTGAATACTAAAATTATAAAAGAATCCACACAGTTAGGAATCTACGGATTGCCGCGACAGTAATTTTTCCAGTCTCTGGTAGTTTTCCTGTTATCCACACAGTTAGGAATCTACGGATTGCCGCGACAAAATTTTTCATTTCAAAATATTTATAATTGTTAATCCACACAGTTAGGAATCTACGGATTGCCGCGACAATTATTTAATTGTTTATAATAATTGATGAATATCCACACAGTTAGGAATCTACGGATTGCCGCGACGTTAATTGTTTATTCATTCTTCTACAATTTTTAAATCCACACAGTTAGGAATCTACGGATTGCCGCGACTTTTTCAGCAACTTTTTCATGACATAAAGATATCCACACAGTTAGGAATCTACGGATTGCCGCGACGCTTTTTTTAATTTTTTTCCCACTTTTAAAGTTTTAATCCACACAGTTAGGAATCTACGGATTGCCGCGACGTTTTCCATGATCTTTTTTTTAAAATGTAAATATATCAACACAGTTAGGAATCTACGGATTGCCGCGACCCACCCTGTTCATTGTATCTTATCTTTAACATATACAAACAGATAGAATCGATGGATTGTCGCAAGGTCAGATAGTGATAGTCTCACTCAAAGTGAGGCTATCACTAATTTTTCACAAAAACCTCACAAGGCCAAATCCCCACCGGGGATAAACCTGAATAACCCTGGGTAAGCGGTCCAGAGCAGAAGCCATTACAGAGCTCAAAAGACCATTGGACCGCGCAACCCAGGGAAGAGGAATGGTGGGCGACATCCGTCCGCGATCAAATGTTCGGAAAAGTGCAAATGTAAACCCGGACGGAAGGGGCAACTCTCTTAATAGTCTGTGGCGCAATTTGGTAATATCGATTGGATTAAAAAGTTGATCTTTTTTGAAAAACTCCCATTGACAAACTTTGTGCTTTGCGGCGTAGGAATCGATTGATCTTTTTCGATTTTTCTGATTGCGCCGCCTTGTTAGAGTGTTTGTCGGGTACTACTAAGGTTGGGGAAAAAGGGAAATAAGGTTTAGGGTACTCCTATAATTTAATTGAAATACAATCAGATACATCAATACGCGATCTAGGTTGTTTGGCATTTCCTAAACCAATGCTGTCAGGGCGGACACGCAGGTCCGCCCTGACAGCATTTCAATATTGATCGTATTCCTAATCCAACGCTACAAACCTGACAGCGTCGTCCGACCTCTCAATGTTTGTTGGTGATTTGGGATCATAAAGTCGGACGTCCTGTCAGCGTTTGTAGAGGAAATTTAAATCCTATCGTTGTCCGTCCTGTCAGCGTTTGTAGAGGAAATTTGAATCCTATCGTCATCCGTCCTGTCAGCGTTTGTAGGGTAAATTTAAATTCCCCCTTTCTTTCAAACCCCTAAAATTCAATATTATGCTTGCCAAATTAAAAACAGTTGAACAATTGGCCTCGTTCCTTGGTACAGGTGCCAGGGAACTGAGGTCGCTCCAGCCTCAGGAGAATTACCTTGTTTTTCAGATTCCAAAACCCGGAAAGGTCGAGAAAAGGACCATCGAGGCACCCACCGGCGTTTTGCGAAACCTGCTCGACCGTTTGTCCGACGGGCTGCAATGGGTTTACTCCGACCACCGTACCAATGCATCGCATGGGTACATCCGATCGGTCTCGAACAACCCCGACAAACGGACTATTTTTACCAATGCTTCCCGTCACCTCGGCAAAAAGTACCTGCTGAACATCGACCTTGAAAGTTTTTTCTATCAGGTAACCGAACAAAAAACTCAGGAAATTTTTGCCGACGACCGCTTCTTTGCCTTCGATACCGAAACAGTGAACTTATTGTCGAAAATGGTTTGCTACAATGGGCGTTTGCCGATGGGAAGCCCAACATCGCCGGCATTGTCGAATTTTGCCACCATCGACCTCGACAATGAAATCAGCCGATGGGCGATGGCTCAGAAGATCGTTTACACGCGGTTTGTCGATGACCTTTCGTTTTCGTCGAACTACCCCTTAAAACAAGGACACTTCGACATGATCAGGGACATGCTTTGGATGCACCACTTTGTGCCAAACAACAAAAAGATCAAGTGGTATGGCCCCGACGATCCCAAAGAGGTAACAGGGTTGATCGTTGGCAAAAAGATATCGCTCCCCGAAGAGTACCTTGTCGATTTAAAATGCGAATTCGACAAACTGAAATCTGTCAAGGAATTTGCGTTCCTCTATCCCGATTACAAGGTGCTCGAATGGATCGATAAACTGAAACAGATCCTGGCGGGAAGGCTTGCTTTTGTAAAAGCCGTTTATGGTGGCGAAAGCCCTGTTTACGGTGCGCTCTACAACCAGTTCAAGGAAAGCGAAGAGTTTGAACCTCAGGAACAGAGCATTAGTTGGCGGTATTCGGGTTACGAATATTTTACAAGTTAGCCATGCAGATCGTACTCGACACCTATGGATTAAGCCTGAGCGTAAGGAACGGTTGTTTCCTGATCGCATCGGGCAAGGAAAAACGGATGGTCCACCCCGACAGGATCACAAGCATCCTGGTCACTTCGGCTTGCCGCATATCGTCGCCTGCCATTTTGCTTGCCGCGACAAGCGAAATCGCATTGGTGATCTGCAACGGTTGTGGAAAGCCGGAGGCACGGTTGTGGTCGCCCCGTTTTTTGAACACTTCGGCCTTGCGGCGCGACCAATACGGTTTTACGCGCAGCAGCAAAGGATACGAATGGATGAAGGTGACAATCGGATTGAAACTCGATTGTCAGTTGGCGAATATCCGCTTTTTGGCCGACCGCAAGGAGGGGTCGCCGCTCGAAACCGAAGCGGCAATTGCCGAGATCGAACGTTCGGTTGCAGCGTTGGCTTCGCTCGAAACCGCGAATCCTGACTGCCTGTTGAAAATCAGGTATTACGAAGCCTCAGTAGCCAAAAACTACTGGCAACTGATTGGCCGGAAGTTGCCCGAACCGTTCTGTTTCTCTTTACGGACCAAGCAAAACCCGATCGATGTGTTCAACCCGTACATCAATTACCTGTACGGGATGTTGCGCAACCATGTCGAGTCGGCTATTTTGAGCATTGGCCTCGACCCAGCTTTGGGAGTGATGCACCGCGACGGTTACAAGCTCCCTTCGTTGGTTTTCGACCTGATGGAACCCTTCAGGCCCGTTATCGACAGGCTTTTGATCGAAGAGGTGCTGACCAGCAAACTGACAGAGATGATGGAAACCGACAAAGATGGGTTAAAGAGGATTACGCGTCCAGGCCGAAAAATACTGATCGGCCTGTTCAACGAAAAGCTGCACAAGACAATGCTTTACAACAAAACAAAGACAACCCTTTTGAACCATATCCTCACAAGTACGAGGCAGCTTGCCGAACGGATGAGGGGGTTCGAGAAACAAACGATTGGCTTATGAAAACCGGGACAGGATATTTTCTTGTGATGTACGACATTACGCATCCGCGTACGCTCCAAAAGGTTGCAAAGATCCTCGAAAGGAGCGGCATGGAGAGGGTAAACTATTCGGTTTGGCTTGGATGGGCCGATCCGTCGAAGCAGCCGGAGCTAAAAGAGAAGCTTGTAAAGTTGATGACCGCCGATTGTGCGGCGGGCTCGTTGTTGTATATTTTGCCCGTTGCGCAGGCTGACGTAAAAAAGATGCGCACGGTAACGGGCCGGAAGCCCAGGGAATTGGATTATTGGTTGGGCGAAAAAAAGACCCTTTTCCTATGATTTAAACGACTGAAACAGAAAAGGGCAAAAACGGGGCAAGATGCAGAATAATGGCGTTTTGCTCCCGAAAAATAACTTTTGAAACCGTTGTACAGTAATGATTTTCGTCTATCTTTGTGTTTGGGTAGCTATCGCCGATTTCGATCACTGAAACAAAAATAAGAACTTTCAGAGTAAAGGCTTTCTGGTTTGGGTAGCTATCGCCGATTTCGATCACTGAAACCCGATTCGATTGATTTCAATACAGCCGATTTCTTTGTTTGGGTAGCTATCGCCGATTTCGATCACTGAAACTCTATACATAAAAGATATTCCGCAAAAATATTCGGGTTTGGGTAGCTATCGCCGATTTCGATCACTGAAACCGTTGTTGACATTGAATTACCAACTTTTTCTTTCTGTTTGGGTAGCTATCGCCGATTTCGATCACTGAAACCTTCATCATTGTCACACCATGAAACAATTAAACTTGAAGTTTGGGTAGCTATCGCCGATTTCGATCACTGAAACGAATACTGTGATTATCTTTAAACACGAATCCTTTGTTTGGGTAGCTATCGCCGATTTCGATCACTGAAACGCCCTGGGCCCCATGTCGGATTCCAAACAAGTGGTTTGGGTAGCTATCGCCGATTTCGATCACTGAAACCAACTTCACTCATCCAACTTTGTTTAATGTAGCGGTTTGGGTAGCTATCGCCGATTTCGATCACTGAAACTTTTTGGAATTTGATACTTTTCATGAATATAAAGAGGTTTGGGTAGCTATCGCCGATTTCGATCACTGAAACAGTCACATTTGTTTTGCCAAGAATTCCAAAAAGTTTGGGTAGCTATCGCCGATTTCGATCACTGAAACATTTAACGGAACCTCAGCAACACCAACAATAATTAGGTTTGGGTAGCTATCGCCGATTTCGATCACTGAAACCTTCCACATAAGGAAGTACAATTAACAACCCACAAGTTTGGGTAGCTATCGCCGATTTCGATCACTGAAACTCGACATCCTACAACTTTTTTCCGGTAAAATTTTGTTTGGGTAGCTATCGCCGATTTCGATCACTGAAACCTTAAAATGAATTTAATATCTTCGCCCATATAAGGTTTGGGTAGCTATCGCCGATTTCGATCACTGAAACCAATAAAACTATCATGAAAACAAAAAAGCCAAGGTTTGGGTAGCTATCGCCGATTTCGATCACTGAAACTAGCTCCACATACTACTACCACAGCTTGTGCGTCTTGTTTGGGTAGCTATCGCCGATTTCGATCACTGAAACGTATTGGTTGAGTAAGAATAATAAAACCAATAAAGTTTGGGTAGCTATCGCCGATTTCGATCACTGAAACCAAGTTTACCATCTGGTAAATAAAGCAAAAAATTGTTTGGGTAGCTATCGCCGATTTCGATCACTGAAACTAGCTCCACATACTACTAC
>JBAXWR010000380.1:0-6148 GCA_037128295.1 Mariniphaga sp.
ATGATACCGTTAATTCTTTCGGGGGCAATGATTTCGAGCAAAGGAAATGCTCCACGATAGATGTCCCAGATTGAAAGCGTTGAGTAATACTCTTTGTGCAGTGAAAGCCCGATTTTGTCATCGGCACCGCGGTATTTCCCATCCACATCAGCAATGTTCGATGGCTGCAAAAAGAAGTGATAGAGCGAAGTATAGAATATCTCTTTCTGTTTGGCATCTGCCTCAATATCTATCCGGTTCAGGTAATTGTCCCAGACTTTTTCGGCCTTTTGCCTGATCTGATCGAAATCCCAGCCCGGTATTTCGGTTTGCAGATTGAGTTTTGCGCCTTCCACACTAACGGTTGACATTGCGATTTTAGCCTGAAGCACTTTTGAGTCGTCAAGATGGAAATTCAACTGGTATTTTGGAGCATTCTCTTTCCTGATTTTGGGAAGTTCGATTGACCGGGTAAATGGTTGGTCAAACTTCAGAACGAAATAATACTTCCTATCCACCCAATTTTTTGTATGACAATAGCCTGAAATCGATTGATTACCTTCTAATTTAATTTCGGAGTCCAGAACCAGACTGTCGGTAAGGAAACGAAGCCCATGTTGAAAACTAGCCAATACATTGGCATCCCGGGTTGGGAAAGAATAACGGTGAAACGCCACCCGTTCGGAACAGGTCAGTTCGACTTTTACCCCATCTTTTTTTACAAGGGAATAATAACCAACACTGGCCTTTTCGGAATCTTTAAAATACCTATTCTTTAGACTTTTATCATGTTGATCATCAAAAGGTAACAACAGAATATCACCCATTTCACTGATTCCGGTTCCGCTGAAGCGGGTCTGTGAAAAACCAAGTAGTAGGCTGTCGCTAAACTGATATCCACTGGTATAGTCCCACCCTTGTTCGCGGTTGTCGAGCCCGGGCTGAACCATCCCGAATGGCATGGATGGCCCGGGAAATGTATGCCCCGTTCCGTCGGTTCCTATAAACACATTGACGTATTGCGCGTTGGTTTGACCATGCAGTTGGATGCCAAGCGTGATAAAAAGAACAAAAAGAAAATTCTTCATTTGTAACCAGTTTATTTCATTGCAAATTTCCTCAATTTTTAAGCGTACCTATTTGTTAGAATTAACAAGAATATGTGTAATATTACCATGTATTTAATCAATAAGTAGTAATTCTGATAATAAAGACCAAGTGAAAGCCGTTTTTGAACAGGTAACGCCAAAAATTGAAAGCTCTTTTTCTACCCTTCAGTTGGAAATGAAGCAATTCGATGGTCCTTACCATTTTCATCCGGAATTGGAATTGACCTGGATCCGAAAAGGATTCGGGAGAAGGTTTATTGGAGGAAATGTATCGGACTTTGAGACTGATGATCTTGTGCTCATTGGGGCCAATGTGCCGCATTGCTGGGTCAGTGAAAATCAGTCTGATGGTGAAAATGTACAGGCAACTGTAATACAGTTTAGACAAAACTTTGCCGGAGAAACATTTTGGGAATTGCCTGAATTAAGGGGAATCAACAGGTTGTTTGGACTTTGCAAATCAGGGTTCCTGATCAAAGGGGAAACCAGGCAATTCATCATCAGCAAAATGGAGAAACTAACCGCAGTTGAAGGTTTTCAGAAACTGTCGCTCTTTTTTGAAATATTACATACTCTATCAGCTTCATCTGAACTTGAAATTATTGATAGTCAGTTTACAGGGATTACAACATCACCTGCTGAAACGGAACGTTTTCAAAAGGTTTTTGGCTATCTGATCAGGAATTATCAACAGGAAGTCAGCCTTAAAGAAATAGCCCAAATTGCGAATCTGACTCCTACTGCTTTTTGCCGGTATATTAAGAATGTAACCCGAAAAACACTGGTGGAGATAGTTACAGAATTCAGGATCCATCAAGCTTGTCATTTACTCCGGAACTCTGAAAAATCGGTAACCGAAATTTGTTTTGAATGTGGTTTTGGAAATATCTCCTATTTCAACAAAACATTTAAAGCATTCACTGAACATACGCCATTACAGTATCGGAACTTGTTTTTAGAGGTCAACACTTAAGCTTAGGTGTCTTCCAAATCCTTCACGTATAATTCTCATCAATGTTGAAAGCCGTATGTCGCTTGCATCATTCTCAATACGGGAAATATAGGTCTTTGTTGTGCCACACTTTTCGGCCAACTGCTCTTGTGTCATCCCATGCTCTTTTCTGAGTTCCTGGAGCATAACACCCAGTTTGAATGATTCATAACCCTCTTCATACTTTTCCCGGGTTTCGGTTCCACGTTTCCCATATTCAGAATCAAGATGATCAGCAAATGATGACAGGTTATTACTTTTCTTTTTCATCGAAGTATTGTTTTTTGAGTTTTTCTGCAAGTTCAATTTCAGTCTTTGGAGTTTTCTGGGTTTTCTTGATAAATCCGTTTACTAAAATAATCAGTATAATACGATATATTTATACTTCAAATCCTTGGCAGAAATAATCCGACCTTCATCCGAATCTTTCATCGACTGGTCAATTTCCAGATTAAATTGTTCGATACTCATTGGTTTCAATGTTTGCTCGAATTGTTCTACTTTTTTATTCCTGAGAAACTTTTGCAATCCAAAGCTTGAATACAAATCCATAACAACGAAATAGTTAGTATTCAACCTTCCACTCTTTGGGGACAAATTTAGGATCATTGGCGATTTCTACAAGGTTCCCTTTTTGGCGCAACACAAATAATCCATTCTGGTAAGCATACCGGTCTGCGCCACTTTCGACAATCATTCCTGCAACGGCACCATAAAGTGTCACTCCACTAAAATTAATCCTCTCCGGTGACACCTTTTGAATCTTTTCCAACCGTTCCAGATGTTCCTTCACATCTTCAACACTCAGGGAACTCTTTATTTCGACAGCAACAGCAATATCTTTGTTAATCAACAATAAATCAATTTCATAGAATCTATCGTTGCCAACTAATCCAGTAACATTCTGCAATGTAGTCCTGATTTCGATTCCCTTTTCTTTAAATAACTCAATGATCCTTGGTTTTACCATTTCAGTGACAAACTTTCCCCATGTACCGGCGAGTTCACCAAGCCGCTTGTCAAATTCAGCCCGGCTCTTTTTAAAACTTTCGTCAAACTCTTTACGGCTTTCCTCGATTCCCTGATGGAAAAGCCTATCGGATTCCATTCTGTATTGATGAAATTCCTTGGCCTGGCGATCAAGCAATTCCAGTATGTCCTGTTTTGTCAATTCCTCTTTCATCCGGAGTAAAAATTATTCAAATCAAATATACCGAATTTTTCACCAAAATCAAAGTTCCTTGGTTAGCCAATTCTGGCAATTTTAGGTTTTCTGCAACAAACTCAACACCCCATTGATAAACGTCAGTGGATGAATGGGGTTTCCGGGAATGTAAAGATCGATGGGGTATTTCGAGAGGAATTCGCGGTTCAGGGCAGGACTGTCGGTAAAGATCCCGCCGCTGATGGCATCGATACCGGCAAGGATGATGATCTTCGGATTGGGAACTGCTTGGTAGCAACGTTCCAACGGTTCGGCCATATTGACCGAAATGGGGCCTGTGATCACGATCCCATCGGCATGGCGCGGCGAGGCCACAAAGTCGATCCCAAAACGGCTCACATCGAACTGTACGTTGTTCGAGGCATTCAATTCCCACTCACAACTATTGTCGCCACCTGCTGAGACCTGACGCAGTTTTAAGGAACCACCAAATAAACGGTGGATCTCTTTACGGATTTTATCGGGATCGACCAAAATAGGGTTTTCGTCACCTTCCTGGATGATCAAACGTTCCCTGACATTTGAAGAGAGTTTGTAATCAGTTGTAAACCTGATCTTTTCTGGATATTGGATCGCACATTCGCCACAAAAGGTACACTTCCCCAAATCGATGGAAACAGGGCTACCTGAAATCGCCTTTGTTGGGCATAGGTCGATCAGCGCGGCTTCATCGACTACTGTTTTTGAAATGACAGGGCGGCCCTTGAAGATGCCAGGGACTTTTGCTGTTGTGACGTCGGGAATAAACTGCTTCCCCTGGTGCCACATTATTTTGATGTTGTCTAACATGTCTGTTTATTTAAGAGACGTTGAAAGAGAATTTATTACAAACAATTGAATTTTAGTTTCATAAAGTCGTTACAAACGACTAACCATTAACCCCTCCCCGAAAAAACGGGGCTGGCCGTTACAAACGAGGGGGAAGTCAATACTGCAATGTCGTTGCAAACGAAAAACCATCAACCCCTCGTTACAAACGAGGGGGATTCCCTTTTCCCGCTGATCCCGCAGATTTTCGCAGTTGTTTGCAAACCTCAAATTCCAATTTCTATTTTCCAATTTCTATTTTCCAATTTCCAATTACAGATCATGCCCACAATACGAGAGATTGAAACTCTTGTTGCAGATCGGAAAATCGGAAATGTCGTTGTTGCGGACCGACTGTGCCAAAGCCATCCAATTGTGATGCGACGGATCCTTGATTTTGTACAAAACCAGATTGCCCGATTCATCTGTAATCGCACAATGGCAAATCTCGCCACGCCACCCCTCTACAAGTGAAAGAACAAATTTATTACTCCCTGGAGTAAATACGACATTCTCAGGTTTTTTAAAATCCGGGACATGCGAAATCAGTTTCTTGATGTAAGCAATCGATTGTTTGATCTCTTCCTTTCGGATCTGTACCCTTGAATAGACATCGCCATGCCTTTTGATGATCGGTTCATGTATGATCTTAGATCCATAAAGGTTGCAGGGATGCGATTTGCGGATATCGCGGTTCAATCCGCTCATGCGAGCCGCCATCCCAACTGTACCAATTTCAAGTACTTCCTTATAGGTCACGACCCCGGTCTTTTCCATCCGCGAAAGCGTACTTGGCAATGCGAAAAGTTTTTCAGTTATCTCGTTAAAATCGGGTTCGTAAGCTTTTAAAATTTGGATCATCCTGATTGCCAAGCCTGTCGAAAAAGGATAATTGATCTTTCCGGCACGGATCAACCCTTTCCCTAACCGGTTGCCTCCCCATTCCTGTAAGAAGTTGACAAACGGCGTGCGCAACCTTCCATAAACCGAGTTCCCAAGCTGGTAGGCAATGTCGGCACAAATGGCTGCAAGGTCACCGGTATGAATCGCAATCCGCTCTATTTCAAGGGCAAGAGTACGGGCATAATCAAGCGAAGGATCAGGAGTATAATCACATAAACTTTCCCAAAGGTTCACAAAAGCTGTCGTATGTCCAACAGTTGTATCGCCTGCAATATTTTCGGCAAGGGTGGTGCGTTCGAGTAATTTTGTCTTTTGCAAAAACAGTTGTTCGATGCCACGGTGCTGATAGCCCAATTGGATTTCGAGGTGCATGATTTGCTCCCCATTGCAGGTAAACCTGAAATGGCCAGGTTCGATCACCCCGGCATGGATAGGACCAACACCGACCTCGTGCAACTCTTCGCTTTCGACTTTGTAAAATGGATAATTCGCAATAGTTTGATTTTCATCAAAACGATTTTGGGAATACCTTAACGGTTTTAACCAGGGATGGTCTGAGTAAGCCAACCCAAAGTTCTCGTGGATTTCCCTTTCAAACTTTTCAAAGTTATGGTTTTTGGCTGTAAAAGAGGGGAGGATGGAACCTTCCTCAACAATCGCAGATGATAGATAGATCTGATGTTCAGTATCATCGGCAATACAACAAATCAACTTCAATCCTTCTTCCGTATTCATCCCAAAATAATTGACACAATGACGATCAGGCCTTTCTAATAGAAACTTAATCGCATTGTTGAGCAACTCGTTGTAATTGAGCTCGGGAATATCGTTTAACGGTATTGACTGATTGTTATGGATGGATATATTTTTCATCTGATTATTGAATTAGTTTAACCGCATCCTGGATCAATGTCACAAACCCTGCCGGTGGGTTATAAGCAAGGTAAACTGATGTTGCAAGCAGGACATACTGTGTGAGCGATTCCCACGGACTGATGTGTGGTATCTTGCTTTCGTCGATGGATATCGGGGGCGTGAACAACAATTTGAAAATATTGGAACCAAATCCCCAGATGATCATCGTCAGCAGCAACATTACGCCCAACAAAATCAAAATATAATGTCCCTGAAACA